>JAFSXN010000147.1 GCA_017444015.1 Lachnospiraceae bacterium | reverse complement strand
TACAGCATGGACTACGATCCGTCCATACTGTACTCTGTTTTTTTATTTCCCAATAACGTCAGATCTTCTTTTTCTCTCATGCTCATCCTTCCTTTTCCGGCAGAGGTGTCATATTTCTCGCCCAGTACATAAACGGAGTATCAAGCAGCGCAACCAGAGCCTTAAACAGATAGGTTGTGATCAGAATACTGAAAAATACACTGTTCGGATATACTCCCCAGAACGCGATGAAGGTAAATATCACGGTATCGATCAGCTGGCTCGTCAGGGTGCTCCCGTTGTTCCGAAGCCACAGCTTTGCCCTGCTGTTCCCTGTCTTTCCCCAAATATAGTGGTAAAGAAAAACATCCAGATTCTGGCTGCAGATATAGCCGGCCAGACTCCCGGCCGTTATTCTCGGAACCAGGCCGAAGACGATCTTTAAGCTTTCATTGATATAATCGTTCTCGTTCGGTGTAAACCAGAGGATGAGCTGTGTGCCAAGCATCCAGAGGATCATGACCGAGAAGCTGTAGGCGACCGCCTTTGCAGCATCCTTCTTTCCGTACTTTTCCGAAAGGATGTCCGTTACCAGAAAAGTAGAAGCGTACAGAACATTACCCGCGGTTGTGCTGACTCCGAAGATATCTACGTTTTTGCAGACGGCAATGTTCCCAAGCAGGGTTCCGAAGATGGCAAAGGCATAGAGTCCGTTTTTTCCAAAGAATTTGTACAGCCCGAGAACACTTCCCAAATAGATCAGGACCGTGGCAGCAAAGAGCAGTTCATTCGGCATCTGCATTACCCCCGTTTCTTTCATATTCTATCGGATCCGTTAAACCGTTTTCCTTAAAGGCCCTGATACGGTCCAGACAGGTCCCGCAGATCCCGCAGGCCTTTTCCTGTCCCTCATAGCAGCTCCAGGTCATCTCAAAGGGAACCCCGAGCTCCTTACCGGCTGCCACAACACTTGACTTGGATCTGCCGATAAAGGGGGCGGCAATCCTCAGGGCTTTTCCGCTGCCGATATGGATCGCATCAGCTATGGCGCTGTTAAATTCAACGCTCGTATCGGGGTAGGCATTTCCGGCAGCATCATCCGCATGTGCTCCGTAATATATGACCTCACATCCGCTGCTCAGAGCGATCGCCGCCGCAGAGGACAGGAACAGGCCATTTCGAAAGGGCACATAGGTACTGACCGGAGCCCAGTTGGTCTTTGCAAGCTGTTCCCCGTACTCCTCGTGAGGTATTTCCTGTTCGGAACCCTCCAAAAGCGTACAGCTGCTGCCCTTGAAGATCTCCCCCAGATCGAGGGTGATCCTTTTTACTCCATAATAGGCGGCCAGCTTTTCTGATGCCTCTAACTCCTTCCTATGCTTCTGTCCGTAAAAGATCGAAAGAGCCAGGACCTCACCGGCCCCGTATTCCTTTACGGCAAGCGCCAGACAGACCGAGCTGTCGAGCCCGCCGCTGAATAAAACAAGTGCTTTCATATGATTCTCCGAATTTCGAAAACGCGTCTTTGCGCATAAAAAAAGCTTTGCAAACCGCAAAGCAACAGACCAGTGGAAAGAGATTCCCATTGGCAGCAGTCCCGGTTTTACTTAACGACAGGAAGGTACAAATGAACTGTCGGCGAGGTCAGGCAGAGAAGCTGAGGATTCTCAGAAGCTCTGCTCAATCGCGTTGGTTAGTATAACAGAAACGATAGTATATTTCAATGAGAAACTATGAAAAAAACCCGAAGATACACAGTATCTCCGGGTCTGATCCTATGAAAAATCATTGTTATTTTACTGCTTCAATTCTGGCTGCGGAACGCTTCAGAGCAAGCGTTGCCCGGTTCAGATCGCATCCGAGCTCCCTCTCCGCAAGCCTTCGCTCCGCCCGGATCTTTGCTTCCTCCGCCCGGTTCAGATCGATCTCC
>JAFSXN010000146.1 GCA_017444015.1 Lachnospiraceae bacterium | reverse complement strand
CAGGGTATGCTTACCCTCAAAACAAAATATGAATCAGGCAACTGGAATGATGTAGATGAAGCATTAATAAATTCGCTTGGGTGAACCAGAGGTCGCTATATGGGAATCCTTTTTACCCAAAATTTGTTAGTACACCCGAGATCTCCCTGTCAGTAACAAATACGGACCGTACCTTTGGGACACTGCTTGGAGCGGAGATCACGAGGCGTTATCCGGAGGGGCTGCCTGAGGATACGATAACCGTAAACTGTACGGGCTCCGGAGGACAGAGCTTTGGGGCCTTTATCCCAAAGGGCCTGAGCTTAAAGCTTTGCGGCGACAGCAACGATTATTTCGGAAAGGGCTTATCAGGCGGGAAGTTAGCTGTTTATGCGCCTAAAGAAGCAAGGTATGATCCGGGAGAAAATATTATCATCGGAAATGTTGCCTTATACGGCGCAACCTCGGGGAAAGCCTATATTTCCGGTATGGCGGGCGAGCGGTTCTGTATCCGTAATTCCGGGGCGACGGCGGTCGTAGAAGGAGTCGGCGAGCATGGCTGTGAATATATGACAGGCGGCCTGGTAATTATCCTGGGACCTACCGGCAAGAATTTTGCTGCAGGTATGAGCGGCGGGATCGCCTACGTCCTGGATGAAGAGAATCACCTTTACCGGAATCTGAATAAACAGCTCGTAAAGATGGAGAGCGTAGAGCATAAGAGCGATCTCGAGGAGTTAAGACGGGAGATCGGCGAACATGTACGGCTTACGGGCTCGAAGAAGGGAAAGAGGATCTTAGAGAATTTTGAGGAATATGTTCCGCGCTTTAAAAAGATCATTCCTTCTGATTATCAGAAGATGCTTCGGCTGATCGCAAAGAGCGAGGAGCAGGGGGCGGATCCGGAGGCAGCAAAGATAGAGGCCTTCAAAGAGTTTGTAGGTTGATAACGGGAGAGAAGCGATGGGAAAAACAGCTGGGTTCTTGGAGTATACAAGACAGGACGGAGAGGTCCGGGACGAGGAGAAACGGGTACAGGATTTTCTCGAATTTCACGAGAGTCTGCCGTTGTCCGAGCAGCAAAAGCAGGCGGCCAGATGCATGGACTGCGGGATCCCTTTCTGTCAGGCAGGGACGATGCTTGCCGGAATGGCTTCGGGCTGTCCGCTTAAAAATCTTGTTCCGGAGATCAATGATCTCGTTTACCGGGGCAGAATGGAGGAGGCTTATCGGAGGCTGTCCATAACGCACGGTCTTCCGGAATTTACCAGCCGGGTGTGTCCGGCGCTCTGTGAGGCGGCCTGTACCTGCGGTCTGCGCGATGCTCCGGTTTCTACGAAAGAAAATGAAAAGGCGGTGATCGAATATGCCTTCGCAAACGGTCTGGTGGAGGAGGAGCCTCCGGCTGTCAGGACCGGAAAGAAGGTGGCGGTCGTCGGAAGCGGACCTGCGGGGCTTTCCGCGGCACAGCTTTTAAACCGAAGGGGACATGAGGTAACGGTCTATGAGCGGAAGGATCGGATCGGTGGCCTGCTTCGTTACGGTATCCCGAATATGAAGCTGGATAAACGGCTGATCGACCGACGTATCGCTGTTATGGAAAAGGCCGGTGTGCATTTCCTTACCGGGGTGGATGTCGGAAAAGAGCTTTCCGCAGAGCAGCTTCTCAAGGAGTACGACAGTGTGATCTTAGCCTGCGGAGCGTCAAATCCCAGGGATCTACAGGTTCCCGGAAGAGACGCGAAGGGGATCTTTTTTGCCGTGGATTTTCTGGGACAGGTCACAAAGGCTCTGCTGGATTCGGATCTTAAGAACCCTCCCACGGAGCTTGCGGCCGGAAAAGATGTGCTTGTGATCGGCGGCGGGGATACCGGAAACGACTGTGTCGGGACCTGTATCCGCCTCGGAGCAAAGAGTATTACACAGCTTGAGATGATGCCAAAGCCTCCCGCAGAGAGGACTGCTTCGAATCCGTGGCCGGAGTGGCCAAGGATCTTAAAGGTGGATTACGGTCAGGAGGAGGCGATCTGGAAATTCGGAGAGGATCCCCGGGTATACCAGACGACGGTTAAAGAATTTATCAAGGATAAAAAGGGGAATCTGAAGGAAGCGGTTTTGATCTCTTTAAAGCCTGAGAGGGACGAAAAGACCGGACGGATGAATATGGTCCCTGTGGAGGGCTCGGAGAAAAAGGTTCCGGTACAGCTTGTATTGATCGCAGCGGGATTCTTAGGGAACGAGAAATATGTAGCGGAGAGCTTCGGGATCGAGCTTGACGGACGGACCAATGTAAAAACAGCGCCCGGTCAGTTTTCCGCCTCGAAAAAGTGTGTATACACAGCGGGTGATATGCACATCGGGCAGTCGCTTGTGGTCCGGGCCATCGCGGAGGGAAGAGGAGCGGCAAGAGCGGTCGATGAGGCGTTAATGGGATATACAAATCTATGATTCCAGGGTCAAAAGTCATCTCCCACGGAAAACTTGTTTTCCAGTGGGAGAGTGACTTTATGACCCGCCCAGATATGAGGATGGCGTGGGGTAGGGGCCCCACAGAATCCGAATATAGGGAGGATTGTGGGAGCACGAAGTGCGGAACAATCCGTGGAATCATTCATCAAATATAGAGAGAAGAAAACAACATGACAAAGTACATTTTTGTTACGGGTGGGGTCGTTTCGGGTCTTGGAAAGGGGATCACGGCGGCTTCCCTCGGACGGCTCCTAAAGGCGAGAGGGCTGAAGGTCGCGGCACAGAAGCTGGACCCTTATATCAATGTGGATCCGGGGACCATGAGTCCCTACCAGCACGGTGAGGTGTTTGTGACGGAAGACGGGGCGGAAACGGATCTGGATCTCGGCCACTATGAGCGGTTTATCGACGAGAATCTGAACCGCTACTCCAATCTGACCTCCGGAAAGGTGTACTGGCAGGTATTGAATAAGGAACGGCGGGGAGAATACCTGGGCTCTACGGTACAGGTCATTCCCCATATCACGAATGAGATCAAGGACTTTGTCTACCGGGTCGGCAGAGAGACCGACGCGGATGTAGTAATTACGGAGATCGGAGGAACGATCGGAGATATCGAGTCTCAGCCGTTTTTAGAGGCGGTCCGGCAGATCTCCTTAGAGGTCGGAAAGGAAAATAGTCTGTTTATCCATGTCACCCTCGTTCCCTATCTGCACGGCTCCGGTGAGCATAAGTCCAAGCCTACCCAGCATTCGGTAAAAGAGCTTCAGGGGATGGGGATCATGCCGGATATCATCGTTTTACGGTGCAATGAGCCGTTAGAGGAGGATATCTTTCATAAAATATCGTTGTTATGTAACGTCAAGCAGGACTGTGTGATCGAGAACCGGACGTTAGATAATCTGTATGAAGCGCCGTTGATGTTGGAGAGTTCCAATTTCTCCGGTGTGGTGTGCAGGGAGCTTGGAATTAAGGTAAAAGAGCCGGAGCTTTCCGAATGGGAGCAGCTGGTCCACAGGATCCGGGGCAGGGAGGGCGAGGTGACGATCGCCCTGGTCGGAAAGTATACGAAGCTCCATGATGCCTATCTTTCCGTTGCGGAGGCCCTGACCCATGCGGGTTTTGCTCTCAATACCCACGTACGGATCCTCTGGATCGATTCCGAGGATCTGAATGAGGAGAATTACCGGGAGAGGTTAAAGGAAGCGCAGGGGATCCTTGTGCCGGGAGGCTTCGGCGACCGGGGGACGGACGGGATGCTATTTGCGGCCCGTTTTGCCAGAGAGGAACGGGTGCCCTATTTCGGGATCTGTCTGGGCATGCAGATCGCGGTGATTTCCTTTGCAAGAGACGTCGCGGGGATTACGGATGCCTGCTCCGGAGAATTTACGGAAGCGTCGAAGCATAAGGTGATCGATTTTATGCCGGATCAGTCAGAGGAGGTCGATAAGGGCGGGACCCTGCGGCTTGGAAGCTATCCCTGTGTCATTGAGCCGGGGACTTTGATGGAAGCCTGCTACCAGAGCGGACAGATCAGTGAACGTCATCGCCACCGCTATGAATTCAACAATGAATACCGTAAGGTCCTGACAGGGGCGGGGCTTGTGATTTCAGGGCTTTCGCCGGACGGAAGGCTTGTAGAAACCATAGAGCTTAGGGACCATCCGTTTTATCTCGGCGTACAGTATCATCCGGAATTCAAATCGAGGCCCAACCGTCCGCATCCGATCTTTCTGCGCTTTGTACAGGCTTCGATGGAAACATGGGAAGACGGGGGTAAGGAAAAAGAGCGATGACCTGCGACAGAAAGGTGATCTTAGAGGACGGAAGCGAATATTACGGGTGGGGATACGGCTCTCGGTCTGACGCTGTGTGTGAGATCGTATTTAATACCTCCATGGCCGGCTATCAGGAGATCCTTTCCGATCCCTCCTATACGGATCAGGCGGTTGTGATGTCCTATCCGCTCATCGGAAATTACGGGATCAATAACGAGGATTTTGAGAGCAAGCTGGTCTCGCCCTCCGCGTTTATTGTCAGAGATCTGGACGAGAATCCCTCGAATTTCCGGGCGACGGAGACGGTGTCAGAGCTCCTTTCGGATAACGGTGTTCCGGGGATCTGCGGGGTCGATACGAGAAGGCTGATTAAGAGCATCAGAGATCTGGGCTCAAGAAGGGTACTTGTTACAGACGCTTCCCTGCCTGTTTCGGAAGGGATACGCCGGATACAGGGGACGCCGGTGCCCCACGATGCGGTGAAACGGTGCAGCTGTAAAAAAAAGTGGTACAGCAGGACTTCGAATCCCAGGTTTTCCGTCGTTGCCGTCGACTGCGGGATGAAATCCAATATCGTAAGACTACTTAACCGTCATGGATGTAATGTTACGATCGTACCCTTCAATACACCTGGGGAGGAGATTTTGTCGCTGTCTCCCGATGGTGTGTTTATTTCAAACGGCCCCGGGGATCCGACAGATGTTCCCGAGGTAATTTCCGCCTTAAAGCAGTTACGGGGAAAGCTCCCCATTTTCGGAATATGTCTTGGTCATCAACTAATTGCGCTGTCCTGCGGAGCGAAAACCTTCAAGCTGAAATTCGGCCACAGAGGAGGGAATCATCCGGTCAGAGATGAGAGGACCGGGAGGATAGAGATCACCAGCCAGAATCACAGTTACGCAGTGAATGAGGAGTCACTGGCGGGAACCGGGCTTCTGGTAACGCACCGCAATGTCCTGGATCAAACGGTCGAGGGACTTTGGAACGAGGAGGAAAAGCTTTTCTCCGTACAGTATCACCCGGAGAGCGCTCCGGGACCGCAGGACAGCACGTATCTGTTTCAGAGCTTTGTGGATTGGATGGAAGAATGGAGGGCAGAGCATGCCAAAACGAACCGATATTAAGCGGGTACTGGTCATAGGCTCGGGGCCGATCGTGATCGGTCAGGCGGCGGAATTTGATTACGCGGGAACGCAAGCCTGTTTAGCGTTAAAGGAGGAGGGCTACGAGGTCATCCTGGCGAATTCCAACCCTGCTACGATTATGACGGATCACAGCATCGCGGACAAGGTGTATATGGAGCCTCTGACCCTCCCGTATCTGGCAAGGATCTGCCGGTATGAGCGGCCGGATGCCATTGTTCCGGGACTGGGAGGCCAGACGGGCTTAAATCTGTCCTTACAGCTCTATGACAAGGGGGTACTGTCTGAATGTGAGATCGAGCTTCTTGGAACCGATGCCGAAAGTATCAGACGGGCAGAGGACCGGGAGCAGTTTAAGGAATTGTGTGAGAAGCTTGGGGAGCCGGTGGTTCCCTCTTTTATTACCTCTACGATAGAAGAGGGGCTTTCCGCAGCGGAAAGGATCGGCTATCCCGTGATCCTTCGGCCTGCCTTTACGCTTGGCGGAACGGGCGGCGGCTTTGCCGATAACGAGGAGGAGATGGCGGAGAGAATGAAGCATGCCCTATCTCTTTCTCCCGTGGGCCAGGTTCTGGTGGAAAAGAGCATCCGGGGCTATAAGGAGATCGAATACGAGGTGATCCGGGACGATAACGATACGGTCATTACGGTCTGCAATATGGAAAACCTCGATCCGGTCGGGATCCATACCGGAGATTCCATCGTCGTCGCGCCGAGCCAGACCCTGACGAACAGGGAATATCAGATGCTTCGGGACAGCGCCGTAAGACTCATCCGGGAGCTCAAGGTAAGGGGCGGCTGCAACGTTCAGTTTGCGTTAGATCCGCAGTCCTTTGCCTACTATGTCATCGAGGTCAATCCCCGGGTTTCAAGGTCTTCGGCTCTGGCCTCCAAAGCCACCGGCTATCCGATCGCCAGAGTATCCGCAAAGATCGCCATCGGAATGCGCCTGGATGAGATCAGACTTGCCAATACGCCGGCCTGCTTTGAGCCGTCTCTGGATTACGTTGTAACGAAGCTGCCAAGATTCCCCTTTGATAAATTCACCCTGGCCTCCAACGTGCTTTCTACGCAGATGAAGGCCACCGGAGAGACCATGAGTGTCGGGCGGACCTTTGAGGAAAGTCTTTTAAAAGCGATCCGGTCTCTGGAGGACGGAAAGAATCATATCCATCTCGCGAAATTTGATGTGAAGAATCTTGTGAGTGAGCAGCCTGGTTCGGAGGAAAGAACGGGGGCGGATATTGCTCCTAAAGAACAGAAGGAACAGGATCGGCGGAAAGCGGTCGAAAAGCTCTTACATTATATCGAGGAGGGGACGGACGACCGGATCTACGCGATCTCGGAGCTTCTCTGGCTCTGTGCGGATCCGCAGGTGATCTATGAGAAGACGCGGATCGATCTGTTTTTCTTGGATAAGATCAAACGGATCGTGGATTTTGAAAAACAGCTGGAACAGGTATCCGGGGGGATGCTGCCTGAGCGGGAGCTTCTTTATTCGGCAAAGCGTATGGGCTTTTCCGATGCCTATATCGCGGAGCTGACGAACCATACGGAGGAGGAGATCTGGCAGGCCAGGAAGGACTATGGGATCTTCCCGGTGTATAAGATGATCGATACCTGCGCCGGGGAGTTTGAAAGCTATGTACCTTATTTCTATTCGACCTACGAGGAAGAAAATGAATCGGTGGTGTCGGAGAATAAAAAGATAATTGTACTGGGCTCGGGGCCGATCCGAATCGGGCAGGGCGTAGAGTTTGACTATTCTACCGTGCACGCGGTCAAGACCATTCACGAGATGGGCTATGAGGCCATTATCATCAACAATAACCCCGAAACCGTTTCAACGGATTATACGACGGCGGATAAGCTGTATTTTGAGCCGCTGACCGCAGAGGACATCTGCAATATCTGGGAGCTGGAAAAGCCTCTTGGGGTGATCGCCTCCTTAGGGGGGCAGACGGCGGTCAATCTGGCGGAGCCGCTTGAGAAGAGAGGGGTAAAGATCATCGGAACGACGCCGGAGGCAATCTTTATGGCGGAGGATCGGGATGCCTTTGAAGCGGTGATAAAGCGCCTTAAAATCCCGCAGCCTAAAGGGCTTGCGGTTACGAATATCCCGGATGGTATAAAGGCCGCGAAAGAGATCGGATACCCGGTCCTTGTACGGCCGAGTTTTGTCCTCGGCGGAAGAGCGATGGAGATCGTCGCGAATGAGGAAATGTTATCGAAGTATCTGAAAAGCGCCGTGGAGATCGATACCGAACGGCCGGTGTTAGTCGACAGGTACATCGTCGGCAAGGAGGTGGAGGTCGATGCGGTCTGCGACGGAGAAGACGTATTCCTGCCCGGGATCATGGAGCTTGTGGAGAGGACAGGTGTGCATTCCGGGGACAGTATCAGTGTGTATCCGCCGTATTCTCTTTCCGAAAGAGTTAAGGAGATAATCCGGGAATATACAAAGAGGCTGGGGTTAGCTCTTGGGATCAAGGGGCTTTATAACATACAGTTCATCGTTGATAAAGAGGATAACGTCTATATTATCGAAGTAAATCCCAGGGCCTCCCGGACGGTTCCGTTTCTTTCAAAGTCCGCGGGGGTTCCGCTTGTAGAGATCGCAACCAGGGTGATGTTAGGGGAGCCGCTGAAAGCGCAGGGGTATGACTTTACAGTCAGGACTTTCGGGCGGGCTGATAAAGCATCGGATACCATGTGGTATGTCAAGGCACCGGCCTTTTCCTTTGAGAAGCTGAACGGTATGGACGCTTATCTGTCGCCGGAGATGAAGTCGACGGGAGAGGCCATCGGCTATGACAGAAGCCTTAAGCGGGCGTTGTATAAGGCGCTTCAGGCCTCCGGCATCAAGATGAAGGAATACGGGACGGTGATCGTGACTCTGGCGGATGAGGACAAGGAGGAGGCGCTGCCTTTGATCCGAAGATTCTACGATCTGGGCTTTAATATCGAGGCGACGGTCGGGACCGGGAGCTTTTTAAAGGAGCGAGGGATCAGGACCAGGATCCGGGGAAAGCTCAGCGAGGGAAGCGATGAGATCCTTAGCTCTATCCGGGCCGGTTATGTCAGCTATATCATCAATACCCGCGCGATCCTCTCCGGGATCCATTACGAGGACGGAGTCGCGATTCGAAGCGAGGCGATCCGAAACGGGGTAACGATGTTTACCTCCCTTGATACCGTCCGGATTCTTTTGGATATTTTAGAGGATATCACGCCAACGATCTCTACGATATAACAAGTATTGGAGGTTTAACATAGACTCGCGAATCGTTTAAAAAATGCGATTTGCTCCTTATCTTACAGAGCCGGTCAGGGAAGCATGCCTGACCGGTTTTTCTAATTAATCATACTTGACTTTCAGTTTAGTATGAGTATAATGAAATGACGGTAAACAAAATATTTAGTAATTCTAAATTCGATACATCGGGAGGATGAGGAGAAATGAGTATCGAAGAGCAGATAGGTACTAAAATACGGAATCTCAGAAATCAGAACGGACTGACCCAGGAGGAGCTTGCGGACCGGACCGAGCTGACAAAGGGCTTTATCTCTCAGTTGGAGAGAGGACTTACGGCTCCGTCCGTTACGACACTTATGGATATTGTCGAGTGCCTGGGCTCAAACCTTTCGGATTTCTTTCATGAGGACGATGATCTTCAGATCGTTTTTCCCAGAGAGGATTATTTTGAAAAGGAAGATGAAAAGGGGAATGTGATAAGCTGGCTCGTAGCTACGGCTCAGCGCTCCTCCATGGAGCCGACGCTTGTAAGGCTTATGCCGGGAGAAAGTCTTCCTCCGGACAAGCCCCACGAGGGAGAAGAGTTCGGCTATGTTTTAGAGGGCTCGATCCGGCTGACCTACGGAGAAAAGAGTATGGTGATACACAAAGGGGATTCCTTCCTCTATCCGGCGACGAAGAATCATCAGATCAGCTCCGCAGGCAAGAGAGTTTCAACGTTCCTCTGGATCAGCTCACCTCCCAGCTTTTAATAATGGTTAGTTTACATAATATTTAGACCGCGGTATTATAAACGGTCATATTTTCAGATAAGGTTTGAACTATGTCCGAAAAGATCCTGGTATTGGATGCCATCAGCAAGTCCTTTGACGGGAAAACAATATTGAACAATTTCAGTCTGGAGATCGAGCGCAATGAGTTTGTAACTCTGCTTGGGCCCTCCGGCTGCGGAAAATCGACAACCCTCCGTATTATCGGCGGCTTTGTAAAGCCGGACAGCGGCCGGGTGCTTTTTGAGGGACGCGATATTACGCTTCTGCCTCCGGAAAAACGAAGCGTCAATACTGTTTTCCAGAAATATTCTCTGTTCCCGCATATGACGGTACGGGAGAATATCGAATTCGGACTGAAATTAAAGAAGAAGACCAGACAGTATATCCATGACAAGATTGACTACGCTCTGAAGCTCGTCAATATGGAGGGATACGCCGAGCGGAGCCCTGATTCCTTAAGCGGCGGGCAGCAGCAGCGAGTCGCCATTGCCCGGGCCATCGTCAATGAGCCGGAAATACTTTTACTGGATGAGCCTTTAGGGGCCCTTGATATGAAGCTTCGCCATAATATGCAGCGGGAGCTGATCAAGATCAAGAAGGAGGTAGGAATTACCTTCCTCTATGTGACCCACGATCAGGAGGAGGCGCTGATGATGTCCGACCGGATCATCGTTATGAACAAGGGAATCATTCAGCAGGCGGATACCTCTAAGAATATCTATGACGAGCCGCAGAACGCCTTTGTAGCGGATTTCATCGGCGACAGCAATATTATCGACGGGATCATGCGAAGGGACTGTCTGGTGGAAATACAGGGGGTAGAGTTTCCCTGTGTGGATACCGGCTTCGGAACAAACGAGAAGGTGGACGTCGTGATCCGACCGGAGGATCTGGAGCTGACGGCTCCGGAGGACGGACTGCTTTCCGGCACTGTCCTTTCCGTTATTTTTAAAGGGGCCTACTATGAGATCAAGGTAGAGATCCGGGGCTTTGAATGGATGATCCAGAGCGTCAATCCCGCGATTCCCGGAACGAAAGCAGGAATCACGGTTCTGCCGGATAATATCCAGATCATGCATAAGCCTTTGTCGGAGGACGCGGAGGTCGTAAAGGATGAATAAGACCCGGACCTCCAATAAGAGAAGGTGGTTTGCCACGCCTTACGCGATCTGGATCGCGGCCTTTACGATCCTTCCCTTGATCGTTATCTTTCAGTATGCTCTGACGGACGAGGCGGGCCGTTTTACGACGCAGAATATCCTGGCAGTTTTTTCGCCGGTGCATTGGAAGGCGTTTATCTTTTCCCTGGAAATCGCCGCGGGCTGTACCGTGATCTGTATCCTGTTAGCCTACCCGATGGTGCTTGCCATGCGAAGACTTGGCCTGGGGAGAAGAGGCTTTGCGCTGTTTATCATCATCCTTCCGATGTGGATGAACTTTATCCTCAGGATCCTTGCATGGCAGATGATCCTTTCCAATAACGGAGTCCTGAATTTTCTGCTGACAAAACTTGGCTTTGCGCCGGTTGCGGTGGCAAATACCGGGACCGCGATCATGATCGGCGTGGTGTATGACTACTTGCAGTATATGATCCTGCCGATCTTTAACTCGATCATGGAGATCGATCAGGATGTGATTGAGGCGGCTAGAGACCTGGGGGCGGGAAGCCTTACGGTGTTTTTCCGGATCATTTTGCCGCTGTCCGTACCGGGGCTTTTAAGCGGGATCGTTATGGTCTTTGTTCCGTCTATGACCTCCTTTGTGATTTCGGATATCCTGGGCGGAGGGAAGCTGCAGTTGATCGGAAATGTTATCGAGCAGGAGTTTATTACCAGCGCCAACTGGCATCTGGGAGCGGGGATCTCCGTGGCTCTGATGCTCTTTGTCCTGATCGGAATGGCGTTTACCTCAAAAAATAATGTGGAAGGGAGAGAGTCGGCGATATGGTAGAGCGGATAAAGGATATTCTGAGCGGCCTTTATATCGGCTTTATTACGCTGCTTCTCTATGCGCCGATCGTCCTGCTCATTGTCCTTTCCTTTAATAATTCCAGATCCCGGGTAACCTGGGGCGGCTTTACGCTGGACTGGTATGCGCGGCTTTTTTCCAATAACCAGATCCGGGAAGCGCTTTTTACGACCCTGTCACTTGCGTTTCTGTCGGCGGTCATCGCGGTCCTGATCGGAGTGACGGGAGCCCTTGGGATCAATGCCATGACAAAACAGCGCTATAAACTGATGATGGTTTTTACAAATATCCCGATGTTAAACGCGGATATCGTGACCGGCATCGCTCTGATGCTGTGGTTTGTCCATTTTATTCCCTTAAGCTTCGGAAGTGTGCTGCTTGCGCATATTACCTTCAACATCCCGTACGTGATCCTGAGTGTCATGCCAAGGCTTCAGCAGATGAATGTCAATATCTATGAGGCCGCCAGGGACCTGGGAGCGGGAGCGGTCTACGCCTTCTTTAAGGTGATCCTTCCGCAGCTGTCCGCAGGGATCCTGTCCGGATTCTTTATGGCTTTTACCATGTCCATGGATGATTTTGTGATCACATATTTTACCAAGGGAGCCGGAGTCAATACCTTATCGACCATGATCTACGGAGAGATCCGAAAGGGCATCAAGCCCGAGCTGTACGCCCTTTCGACCCTGATTTTCCTCTTTGTTTCCGTGATCCTGCTGATTTCAAATCATGCGGCGGGAAAGGAAGAAGGAGGCCGTTAGGTCAGCCTGTATTCAGCAAAGGAGTATTCAAAGTGAGTAGAAGAAAAGAACAAAGCAGAGTGAAAAGAGGACTGAAAAAGGCAGTTGTTATGCTGGGCCTGGGGCTGCTCTTATCCGGCTGCGGAAAAAAGAGCGAAGGAGACAGAGAGCTTACGATCGTAAATTACGGAGAGTACTATGATCCGGACGCTCTGGAAATGTTTACCGAGGAGACCGGGATCAAAATAAACTACGAGGAAGCCCTGACACCCGAGGAAATGTATACGAAATACAAATCCGGCGCGATCAAGTATGACCTGCTCTGTACGACGGATTATATGCTGGAACGGCTGATCAAGGAAGGAGAACTGGTTAAGCTGGATCACAGCGCTATGAAATACCGGGACAATATCGGGGAGCGCTACAACGAATTTGCCCGCGCGTTTGATCCCGAAAACGAGTATACGATCCCGTACTTCTGGGGGACCCTTGGGATCCTTTACGATACGACGAGAGTGGAGGCTCCGGTAGACAGTTGGGATGTCCTGTTTAACGGACAGTATTCCGGAGAGATCATCATGCAGAACAGTATGCGGGATACCTTTATGGCGGCGTTAAAATATCTGGGGTATTCCGTCAATACCAACGATGAGAAGGAGCTGAGAGAGGCGGCGGAGCTTCTGATCAAACAGAAGCCGGATGTGCAGGCCTATCTGGTAGATGAAGCCAGAGACGAGACGGTGGCCGGCAACGCGATCATGTCCTTAGTCTATTCCGGAGAGGCCTACCTGGGGCATGAGTACAATGAGGATCTGACCTATGTTGTGCCGAAGGAGGGCTCCAATGTGTGGATGGACTGCTTCTGCGTCAGCAAAAACTGTCAGGATCCGGACGCGGCCATGCAGTTTCTGGATTTTACCTGCCGCGAGGATATCGCGAAGATGAATTTTGAATATATTTATTACTCTACGCCGAACGAGGCTGTCATCGCCTCGCTTTCGGAGGAGGAAAGAAACGATGAGACTCTGGTCCCGCCGGAGAGCGCTATGGAGAACTGTGAAGTCTGCGTTCAGCTTGAGGACGATACGGTAGAGCTGATGAGCGAGCTGTGGAAGGAAATCAAGGCGGAGTAGGGTTTTTGGCTTTCGTAATTAATGCTTGCATTTTTCAGGTAATGGTGCTACAATCCTTAAAGTTGTAGTTGAGTAGTTAGAGAGTGGACGGCGGTCCACTCTTTTGTTTATCGCTGGGGCGAGCAGGAAGGAAAAACGTCCTCCTACTCGATTCACAGGGCCGCGCAGGGGATTCTTTTTGGGCAGGTGTCGGAATGGCAAAAAAAGAAGAGATCGAGAAGAAAACGGAGGAGCTGATCCTTCCGGTTTTAGCGGAGGAGGGGCTTGGGCTCTGGGATGTGGAGTATCTGAAGGAAGCCTCGGAATGGTATCTCAGGGTCTATATCGACAAGCCCTCCGGGGTGACGATCGACGACTGCGTCTCGGTGAGCAGAAAAATCTCGGACCTTTTAGATGAAAATGATTATATAGCGGAGGCTTATACCTTGGAGGTCAGCTCTCCGGGGCTTGGAAGGGTCTTAAAAAGAGAGCGGGATTTTGAAAATTCCGTCGGAAGAAGGGTCGAGCTGTCGTTTTATAAGGCGGACGAGAGCGGGAACAAGCAATACGAGGGGGTCCTTACTTCCTATGATAAGGAAAACAAAACGGTAACGGTTAATATAGAAGGAACAGACCGTACTCTGGAAATCAAATCACTTGCGGTCATAAGGCTTTCTTTTGAACTTTAAACGGGAGGAGAAAGGGAAAAATGAACACGGAATTAATGGAAGCGCTGGATCTTCTGGAAAAGGAAAAGGATATCAGCCGCGAAACGCTCTTTGATGCTATCGAAACGTCCTTAAAGACGGCGTACCGGAATCACTACGGCGCGGATAACGTCACGGTAACGATCGACAGGGAAACCTGTGAGTATCGGATCATCGCGAACAAGGAGGTCGTGGCCTCCGCGGACGAGGTAGAGAACAAATCGGCACAGATCACCCTTGCGGATGCGAGAGCCGAGGATCCCAATATCCAGGTGGGGGATACCTTAGAGGTAGAGCTGAAATCCAAGGAGTTTGGAAGGATCGCTACCCAGAACGCCAAGAACGTTATCTTGCAGCGGATCCGCGAAGAGGAGAGAAACGCCCTCTTCAGCCAGTTCAATGAAAAAGAAAAGGACGTTGTGACGGGTATCGTACAGCGTTATATCGGAAGAAATATCAGTATTGATCTCGGAAAGGCCGACGCGATCCTCTCGGAGAATGAGCAGGTAAAGAGTGAGCATTTACGGCCTACGGAGCGGATCAAGGTATATATCTACGAGGTCAAGGATACGAACAAGGGCCCCAGGATCTTAGTCAGCAGGACCCATCCCGAGCTTGTCAAGAAGCTGTTTGAGTCAGAGGTGACCGAGGTCAGGGACGGGACCGTCGAGATCAAGGCGATTGCCAGAGAGCCCGGCAGCCGGACGAAGATCGCCGTCGCCAGCAATAATCCGGATGTCGATCCGGTCGGAGCCTGCGTCGGTATGAACGGAACGAGGGTCAATGCCATCGTTGACGAGCTGAAGGGTGAGAAGATCGATATCATCAACTGGGATGACAATCCCGGTATCCTGATCGAGAACGCGCTTTCTCCGGCGAAGGTGGTCTTTGTAATCGCGGATCCGGATGAAAAAGCGGCGAAGGTCGTCGTTCCCAAGAACCAGCTTTCCCTTGCCATCGGAAAAGAGGGCCAGAATGCGAGACTTGCGGCCAAGCTGACCGGCTTTAAGATCGACATCAAGGATGAGGAGCAGGCCAAGGACGCTCCGGGCTTCCGCCTCGAGGACTACTACGAGGAAGATGAGGAGTATGACGAGGATTACGATGGCGAGTATGAAGAAGACTTTGAAGAGGAGTATGACGGAGATACGGAGCCCGCGGAGCAAACGGAGGAAGAGGTTTCTGACGCTGTAGAGGACGAGACGGAAAGCGGGGAAGAAGCTGAGGATTAAATGGGAAATAAACCGGACAGAATTTTATCGATGCTCTCGATCGCCCAGAGAGGCGGGAACGTCAAAAGCGGAGAGCTCCAAACGGAGGAGGCAGTCAAAAACGGAAGCGCGGGTTTGGTGATCGTAGCGGACGATGCCTCTGAGAACACGAAAAAGAAGTTCCGAAACAGCTGTGCCTTTTATGAAGTACCGTTTCGAAGCTATGCGGATAAGAATACGTTAGGATGGGCGATCGGAAGAGATTTCAGAGCCTGTGTCGCTGTGACAGAGCAGGGACTGGCCGAACGGATCAGGGAGCTGATCGACCGGGAGCAGGAAGCATCGATTCAGAAGGTTAACGGAGGTAGCGATGAGAATAAATGAATTTGCAAAACAGATCGGAAAGGATAATAAAGAGATACTGACCTGTCTGGAAGAGCTGGGAGTCACCGGGAAGACACATTCATCCTCTATCAATGAAGAGCAGATGGACAAAGTAAGCCAGGCTCTTGGGATAAAGAAGACGGCCGCGGAGAAGCCGAAGGAAGCGGGGGAGCAGACGAAACAAAAGGCTGCTGTAAAGCCTGAAGCGACCCCGGAAAAGAAGCAGACTCCCGCAGCAAAAAAGGAGGAGACTCCCTCCGAAGCTAAGGAAAAGGAGGCTCCGGCCGCGAAAGAGATCACGGCAAAGGATGCGCCTGTAAGGGAGAATCCCGCGAAGGAAGCACCGGCAAAGGCCCCGTCTAAGGAAGCAAAGTCAAAGGAGGCTCCGGGGCGGGAAGCAAAGCCTGCGAAGGGAAGGAATGAGGAGAGGCCCGGCGAGGCGGCAAAGAAACGTCCGCAGGAGGGTCAGAAGAAGAAAAAATCCCTGATCTTTGTAAGCAATCCGCAGAATTCCCAATCCCGGGGACCGGGCGGACAGAATCAGGGAAGAAACGGAAATCGCCCTGGGCAGGGAAACCGGAATCAGTCGACCTCCGGACGGCCGAATACCAGCCAGCTGATAAGGCCGAACGTTCCCAGGTCGCAGACACAGTTAGTCTATCAGGAGCAGAGGCCGATCAGGAATACGGGAACTGTCCGGCCGAAGCAGGATAAAGGAGCGGTAAAGAGTGTTGGCGAAGAAATTGTTAAAGCTGAAGCTGCTGCCAAAGAGGTACGAAAGGAAGATACACAGGCTGTACAGAGGAGTACTGCTGTTAACAGGGACTCTGGCAGTGTTGGCCGCGATCGTAACGGAGCTTCAGAGAATCGATCAGGCGGCGGCAGGGAGCGAAACGTCCGGATCGTAGGTCCGAAGGGCGGTCAGGACTTTAACCGCGGAACGAATACGGCAGGCTCGGATAAGTCGGAGCCGCCGAAGAGAAACGATCAGGATAAGAGAAGACAGGGTCAGGACAAACGGAAAAAGGATCAGCATAACTTTAACGAGGACGGCTTCCGGGGCGGCAAGCCTGTAAAGGGGACCAAGAACAAGCTGGAGAAGCCGCAGGAGAAGAAGGCTGAGGTCAAGGTCGAGGAAAAGATCAAGGTCATTACGCTTCCCGAGGTGCTGACCATCAAGGAGCTTGCGGATAAGATGAAGCTCCAGCCGGCAGCGATCATCAAGAAGCTTTTTATGCAGGGCAAAGTCGTGACCGTGAATCAGGAGATCTCCTATGAGCAGGCGGAGGAAATCGCTGTCGATTACGATATCCTCTGTGAGAAGGAGGAGGTCGTGGATGTCATCGAGGAGCTTCTGAAGGAGGATGCGGAGGATGAGAGCGCTATGGTCAGGAGGCCTCCCGTTATCTGCGTCATGGGTCATGTCGACCATGGAAAAACCTCTCTTCTGGATTCGATCCGCTCGACCCATGTGATTGATAAGGAAGCCGGGGGAATTACCCAGCATATCGGTGCTTATGTGGTCAATACCCAGGGCAGAAGGATCACGTTCCTGGATACGCCGGGCCATGAAGCCTTTACGGCGATGCGTATGAGAGGCGCGAACTCGACGGATATCGCGATCCTGGTTGTAGCGGCGGATGACGGCGTAATGCCGCAGACCGTAGAAGCGATCAACCATGCGAAAGCCGCAGGGATCGAGATCATCGTCGCGGTCAATAAGATCGATAAGCCCAGCGCCAATGTGGACCGGGTAAAGCAGGAGCTGTCCGAGTACGAGCTGATCCCGGAGGACTGGGGAGGCTCTACCGTCTTTGTACCGGTTTCCGCAAAGACCGGAGAAGGGATCGACCAGCTTTTGGAGATGATCCTTTTGACGGCGGATATCATGGAATTAAAGGCGGACCCGAAGCGGAAGGCCAGAGGTGTCGTGATCGAGGCGGAACTGGATAAGGGAAGAGGTCCGGTTGCGACGCTGCTTGTTCAGAAGGGTACGTTAAAGGTAGGAGATTTCATCGCCTGCGGGCCGTGTCACGGCAAGGTCAGAGCGATGATCGACGATAAAGGGAAACGAGTCAAGGAAGCGGGCCCTTCAACACCGGTTGAGATCCTGGGTCTGAACGACGTTCCGGGAGCGGGTGAGATCTTTATCTCCCCGGAGAACGATAAGGAAGCCAAGAACTTCGCTGAGACCTTTATCGCGCAGAATAAGATGAAGCTGCTTGACGATACAAAGTCGAAGATGTCCCTGGAGGATCTGTTCTCACAGATTAAAGAGGGCAATCTGAAGGAGCTGAACCTGATCGTCAAGGCGGATGTGCAGGGCTCCGTGGAGGCGGTGAAGGAAAGTCTTGTAAAGCTGAGCAACGACGAGATCGTTGTTCACGTAATCCACGGCGGGGTCGGCGCGATCAACGAATCGGATGTAACTCTTGCCAGCGCCTCCAACGCGATCATTATCGGCTTCAATGTCCGTCCGGACGCTACGGCAAAGGGGATCGCAGAGGCAGAGGGCGTAGATCTGAGGCTGTATTCGGTCATCTATCAGGCCATCGAGGACGTTGAGGCGGCCATGAAGGGTATGCTGGAGCCTGTATATGAGGAAAAGGTGATCGGCCATGCGGAGATCCGCCAGATCTTCAAGGCCTCCGCCATCGGTAATATCGCCGGCTCCTATGTTCTGGACGGAGTCTTTGAGAGAGGCTGCATGGTCCGGATCACAAGAGGCGGAGACCAGATCTTTGAAGGAAATCTGGCTTCTCTGAAGCGCTTCAAGGACGACGTCAAGGAGGTCAAGGCCGGCTATGAGTGCGGTCTGGTCTTTGAAAACTTCGGCGATATCGCGGAGTTAGACCTCGTGGAAGCCTATAAGATGGTAGAGGTGCCGAGAAAATGAGAAAGAACAGCAGAAAGAATGTCCGGATCAATTCCGAGGTCCAGAGAGAGTTGGCGGATATTATCCGGGCAGGGATCAAGGATCCGAGGATCGCTCCCATGACCTGCGTGACCGATGTGGAGGTAGCGCCGGATCTGAAAACTGCGAAGGTCTATGTGTCGGTGCTTGGGGACGATGAGAAGAAGGAGGAGACCATGGCGGGATTAAAGAGCGCTGACGGCTTTATCAGGCATCAGCTGGCGGAGCGCCTGAACCTCAGGAATACGCCGGAGCTCAGATTTATCCTGGATACCTCCTCGGAATACGGAATAAAGATGTCAAAGCTGATTGACGAGGTTAACGGAAATGATTGATTTGATAAGGGAGACGGAGAAAGCCGGCGAGATCGGGATCATCGGACATATCCGGCCTGACGGCGACTGTGTCGGCTCCTGTCTGGCCTTAAAGGCTTATCTGGAGAATGTATATAAGGATCGGGAAAAACGCGTAACGGTTTATCTGGAAAAGCCGGCGGAAATATTTTCCTATCTGAAGGGTTATGATGAGATCGATTCAGAGTATACGATCCGAAAGCTGGATGTCTGCTTTTCGATCGACGTAAGCTCTTTGGACCGTCTGGGGGAGGGGCTGCGTCTGTTTCAGGAGGCGGACCGCTCGATCTGTATCGATCACCATATCTCAAATAACGGCCTTGGAGACGTGAACCTGATCGAGCCGGGCGCAAGCTCTACCTCAGAGGTATTGGCTACGCTGTTTCTTGATGAGTACATGGACGCGGAGGTCGCTAAGGCTGTTTTTACCGGGATCGTCCACGACAGCGGGGTATTTCAGTACAGCTGTATGAGCAGGCGTTCCTTTGAGATCGTAGGAAAGCTTTGCGATTATGATTTTGACCGGACGGAGATTATAGATGAAACCTTCTATCGAAAGAGCTACGCTCAGAATCAGATCCTCGGAAGGACGCTGATGGAGAGCATCCTCTTTATGAACGGAAGGTGTATTGCCGGCGCGGTGAACCGAAAAACAATGGATTTTTATAACCTCGGGCCGAAGGATCTGGACGGGATCGTCAACCAGCTTCGGGTCACAAGAGGCGTAGAGGTGGCGATCTTTATGTATGAGCTGCATTCTCTGGAATACAAGGTGAGCATGCGCTCTAACGGCAGGGTGGATGTGGCTAAGATCGCGGAGCTTTTCGGCGGCGGAGGCCATGTCAGAGCGGCCGGATGTACGATGAACGGTACCTATTATGATGTCTTAAATAACCTTTCCGCCCAGATCGTAAAACAGCTTGATCCTGTGCAGTAACAGCTTTAAGTTTCGGGATTTGTTATGGACGGAGTTTTAAATATCTATAAGGAGCAGGGCTTTACCTCGCATGATGTGGTGGCAAAGCTTCGAAGAATACTCGGGCAGAAACGGATCGGACATACCGGGACCTTGGATCCTATGGCGGAGGGAGTCCTGCCGGTCTGTATCGGCAGCGCGACAAGGCTGTGCGATACGTTTACGGATGCGACGAAGGAGTACGAGGCGGTTCTTTTGCTGGGCGAAGAGACGGATACGCAGGATGTGACGGGGACGGTTGTAAGGCGTGCGGAAAAGGACGCTCTTGCCGCCTTGTCGGAGGAGAGCGTAAAGAGCTGTATGGAGAGCTTTATCGGGGAATATGATCAGCTTCCGCCGATGTATTCCGCAGTCAAGGTCGGAGGAAAGAAGCTCTATGAGCTTGCAAGAGCCGGAAAAGAGGTCGACCGGAAAAGCAGAAGAGTAAGGATTTTAGAGCTAAGGATCCTTTCGATGGAGCTTCCGAGAGTCAGCTTTCTCGTAAGCTGCTCGAAGGGGACCTATATCCGGACTCTTTGCAGCGATATCGGGGAGCGTCTTTTGGTCGGAGGGACCTTAGAGAGTCTGATTCGGACCCGGTCCGGGAACTTTGTCAGAGAAGAGGCAAGAACGCTGTCGGAGATCGAAGGGCTTAGTGAGCGCGGAGAGCTTTTCAAGGTCCTGATCCCGGTTGAACAGTTTTTCTCAGAGCATCGGAAACTCGAGATCAGTCAGATCCGTAAGGAAGACAGAGAGCTTTTTGAACGGCTGGTCCGAAACGGAAACGCCGTACCGGAGAGGATCGCGGGAAACTCCTTTTCGGACGGCGAGCTGGTTCGGGTGTATGAGCCTGGGGGACGTTTTGCCGGGGTATATCGTTATTCGAAGAAAAACAGTTGTCTGGAAGCGTATAAAATGTTTCCCTGCTCGGATTAGGAAAGTATGAAGATCATTCAGGATACGACCGATTTCAAACTGCCATGGGACAGCGTCGTTGCGATCGGGAAATTTGACGGGATCCATAAGGGCCATGAAAAGATCATTCGAAGGATGAATGAGTACAAAAAGAAAGGCCTTCGGACCGTAATCTTTACCTTTGATCAGAAGTCCTCTGTTCCTTTTGGTAAGGATCGGGTGCTAAATGACCGGGTCCTGACGACAAAGGACGAAAAACGCTATATCTTTGATCTGCTGAATATCGACTGCCTGATTGAGTTTCCCTTTTATGAGCAGACCGCGGCGATCCCTCCGAGAGCCTTTGTAGAAGATATCCTGCTTTCCAGGCTGAAAGCCAAGGCTGTCGTCTGCGGGCCGGATCTGAGCTTTGGTCACAAGGGCGCGGGAAATATCAGCCTTCTGAGGGAATATGAGGAAGACGGGGGCTTTCAGGCCTTTGTCGTTGAAAAGGAGCAGTATAAAGGAGAGCCCATCAGCTCCTCAAGGATCAGGGAGGAGATTACAGCCTGCAATATCGAGGAAGCGAACCGAATGCTGATGCTTCCCTATATGTTCTACGGTGAGGTCGTACACGGAAAGAGACTGGGAAGGACCCTCGGGATGCCGACGGTGAATCTGCTTCCGAAGCCGGAGAAGCTGATGCCGGGGAGCGGCGTGTATTATTCAAGAGTCCGCCATATGGGGCTTGAATACTGTTCCATTACAAATATCGGGGTAAAGCCGACAGTAGTGCCAAGGGACGGGGGTACAAAAAAGGTGCCCGGGGTCGAGACCTATATCTACAATTTTGACCGGGAGATCTACGGGGATGAGCTGCTTGTCTATATCTATCACTATGTACGGCCCGAGAAGGATTTCGGCTCGCTTGAAGCGCTGAAATCAGGGCTTCTTGAGGATATTGAAGCAGGAAGAGAGTGGCATAAAGATCATTTATAGTAAATCCGCATAGTAGTCTTCAAATGCCAACATAAATGAAAGCGGATTTACTATAAATAATATTTTATGCGCAGAAAAAGCGTAAGGTATACTGGTTAACACTTTTCGTTGCCGATCAACCAGACTCGCAAACGCAATTTCAGTACATTTACTTTATCAAAAACGGCAATTAATTGCGTTCGCGAGTATAAATGTCACTTCGTGACCGCTTTTTCGCGCAGCTCACTGTCTTCGCCAGTGAGCTTTCTATATATAAGGAGGAATAATGGCTTCTTCCATCATTTTAACGCTATGCGGCGGACTGGGCTTGTTCCTGTTCGGAATGAATGTTATGAGCTCGGGGATTGAGAAGGCAGCCGGCGCACAGCTGCGTAAAATACTGGAGATCTTTACAACAAATAAATTTACCGGGATGCTCGTAGGTATCGTTTTTACCGGTATCGTGCAGAGTACGAGTGCCTGTACGCTTTTAGTCGTTACCTTTGTAAATTCCGGGATCATGACGCTCTATCAGGCGGTGGGCGTGATCTTTGGAGCGAATATCGGCGCGACGGTCACCTCCCAGTTAGTATCCTTTAATCTTTCTCAGTATGCGCCGGCTTTTATCTTCTTTGGCGTTATTCTTCTCTATTTTATAAAAACCGATATGGCCGCCAAGGCAGGGGAGATCCTGACGGGCTTTGGCGTACTGTTTATGGGACTTTCGATCATGTCCGAGACCATGATGAATGTCAAGGAGATCCCTGCTGTCCCGGCCTTTCTTTCGGAGCTTTCGAATCCGTTTTTAGCGATCCTGATCGGTACGGTGGTCACGGCGATCATTCAGTCCTCATCCGTCACGGTCAGTATTATTCTGTTAATGGCAAATCAGGGGCTCCTGGGGGTTCCCATCAGCCTGTACTGTATTCTCGGCTGTATTTTAGGCGGCTGCTGTACGTCGTTACTTGCGTCCATGTCCGGAAAGAAGGACGCGAAACGGACCGCGATGATACAGCTTTTATTCAACGTAATCGGTGTGATCGTTCTCTTTATTATTCTCGCGTTTGCCATGGATCCCTTTGTCCGCCTTTTGGAGGCAATTTCCGGGGAGAACATCGGCAGACAGATCGCAAATGCCCATTCGCTCTTTAAGATCTTTCAGGTCATCATCTTCTTGCCCTTCTCCGATCAGCTCGTTAAGCTGACCTACTTCTTTGTCCGGGGAGAGGATAAGAAGGTCGGCTACAGAGAGAATATGAAGCTTGAATTCATCGGCTCGACGAACATCTTTTCGCCTGCTACGGCAGTCCTTGAGGCTACAAAGGAGTTAGAGCGGATGGCGACTCTTGCCAGCGAAAATCTGAATCGGGCGATGAACGCTTTGATCACTCTCGACGAAGAGGATATTGATATGGTCTATGAGACCGAGCAGAATATCAATTTCCTGAATCATTCGATCACGGATTATTTAGTCAAGATTTCCCAGATCAACCTGCCAGTGGACGACGCGAATTATATCGGCGGCCTGTTCCATGTGGTCAATGACCTGGAACGGATCGGCGACCATGCGGAGAATGTCGCGGACGCGGCTGTAACGAGGAAGGAAAAGGGGCTGGAATTCAGCAGGGAGGCCCAGAGAGAAATGGGGACGCTCCTTGATATGGTAAATACGGTTTTACAGTATTCGATCGATATGTTTGCCAACAATTCGGATCATCTGAAGGAGGTCGAGGAGATCGAAGAGAAGATCGACGGGAAGGAACGGGAGTATCTTCAGTCGCATATTGACCGGATGACAAGGAACGAGTGTACTCCGGAGGCCGGTATGCTGTACTCCGATGTGATCGCAGGCCTTGAAAGAGTGGCCGATCATGCCACGAATATTGCGTACGCGGCGGCTTTACAAAGCTAGGAGAGTGTGATATTATTTAAACGTTGTTGTTTTTTACCGTCTCTGGGGTTTCGGAGGCTCCAACCAAACCGCGGTGACGGCGAATGAAAATTTCAGGAGGAATCAAAAATGATCACGAAAGAAAAAAAGACGGAAATCATGAAGAAGTTTGCCCGTTCTGAGGGCGACACCGGCTCGCCTGAGGTGCAGGTAGCCGTTCTCACGGAGAGGATCCGTGAGCTGACCGAGCATCTGAAGAAGAATCCGAAAGATCATCATTCCGCTAGAGGAATGTATCAGATGATCGGTAGAAGAAGAGGGCTGTTGGATTATCTTAAGAGCAAGGATATTGAGAGATACCGTGAGATCGTTAAGCAGCTTGGTTTGAGAAGATAGGAGAAGATGGAGAAGAATGGATTATAAGAGCTATTCAATCGAGCTTGGCGGACGGACGCTTACGGTGGATATCGGAAGAGTTGCCAAGCAGGCCAACGGCGCGGCTTTTATGCACTATGGCGATACGACGGTTCTTTGTACCGCTACTGCGTCGGAGCAGCCGAGAGAGGGGATCGATTTCTTCCCCTTGAGCGTCGAGTATGAAGAAAAGATGTATTCCGTAGGGAAAATCCCCGGAGGCTTTAACAAGAGAGAGGGGAAGGCTTCTGAAAACGCGATCCTGACCTCAAGGGTCATCGACCGTCCGATGCGGCCTCTGTTCCCGAAGGATTACAGAAATGACTGTACCCTGAATAATCTGGTGCTTTCGGTAGATCCCGAATGCAGACCGGAGCTGGTTGCCATGATTGGAGCCTCTATCGCGACCAGTATCTCCGATATCCCGTTTGACGGACCCTGCGCGACGACTCAGATCGGTATGGTGGACGGAGAATTTATCGTCAACCCCAATCAGGAGCAATGGAAGGTCGGAGATCTGAACCTGACCGTCGCTTCGACGGCGGAAAAGGTCATTATGATCGAAGCCGGAGCGAATGAGATTCCGGAAGAAAAGATGATCGAAGCGATCTATATGGCGCACGAGATCAATCAGAAGCTGATCGCGTTTATCAATCAGATCGTCGCTGAGGTCGGAAAGCCGAAGCATACCTATGTGAGCTGCGCGATTCCGGAGGAGATGTTTGAGGAGATGAAGAAGATCGTCCCTCCCGCGGAAATGGAGACGGCGGTATTTACCGACGATAAGCAGGTCCGGGAGGGAAATATTTCCGAGATCACCGAGAAATTAAAGGAAGCCTTCGCTGAGAAGGAGGACTGGTTAGAGGTTCTCGGAGAAGCGATCTATCAGTATGAAAAGAAGACGGTCCGGAAGATGATCTTAAAGGATCATAAGCGTCCGGACGGCAGAGAGATCACACAGATCAGACCGTTGGCCGCGGAAGTGGATATCATTCCGAGAGTCCACGGTTCTTCGATGTTTACGAGAGGCCAGACCCAGATCTGCGATGTATGTACGTTGGCTCCGCTTTCGGAGATGCAGAAGGTGGACGGCCTGGATTCGAACGAGGTCGCCAAGAGATATATGCATCATTATAATTTCCCGTCCTATTCGGTTGGCGAGACCAAGCCCTCGAGAGGCCCGGGAAGAAGAGAGATCGGACATGGCGCGCTTGCTGAGCGGGCGCTTATCCCGGTACTGCCCTCGGAGGAGGAATTCCCCTACGCGATCCGCTGCGTATCGGAGACCTTTGAGAGTAACGGGTCTACCTCCATGGCTTCGACCTGCGCGTCCTGTATGTCCCTGATGGCGGCAGGCGTTCCGATCAAGAAGATGGTTGCCGGTATTTCCTGCGGTCTGGTAACAGGTGATACGGATGACGATTATGTACTCCTGACCGATATCCAGGGTCTCGAAGATTTCTTCGGGGATATGGACTTTAAGGTAACGGGTACGACGGACGGTATTACCGCGATCCAGATGGATATCAAGATCCACGGTCTGACAAGGCCTATCGTAGAGGGTGCTATCGCAAGATGCAGAGAGGCCAGACTGTTCATTATGGATACCTGTATGAAGCCGGCGATTTCTGAGCCGAGACCGACCGTAAACGAGTACGCTCCGAAGATCATTCAGATCAAGATCGATCCGGAGAAGATCGGAGATGTAGTAGGACAGCGCGGAAAGACGATCAACGCGATCATTGATATGACCGGTGTGAAGATCGATATTACGGACGACGGCTGCGTTTCCGTCTGCGGTACCGATCAGGCGATGATGGATAAGGCGGTCGAACTGATCCAGATCATCGTTACGGATTTCGAGGAAGGCCAGATGTATAAGGGCAAGGTCGTCAGCATCAAGGAATTCGGAGCCTTCATCGAGTTTGCTCCCGGCAAGGAAGGAATGGTCCATATTTCAAAGATCGCAAGAGAGCGGATCAACCGCGTAGAGGATGTCCTGACCTTAGGGGATGAGGTAAAAGTAAAATGCCTCGGCAAGGATAAGATGGGACGTATTTCCTTCTCGATCAAGGACGCAAGATAAAGTTACGAGCTTAGCTGCGAAGCTTTTTATCGTTTTCGTTTTCGTTTATGTTTATGTTTTCGAAAGACGATACGATATTAAAATGAAGAGATAAAAAAGAATTGGCCGGAGACGTTGCTTCTCCGGCTTTCTTTATTGCAGGGCCGCCGATAAAAAAGATTTCCGGCCAAGCGGATGCGGCTGCGCAATCTATAATTTCAATCGCATCGGTAACGACTGATTTTAAGGTCGCAGTTGTTACATGAAGGAATTCTATTTATAAAAGTCGTAATTCAATAATTATAACATATGTTATTATCTATTATCTTATGTAAATCTGAAAAATCTTAGTATGGATTTCTCGTTATTTCAATATGTTTTCCACAGTAACGCTCGCTGTTAAGAAATGATTTAAAGTTTACGGTGGATAACCGAAGAAAGCTTCCTGAAGGCTGATTTTAAACCATTTTCTGTAGTGTGGATACTGTGGATAACGTAAAAACGTTTGTTTTTCTTCTCAAAAATCCGTGACTGTGGATAAAACTGTAGATTTTTGCTGGGGTTTGTCAGTAAAGTTTTGCAATAATCGGTTCAGGCGATCAATTTTCTGACAAATCAGTTAAATATAAATTGTTATTCCAAGTGGATGTGGCAAAATGAGTGTCTCTATGCTAGAATGATACGTATCTTTTGCAATCAGGGTTATTTCGGAGAGAAAGGAAATGAAGGATAGAAGAGTCATATTGATCGTTATGGACAGCTTCGGCTGCGGAAACGCGCCGGACGCTGGAGATTTCGGCGACGAGGGAACGAATACGCTTAAGGCCTGCTATGGGAGTCCATATTTTAAAGCGGAGCAGCTTGCCTCTCTGGGGCTTTTTAATCTGGACGGAACGGAGTATATAAAGGATAAGCCCGCTTCGGAGCTGAAAGGGGCTTTTGCGAGGCTTACAGAGGCTTCTAAAGGGAAGGATACAACGATCGGTCACTGGGAGATCGCGGGACTGATTTCCGATGAGCCGCTGCCGACCTATCCGCAAGGGTTCCCGGAGGAAGTACTCAAGCCTTTTTCTGAGCAGACCGGGCGGGGAGTCCTCTGCAATCTGCCCTACTCCGGAACCGAGGTAATCATGGAATACGGAGACGAACATGTAAAAACCGGGAAGCTGATCGTATATACCTCCGCTGACTCGGTCTTTCAGATCGCGGCGCATGAGTCGGTGGTCCCCCTGGAGGAGCTTTATGAGGACTGTCGGATCGCAAGAAGGATTCTTCAGGGAAAGCATGGTGTCGGAAGAGTGATCGCGCGTCCTTTTGTCGGAGAAAGCGGGAGCTATCAGAGAACGACCAACCGGCACGATTTTTCTCTGCTGCCGCCCAAAGGTACGATGCTTGATATTATAAAAAACGCGGGCCTAGATTGTATCGGCGTCGGAAAGATCCATGATATTTTCGCGGGTCAGGGATTGAGCGAGTATGTTTACTCCGCCGGGAACGAGGACGGGATCAATAAGACGATCGAATATATGAAAAAGGACTTTCACGGCCTTCTGTTTGTCAATCTCGTGGATTATGATATGCTTTACGGACATAGAAGGGATATCGACGGGTACGCGAAGGCTGTCGCGTATTTCGATGAACGTCTTCCTGAGCTTATGGAGCTGATGGGAGAGGAGGATCTCCTGATGATTACCGCGGATCATGGATGCGATCCGAGCTATCTGAAAACAACGGATCATACCAGAGAGCGGGTCCCGCTTCTGATGTACGGAAAGAATATCGAGCCGAAGAATTACGGTACGAGAGATACCTTTGCGGATACGGCAGCTACGGTCTTAAAGTATCTCGGAATATCGGGCGATATTGCAGGAATGGCGTTATTCTAAATATAATAATATATGATTGTTTGATTCATGGAGCATATCGGTGAATATAATAACATACGATATATAGTATGATAAAACCTGAGGTTAGAAGAACTTATAATTATATAGCATATGTTATTAAATAGAATAAGGCTGTTTGATGGGCGGCATTTTTAAATGTGAACTTGGGCGTGAACGGTTATCATTGCTGTGAGCTAAAATCGAAAAATGAAAGCTGAAAACAGATAAACCCGACGTACAAATATGCTATGATACTCGGGCTTAAAAAAGTCAGTGGATCACCGGGAAAGGATGTAAATGCTCGCTGACGCATGCTGCTAATAATTGTCAGTGAGATATGGAAATATGGGTGAAATTGAAACAATAAAAAAGGAAATAGAACGTCGGAGGACCTTCGCGATCATTTCGCATCCGGATGCCGGGAAGACGACCCTGACGGAGAAGCTCTTATTATACGGAGGGGCGATCAATCTTGCCGGTTCGGTCAAGGGAAAGGCTACCGCGAGAAAAGCCGTATCGGACTGGATGGAGATCGAAAAGGAGAGAGGGATTTCCGTGACCTCCTCGGTCCTGCAGTTCGAATACGACGGCTACTGTATCAATATTCTGGATACGCCGGGGCACCAGGACTTTTCCGAGGATACCTACCGGACGCTGATGGCCGCGGACTCGGCTGTCATGGTGATCGATGCCTCAAAGGGCGTTGAGGCGCAGACAAGAAAGCTGTTCAAGGTATGCGTCATGCGAAAGATCCCGATCTTTACCTTTATTAATAAGCTGGACCGGGATGCCAACGATACCTTTGAGCTGCTTGATGAGATCGAAAAGGAACTGGGGATTTCGACCTGTCCTGTAAACTGGCCCATCGGTTCCGGAAAGAGATTCAAGGGTGTCTATGACCGGGTAACAAAGCAGGTCATGACCTATTCCGATACCGAAAAAGGAACGAAGGAGGGAAGGGTTGAGCTGATACCGATCGAAGACGACAGGCTTTCTGAGGTGCTTGGCGGTGAAGCGCTATCGATCCTTCAGGAAGAGATCGAGCTTTTGGACGGTGCCAGCGATGAACTGGATGAGGACAGAGTAAGAAAGGGAGATCTGACGCCGGTCTTTTTTGGCTCGGCGCTTACGAACTTTGGTGTGGAGATTTTTTTACAGTATTTCCTGAAGATGACCATGCCGCCTCTTTCCAGGACAGCGGATACCGGGATCATCGACCCGTTTGCGAATGATTTTTCGGCCTTTGTATTTAAGATCCAGGCGAATATGAATAAGGCGCACAGAGACCGGGTAGCTTTTATGAGGATCTGTTCCGGGACATTTGACGCGGCAAGGGAGGTCCGCCATATCCAGGGGGACCGGCTGCTCAGGCTTTCTCAGCCCCAGCAGCTTATGGCCAGCGAGCGCCACAGCGTGGAGGAGGCCTACGCCGGAGATATCATCGGTGTCTTCGATCCGGGGATCTTTTCGATCGGGGATACGATCTGCGCGCCGGGACTGCATTTTGCCTACGAGGGGATCCCGACCTTTGCGCCGGAGCATTTTGCGAGGGTCCGGCAGTTAGATACCATGAAGCGGAAGCAGTTTGTCAAGGGTATTACCCAGATCGCGCAGGAGGGCGCGATACAGATCTTTCATGAGCTGAATTCGGGCTTAGAAGAGATCATTGTAGGCGTTGTGGGCGTTCTGCAGTTTGAGGTATTAAAATATCGGCTGGAAAACGAGTATAATGTGGATATCAAGCTGGAAAACCTTCCTTATGAGCATATCCGCTGGATCGTAAATAAGGACAGTGTGGATGTTGAGCGGCTGACGGGGACCTCGGATATGAAAAAGGTCCAGGATCTGAAGGGAAATCCGTTACTGCTTTTCATTAACAGCTGGAGCGTACGAATGACGCTTGAGAGAAACGAAGGATTAGAGCTTGCGGAATTTGGGCGAAACTAGAGAAAAACAGCATATGAAGAAAGCATCGGGGAAAAGACTTTTTGTCCTCTGGCTTGTCCTTTTGTTTGCTATGTGTGGGCTTTCGGGATGCGCTTCGGTGTCGGACGCGTTGGAGGATTTTGCCTACCAGGCGGGCAGCTTTGCGGAGGGGGTCATCGAAGATATTTCCGACCGGATCCGCTACCGCGATGAGGATGAGCGCTATGTGATCAATGTCGTTGAGGAGGAACTGCCTCAGACGGTTATCACGATCAACGATGAGGATTTCGAAACGGTCAATAACGCCGCGAGGCTTTCGGCCAATGCCCTGACGGGACTTCGGATCAATGAGCTGTCCAGTATTGTTGACAGCTATGCCTACGCGATGCTTCCCGATGACGAGAGAGTGATCTATGACGAGGTCTACGACCTGTTAGTCAATTTCAAGGAGGACGTGATTTTGTCGAGCGTAGATACGGATGTGATCGATCACGCCTTTTCCTGCGTTCTGATCGATCATCCGGAGATCTTTTATATCAAGGGCTATACGATCAAGACCTATACCAGAGACGGTGTGATCGAAAAGATCACCATGAACGGGACCTATACCATGACACAGACCCAGGTACTGGAAATGCTCTCCGAGTTGGAAAGCTACTATCAGGCCTGTATTTCGGCGATCCCCGAGGGGTCGGACGACTATGAGAAGGTCAAGAGCGTCTATGAATATATTATCCGGACGACTGAATACGATCTTCACGCGCCGAACAACCAGAATGTGCTGAGCGTTTTTGTCGGCCACAGAAGCGTCTGCCAGGGCTATGCCAAGGCGACGCAGTATATTCTGAACCGGTTAGGGATTTTCTGTACGCTGGTGGAGGGGACCGTCAAGGAGACCGAGGCGCATGTCTGGAATATCGTCCGGCTGAACGGCGAATACTATCACGTCGATACGACCTGGGGGGATGCCTCCTATAAGCTGGTTTCCGATTATGACAAGGAGGTCGTCGATCTGAAGCAGCCGGAGATCAATTATGACTATCTCTGCATTACGACGGAGGCGATCTTAAAGACCCACAGTATCAAGGAGATCGTTCCGCTTATGGACTGCAGCTCTCTTGAATCGAATTATTATGTCAGAGAGGGGCTGTATTTTACCTATATCGACGACGAGGGGCTGAAGAGGGCCTTTGATAACGCCTATCAGAATATGGAGCTGACGGTCACTCTGAAATGCTCTGACGAAGCTGTTTATGCGGAAATGATGGATTATCTGCTTACGAACCAGAAAATTTTCCGCTACCTGTTAAATACATCGGTCAGCTATGTTACGGTCGATGATCAGAATGAACTGATCTTCTATCTATAGACTAGGCAAAAAAAAACGGGTCTGGTATACTGTATATTGTTATAGAAGAAAAACCGATCACAGTATCCGGGCTAAGGAGGATGCGTATGAGCAAGGATTTGGATAACGGAGCGGGAAAGAATGCGCAGGACTGTATCTGCGAGATCAAGATCGCGGATGATGTTGTAGCAAATATCGCGGGGATCGCGGCGACGGAGGTAGAGGGTGTCGCGAGCCTTGTGGGAAATATCACCAACGATCTGATGAGCAGGGTCGGGGTACGTTCGCTTCAAAAGGGTGTCAATGTTACGGTGCAGGATTCCGTCGTATCGGTCAAGCTGGCGCTGATCATGGATTATGGTTACAATATTCCGGTCACCAGCAAAAAGGTCCAGGAGCGTGTTAAAAATTCCATCGAGAGCATGACCGGCCTTGAGGTCAAGGATGTAGCGATCCGTATCGCCGGAATAGATACCTCCGGACAGGAGTAAGTCTTTTATGAAGAGACAGGACATCAGGGAGCATCTGTTCAGGCTCTTGTTTCGGCTGGAGTTTAACGAGCCTTCGGAGATGGAGGAGCAGCTTTCTCTCTATTTTGACAGCGATGCCGATGAAGAGGACAGCATCAGCTATCAGATCCCAAAGAGGGATCGGGAATATATTACGGAGAAGTTTCAGAGGATCAGGGGACAGCTTTCGGAGCTTGATTCCATTATCGCTTCGTCCGCCAGGGGCTGGGAGCTTGAGCGGATGGGAAAGGTCGAGCTGACGATCCTTAGGCTTGCGACCTACGAGGTGCTCTTTGACGAGGATATTCCCGTCGGCGTTGCGATCGACCAGGCCGTGGAGCTTGCCAAGAAATACGGGCAGGAGGAGTCGTCCGCCTTTGTGAATGGTGTCCTTGCCAATATTGCCAGAACTTAGGGCAACGTTTTTCGAAACGTTTCCCCGGAAAAGAGGCGGCGTATGCCTATACAGAATCCATATTCGGTATCACAGCTTAATTCCTATATCAAGAACATGTTCGCGCAGGATTATATGCTGCGTTCTATTTATGTTAAAGGCGAGATCAGCAACGTCAAATATCATTCCTCAAACCATATCTATTTCACCCTGAAGGATGGAGGAGGCCAGATTTCCAGTGTCATGTTTTCCTCCTATCGAAGCCGCGGCCTGCACTTTAAGCTGGAAAACGGTATGCAGGTCATTGTTCTCGGTTCTGTAGAGGTCTGGGAGGCGGGAGGAAAGTATCAGCTTTACGCCAAAGAGATCCATATGGACGGGATCGGAGCCTTATATGAACGGTTTGAGCAGCTGAAGAAGGAACTGGGTGAGATGGGGATGTTCGATCCGTCGTATAAACAGCCTGTTCCGAAATATCCGGGGACGATCGGGGTGGTTACCGCTCCGGGGGGCGCTGCCATACAGGATATCATCAATATTACGAAACGCCGAAATCCCTATGTACAGCTGATCCTATACCCGGCAACCGTACAGGGAGAGGGAGCGGCGGAAAGCATTGTCTCCGGTATCCGGGCGCTCGAGAGGTATGGCGTCGATGTTATTATCGTCGGCCGGGGAGGAGGCTCCATCGAAGAACTCTGGGCATTCAATGAGGAGGCGGTCGCCAGAGCGATTTTTGACTGTCGGATTCCCATCGTTTCCGCGGTGGGCCATGAGACGGATACGACGATCTCGGATTTTGTGGCCGATCTCAGGGCCCCAACCCCATCGGCTGCCGCGGAGCTTACGGTATGGCCGGTGTCAGAGCTTGAGGAGCGGCTGAACAGCCTGAACGAGCATCTTACCCGGAGGATTGAGGGTCGTATCAGTATAGAACGAAACCGCCTGATGAGTAAGAAGCTTCGGCTCGAAGCTCAGAATCCGAAGAGCAAGCTTTTCGAAAAGAGACTGTATCTGGATTCCGCGAGGGATCTGCTGGATGATCAGATGAAGCGCCTTATCGCAGGGAAACGGCAGAGGCTCTCGATCGCGGCGGAGCGTTTTGAGGGTCTGTCACCGCTTCGAAGATTAAAGAGCGGCTACGCGCTGGTAGAAGCGGAGGGAAAGATCGTGACAGAGACTTCCTCCGTGCAGGAGGGAGACAGCCTGTTATTATATCTGTTGAATAAGAATATCGAGGCAACCGTGAACCGGATCGAGGTCGTTGACAGGGAGAAACAATGGAAGAGACAAACAAAGTAGAGGAAACAAAAAAAGAGCTGACGCTTGAGGAGTGCCTGAGCAGGATTGAAGAGACGCTTTCGAAGTTAGATGAAGAGGGGCTCCCTCTGGAGGAGAGCTTTGCGCTCTATCAGGAGGGGGTTGAGCTCATCCGGCTGAGCAATGAAAAAATAGACCGTGTGGAAAAGCAGGTACTGGCTGTCACGCAGAATGGAGAGGTCGATGAATTTCGAACACAAGCTTAGTGAGGAGCGGGCGTATGCTGATCAGGTCATAAGGCGGTTCGGCGTTCTTAAGGAAGAGGGCTGCCAGAGGCTTGTTCTGGAGGCGATGAACTATTCGCTGCTTGCCGGCGGGAAGAGACTTCGTCCGATCCTTATGCATACGGTCTATGAGCTGTTCGAGGGAGCGGAGGATACGTCGGCCCTGGAGCGCTTTATGACAGCGATCGAGCTGATCCATACCTATTCTCTGGTCCACGATGATCTGCCGGCGATGGATAACGATCTGTACCGGCGGGGAAAGAAGACGACGCATGCGGTATACGGGGAGGCGATGGCGATCCTTACCGGGGATGCGCTGCTTAACTATGCCTTTGAAACAGCGGCTCTGGCCTTTGATTCCTGTCACAGCAGAGAGGAGCTTAAGCGGACGGCGGATGCTCTTATCCGCCTTTCAGACAAGGCCGGGATCTATGGGATGGTCGGCGGGCAGGTCTATGATGTTCAGGCGGAAAAGCAGGGGCTTAGCGTAAATGAGGAGGAGCTTTCCTTTATCTTTTTAAAGAAGACCTGCGCTCTGATCGATGCCGCGATGACTGTCGGGGCGATCCTTGCGGGAGCAGATGAGAAAGAGGTTGCTAAGATATCGGCGATTGCGGAGAATATCGGCATGGCCTTTCAGATCCGGGATGATATCCTGGATGTGGAGGGGGACGAGAAGGAGCTTGGAAAGCCTATTGGATCCGATGCTAAAAACAACAAGGTCACCTATGTTACCTTAAAGGGGATGGAGCAGGCAAAAAAGGATGTACGCGCTTACTCCGACAAGGCCCTTGACCAGATCAGCGCCTTGCCCGGGGATCAGCGGTTCCTCTATGAACTGGCAAAGTCCCTGATCGACCGGCGCTCGTAGGGCAATTTGGGGCTTTGCGGTCTGAGACTGTATAAAAAAGAAGGGGATCGTTTGCGAAACGATCACATTTTCGGATCGGGAACGAAAGAATGCTGCTTGACAGAATACAGAAGCCAAATGATATAAAAAATATAGAAGAAAGCGACTATGATGCTCTAGCGGAGGAGATCCGCGAGTTTCTGGTCAATAAGATCAGTAAATCCGGCGGACATCTCGGATCCAATCTGGGCGCGGTGGAGCTTACTATGGCGCTCCATCTGATTACCGAGCTTCCCAGGGATAAGATCATCTGGGATGTCGGGCACCAGTCCTATACGCATAAACTGCTGACCGGGAGACGGGACGGCTTTGACGGGCTGCGCAAATACGGCGGTATGAGCGGCTTTCCGAAACGGGCGGAGAGCGACTGTGACGCGTTCGATACCGGACACAGCTCTACCTCTGTTTCCGCAGGTCTCGGACTTGTAAAGGCGAGAGACTTACAGGGAGAGGACTATGCCGTTTTCGCGGTGATCGGCGACGGGGCCCTGACCGGGGGGATGGCTTACGAAGCCTTAAATAACGCGGCCAGACTGAAAACCAATTATGTGATCATCTTAAATGACAACGCCATGTCCATCGCGGAGAACGTAGGCGGCGTTTCCAAGTATCTTCGAAAGATAAGGACCATGGAGCCCTACCGGAATTTTAAGACCGATCTGGAGGACCATCTTCTGAAGCTGCCGAAGGTCGGAGAGCGGGTCGTCGATACCTTAAAGCGCTATAAGAGCGGCTTCAAGCAGCTGGTTGTACCCGGAATGTTTTTTGAGGATATGGGACTGACGTATTTAGGGCCTGTGGACGGGCACGACGTCAAGGCTATGAGGCAGATGTTTACGGAAGCCCGTAAGATCGATAAATGCGTTATCGTTCATGTCATTACCAAAAAGGGCAAGGGGTATCTTCCGGCGGAGCGGCATCCGGCCAGATTCCACGGGGCGGAGCCCTTTGATATACAGACCGGGCTGCCCCTGGTAAACCGCGTCAAATCGAATTATACCGATGTCTTTTCGACGGTCATGACAAAGCTCGGGGCCAGAAACGAAAAGGTGGTCGCGATCACGGCTGCCATGCCGGACGGGACCGGGCTGAAGCGCTTTTCCAATATGTATCCGGACCGGTTCTTTGATGTAGGGATCGCGGAGCAGCACGCGGTGACCTTTGCGGCAGGCCTTGCGGCGGGAGGGCTTAGGCCTATCGTTGCGGTCTATTCCTCTTTTTTGCAGAGAGCCTATGATCAGATCCTTCACGATGTCTGTATCCAGAATCTTCCCGTGGTCTTCTGTATCGACCGGGCGGGGCTTGTGGGCTCGGACGGAGAGACCCATCAGGGGATCTTTGATCTGTCCTATCTGTCCTCCATCCCGAATATGAGTATCCTTGCACCCAAGAACAAGTGGGAGCTTTCCGATATGATGAAATTTGCCGTGGCGTTTGAGGGACCTATCGCGATCCGCTATCCCAGAGGCGAGGCCTACGACGGGCTGAAGGACAACAGGGCGCCGATCGAATACGGAAAGAGTGAGCTGATCTGTCTTGGAGAGGATATCGTTTTGTTTGCGCTTGGCAGTATGGTTAAGACAGCGGAGCTTGTAAAGGAGCGGCTTACCCCTTTGGGAATCCATTGTACCATCGTCAACGCCCGCTTTGCCAAGCCCTTTGATACAGAGATGCTTGCACAGCTCCAGACGGGACACAGACTGTTGGTTACCATGGAGGAAAATGTCCGGATCGGAGGCTTTGGCGAACAGGTCCGGGAATATATTGATGAAAACGGGATCGATCTGGAGGTTGTAAACATCGCTCTTCCGGACGACTATGTAGAGCACGGGAACGTTGAGCTTTTGAAGAGAGAGACGGGGATCGACGCGGATTCCATCGCCGCAAGGCTTCGCTGTTATCCGGGGATCAGGCATGAAAAACAGGCTTGATGTCATCCTGGTCAACAGAGGGCTTGCCGCTTCCCGCGAAAAGGCAAAGGCGCTGATTATGTCCGGGAATGTATTTGTAGCGGGCCAGAGAGAGGATAAGCCCGGCGCCTCCTTTCCCGAGGACTGTAAACTTACCGTGAAGGAGAATCCGTTAAAATATGTCAGCAGAGGCGGTTTGAAGCTGGAAAAGGCCGTAGCTGTGTTTCAGTTGTCCCTGTCGGGGATGACCTGTATGGATATCGGGGCTTCCACCGGAGGCTTTACGGACGTTATGCTGCAAAATAACGCAAAAAAAGTCTACGCCATCGACGTGGGCTACGGTCAGTTAGCCTGGATCCTTCGAAACGATCCCCGTGTCGTCTGTATGGAGAAAACGAACTTTCGTTATATTTCTGCCGATGCTATCTCAGAGCCTGTCGATTTTGCTTCCTGTGACGTTTCCTTTATATCCCTGGATAAGATACTTCCTCCGGCTTACCTTCTTCTTCGGGAGGGCGCAGGGATGGTCTGCCTGATCAAGCCGCAGTTTGAAGCGGGAAGGGAAAAGGTTGGGAAAAAGGGGGTCGTAAGAGACCGACAGGTCCATAAAGAGGTGATCGAAGGGGTATATCAGACGGCTCTTTCTACAGGCTTTTGCGTTTCGGGACTCTCCTGTTCTCCGATCCGGGGCCCGGAGGGAAATATCGAATATCTGATCCTGCTTGAAAAAAAGAAAGAAGCGGGGATTCCCGGGCAGAGGTTTTTAGAGCTTACGGAACAGGTGACAAACGAGGCGCACGAGACTTTTTACGGCGAAAAAAGAGATGAAGAAGATCCATATCGTAGTTAATGATGAAAAGGATAAGGAGTTAAAGGTTGCGGGCAGGATCCTTGGCTTTCTTGAGGCCCGCAATGTGAAATGCAGTCTGGAGCGGATACGAAGGGACGAGTCCCAAAGAAAGCCCTATGAAGCGGATATCGACTGCATTATTACTCTCGGCGGCGACGGGACGTTCATTCAGGTCGCTTCCGGGGCAGCAGGCAGCAATATCCCGATGTTAGGCGTAAACCTCGGGACGACCGGGTATCTGACAGAGGTGGAAAAGGACGGGATCGAACCGGCGCTTGAGAGGCTTCTTGCATCGGATTTTGAAATAGAAAACCGGATGATGCTTTCCGGAGAATTCCGGGGCACAGAGGCGGGCGAAAAGCAGCATTACGCCCTGAATGATGTTGTGATTTCAAGGATCGGAAGTCTCCGGGCGGTTTCCTTTGAGCTGATCGTCAATGACAGGAAGCTAAATACCTATGACGCGGACGGAATGATCGTAGCGACGCCTACCGGCTCTACCGGCTACAGTCTGTCGGCGGGGGGACCGATCGTAGAACCAACGGCCCGCCTGATCGTCGTCAATCCGATCTGTCCGCATACGTTAAATACGAGAGCCATCGTGCTGTCCGCGGAGGATACCGTAAGGATCCGGGTACTGGGCGGAAGATCTCCGCAGGAATATGAGGCAGGGGTCTCCTGTGACGGAGGGAGAATGGCAAAGCTTGGAGTGGGCAGCGAGGTGGAGATCTGCTGCGCTGAGGTGGAGACCAGACTGATACGACTCGGAAAGGAAAGCTTTCTGGATCTGTTGTCCAGAAAGCTTGGCGGATAAAGGAAATGCAGAATTCAAGAACAGAAAAGATTCTGGAGCTGATCGACGAATATGAGATCCAGACGCAGGAGGAGCTGGCAAGCCTTTTAAAGCAGTCCGGCTTTCAAGTCACCCAGGCAACGGTTTCCAGAGATATCAACAAGCTGCATATCATCAAGGTCCCTGCGGAAAACGGCGGACAGAAGTATGCAAGGCAAAAAAAAGAGGCGGCGGGAGACGAGGGAAGGTATACGGATGTACTGCGGGCCGGCTTTGCCTCTATGGATACGGCGGGTGAGCTTTTGGTGATCCGGACGGAGGCGGGAATGGCTATGGCGATCGCGGCAGCCTTAGATGCCATGCAGCTTCCCCAGATCGTCGGCTGTATCGCCGGAGACGATACGATCATGTGCGCCATCAAGACACCGGAGGCCTTAAAGGAGGTTCGGGAAATTCTTCAGGAAATCGTCCGGAATTGAAGTAACAGGAGTTATGTAACATATGCTATTAAATTTATACGTAAAAAATATTGCCCTGATCCATGAGGTAGAAATGGACTTTACAAAGGGCTTCAACGTATTGACCGGAGAGACCGGAGCAGGGAAATCCCTGATCGTTGATTCGGTGAGCTTTGCGCTCGGCGGCCGGGTCTCAAAGGATATCGTAAGAGAGGACGCGGAATACGCTCTCTGTGAGCTGACCTTTACCGTTGACAGTAAGGAGCTTGGGGAAAAGCTTGAGGAGCTTGGCGTCTATCTGGAGGATGATCAGGTGGTCCTGACAAGAAGGATCTCAGGCGGGCGCGGGAGCGCGAAGATCAACGGGGAAACCGTTTCGGCGGGGGTACTTCGGGAGGTATCCTCTCTGTTACTGGATCTTCACGGACAGCACGAGCATCAGTCCCTGCTGAATAAAAGCAGACATCTGGAGATCCTGGACGAATACTGCGGAACAGAGATCCGGACTCTTCTTTCCGAGCTTTCGGGTCTGGTGAAGGAGTACCGGGAAAGCCTGAAGGAGCTCTCAGAGGGAAAAGAGAAGCTGCCGAATCTGGAGAGAGAAAAGGAATTTCTGAAATTTGAGATCGACGAGATCGAGGCGGCAAAGCTGACGGAGGGAGAGGATGAGGAGTTAGAACGGCGCTTTTTAAGGATGAGAAACGCAAGGCGGATCCTTGAAGCGGTGGGCGCCGCGTATGCGGAATGCGGCTATGAGAGCGAGAACGCGGCGGGCTCTGTGATCGGGCGGGCGCTTTCGAAGCTGAAGCCCGTCGAGGAGCTGGATGAGACCATCGGCTCTCTGATTCTGATGCTTACGGATATCGACAGCCTGATGAACGATTTTAACCGGTCGGCAGCGGAATATGAGCAGAGCCTTGAGTTTTCGGAGGAGGAGTTTGCGCAGACCGAGGAACGGCTGAATACGCTGAATCATCTGAAGAATAAATATGGGAATACAATAACTAATGTTATTAAAAATCTTGAAGAAAAACAGACGTTATTATTAAAGTATACAGATTTTGAAGCGTATCTGAGGGAGCTGGAGAGCCGCTGCGAAACGACAAAGGAAAAGGCCTTAAAGCTTGCCGGTCAGATATCAAAGCTTCGGAAAAAGGGTGCGAAGGAGCTTGAAAAAAAGATCGCGCAGTCGTTGATGGAGCTGAATTTTCTGGATGCCCGGTTTGAAATTACCGTTATAGGCGATGAGGAAAGGCTTTCGGTAAAGGGAATGGATGAGGTGGAGTTTATGATCTCCACGAATCCGGGAGAGAAGCTCCGCCCTCTTACGGAGGTAGCCTCGGGGGGAGAGCTTTCAAGGATCATGCTTGCCTTAAAGACCGTGCTTGCGGATAAAGATCAGATCGAGACGCTGATCTTTGATGAGATCGATACCGGGATCAGCGGGCGGACGGCGCAGAAGGTTTCGGAGAAGTTAGCCTTTCTTTCAGGGAAGACCCAGGTGATCTGCATCACCCATCTGCCCCAGATCGCGGCAATGGCGGACTCCCATTATGAAATACAGAAGCAGGTGAGGGAAAACCATACGGAAACGACGGTCCGAAGGCTTTCCGAGGAGGAGATCACAGGCGAGCTTGCCAGAATGCTTTCGGGAGCGGAGGTCACGGAGAATGTGATCGAGTCGGCGAGGGAAATGAAGCGTTTGGCGCAGGGTGTCAAGCAGGGGTACCGGCTTGAGAACTAGAAGCAGGAGAAAAGGGAAAAAGAGCGGAAGGGCGGTAAAGCTTGCGGCGATCCTCCTTGCCCTGGCGGCCATTGTTTTTGTGGTTCTTTCGGTGCTTCTGTCCAAAAGGCCGTACGCGGAGATTGCGGTTTCGGAATACTTTAATAAAAGTTTTACGGGATATAACGGAAAGGGTTCTCTTGAGGTAACGCTTGACAGAGAGCTTTTACAGAGCAGGCTGGATGAGGCCTTTGAGAAATATGAGGGGACCCTGTTTAAGAGCGGTGAGCTGTCTGTCCGGGATTACTACCGCTTCATCGATACGATCGAGCCGGTGCTCCCGCCGGAAAGCAGCCTGAGCAACGGCGAGGGGGTTTTAGTTCGCTATAACTATGACAGAGCCTTAGCCGGAGAGCTGAATATCCGGATTACGGGTACGGAAGAGGAGCTTTCTGCTTTCGGATTGGAGGAAGCAAGGAGAATTACCGTAGAGGAGCTTTTTTCGGAGCTTGAGGTCAGTTTTACGGGACAGTCCCCCAATGTACAGCTTGCGATCAAAAATCACAGCGAGGACGACTTTATCCGGGATATCGTATTTAATCCGGTAGAATACAGGGAATATTACGAACAGGGAGACGAGGTCGCAATCCGTGCCTATTTCAGCGAAAAGGAATGCAGGAATCGTAAGATCGTCGTCGAAAAGCCCAGCGAGGAGTGCGTAAGGATCTACCGGGTGGAGGGTGTCGACGAGTATGTCAAAGCAGCCTCGGAGCTTCCTTCGGAAGTGATAAAGGAAGCGATCTCAGCCGGAAAAACCGCCTTTGTCGACGCGAATACCTATGGGGTGCGTGTTTTTATCGAGGCTGGACTGGTTCCGATCTATATCAATAAGCAGGCGACCTTTTCGTGGCTGACGCCGTCTCCTGTGAAGGCCTATTTCAAGACTGTGAAAGAGGGAGCCGAAGGAAAGAACGGCAATCATTACAACGACCTGGATATTATCTATTCCTGCGATATGACACAGGCTGACGGCGTTACGACAAGCGTTCGGGCGGTTGTACGGTTCTCAGATTTTGTTAAGAGGTCTGACGGGAGCCTTGTGTATGATTTCTCTCATCCCACCATTATTTCCGCTTCTCACATCGCCGGAAATATTACCAAGGTCGTAGTGGACAGCTTCGAAAACGATTATTTTATTGAAGAGGTACCGATAAACTGATATAATACAGAAATAACTGACTCATTGGAGGAACTTGGATGAAAAATATTCTGTTTGTGGCTTCGGAGGGTGTACCGTTTGTTAAGACAGGAGGACTTGCGGATGTGGTAGGCTCGCTCCCCAAGTGCTTTGACAGGGAGTACTTCGATTGCAGGGTCATCCTCCCGAAATATCTCTGCATCAAGCAGGAGCTTCGGGATAAAATGGAATATCTGACCAATTTCTATATGGAGTACGATCAGAAGCAGACCTATGTAGGGATCTTCCGGTCGGTTTACGAGGGCGTGACGTTTTATTTTATCGACAATGAGTATTATTTTGCCGGGTCGGTACCCTACGGGAATATTCTCTGGGATATCGAAAAATTCATCTTCTTTTCGAGAGCGGCCCTTTCGATCCTGCCGGTGGTCGGCTTCAAGCCGGATATCGTTCACTGTCATGACTGGCAGACGGGTCTGATCCCGGTTTATTTAAAAGAACGCTTCCACGACGGAGAGTTCTTTCGGGATATCAAGTCCGTTATGACGATTCATAATCTGAAGTTCCAGGGAAACTGGGATGTTCCGACGATCAAGGCGTATTCCGAGCTTCCGGATTATTTCTTTACGCCGGATAAGTTAGAGTCCTATAAGGACGCGAATATGTTAAAGGGCGGTCTTGTCTACGCGGACGCGATAACTACCGTAAGCGAAACCTATGCAAACGAAATAAAGACCCGGTTTTACGGCGAGGGTCTGGACGGTCTGCTGTCCGCCAGAAGCGGAGATCTGCGGGGGATCGTGAACGGGATCGACTACAAGGAATACAATCCTTCGACGGACAAGTTTATCCGTTATAAATACAATGCCAGAGATTTCCGCAAGGAAAAGATCAAAAACAAGAGAGACCTTCAGGAGTCCTTAAACCTTGAGGTCGATGACAGGAAATTTATGATCGGTATCGTTTCGAGGCTTACCGACCAGAAGGGCTTTGATCTGATCGCGTTTATGATGGAGGAGCTCTGTCAGATGAACGTTCAGATCGTTGTCTTAGGGACCGGAGAGGAGCGATACGAGAATATGTTCCGGCATTATGACTGGAAGTACAGCAATAAGGTATCCGCAAATATCTACTATTCCGAGGAGCTGTCCCATAAGATCTATGCCAGCTGCGATGCTTTCTTAATGCCTTCGCTCTTTGAACCCTGCGGTCTGTCGCAGCTTATGGCCCTTCGGTACGGGACCGTGCCGATCGTTCGGGAAACCGGCGGTCTCAAGGATACGGTAGAGCCCTATAACGAGTATGAAAGTACCGGAACGGGATTTTCCTTTGTGAACTACAACGCGCATGAGATGATCGGAGCGATCCGCTACGCCTATGATGTTTTCAATGAAAAGAAGCGGGAGTGGAACAAGATCATCGATCGGGCTATGGCGGCGGACTTCTCCTGGAATGTTTCGGCAAGAAAGTATCAGGAGATGTATGACTGGATGTTGGGATACTGATGCCTTTTCGCTGATCGGCGGGTAATAGTTATGTCAACTAATTATGTTAATATCGGAATCGAATTTCTTCGTTTCCTATTACTCCGCAATAAGCTTCAGTCCCGATATATCAGGAGAAGCGGTCAGGGAGTAGTTGGTATAATAGATCACGAACCCGGGCTTTGCGGCGGCAGGCTTTTTGATCTGCTTTTTTTCCACGTAATCGATTTCAACCTTATTCTGGTCCCGTCCCTTTGAATAGTAGGCGGCCAGTGCGCCGGCCTCCTCAAAGGCCCGGTCCGGGAGCTCTTTTCCTCCGGCTTTCAGTATGACATGGGAGCCGGGGATTTTTTTGGCATGAAACCACCAGTCCGAAGGGCCTGCCAGATGAAAGGTCAGGTAGTCGTTCTGAAAGTTGTTTTTTCCGACATAGATATCAAAGCCGTCTGAGCTGAGATAGTGGTAGGGCTGGCTTTTCTCAAGGCCTTTGCCGGTTCGCTTTTTATCGCCCTCTGCCCTTCCTTTTTTGATATAACCCGCTTCAACTAACTCTTCCCGGATCTGAGAGAGCGTCGTTTCATCCCCCGCAAGCTCCAAGGAGGTCATAACCGAAGAAAGATGCTCGACCTCAGCCTTCGTTTCCTCTAACTGAACGGTTACCGCGTCCTTCGTTCGCTTCAGCTTGGAATAGCGGTCAAAATATTTTTTCGCGTTTTCCCTGGGACTTAGGGTGGGGTCCAGGGGTACCTTAACTTCTTCATTTGTACGGTAGTCTACGGCAGAAAGTACCTTTTCCCCCGGCTTCGTACCGTAGCCGTAGGTATTGATCAGCTCTCCGTAAAGACGGTACTTCTCCATTTTATCGGTATCCTTCAGCTGCTTTGCCTGAAGATCGAGCTTTTTTGCGTTTCGTTCGAGACAGGTCTGGACGATGTGTCTCAGGTCCGCGGATCTCTGGCGGAGCCTGGTATAGATGTCACGCTCGCTGTAATAGGTGTTTAGAACCTCTGAGATCGAAGAGAATGGTTTACATAACATATCTCTATAGATCGTTAATTCCACGGCAGAATATTCCACCGGCTTTGCTCCGTCGTAGATGATATTCGGAAAGAACTCCCGTTGATCGATATCGTCCATAAGCTCCGTAAAGCACTCGTAGAGACGATGCAGCAAAGCCTCCGGATATTCCAGGGACGGCAGATCAGGATCAGCCCCGGCGCGATACAGGATCTCGTTTGCCATAACCGGAGAGATCCCGTCAAAACTTTGGTACAGAGCCTGAGCAGCATTTCCGTTTTTCTTTTGAAGAGCATCACAGAAGTCATTAAAGCTCAGTTCCCCGAGAGGATCCAGCTTGTCCTCTGTAAAGGGAATGAAATAAGGCTTTCCCGGAAGGACCTCTCTCACGGAGCTTACCATGGCGGAAATATGCTTGATGCTGTCTAAAATGACCCGGTCTTCATTCAGGAGAATGATATTGCTGTGCTTTCCCATCAACTCGATCAGAAGGGTCTTTCTACAGAGATCCCCCATTTCATTTAGGTGCTCGATCTCAAGCTCGATTACCCGCTCCAATCCCGGCTGCCTTACGGAAAGGAGTCTTCCGTTCTGAAGATGCTTTCTCAAAAGCATACAGAAATTCGGCGCGGTCATGGGACTCGGCTTGTTTTCCTCTGTCAGCGCCGCATAGGGAAGGGAGGCGTTGGCGGTTAGCTTTAACCGTTTTTGTCCGTCTCCGGTCTTAAAGGTCAAAAGCAGCTCGTCCGCCTCGGGCTGCGCGATTTTATAGATCCTGCCGCCGACCAGTCTGTCGGAGAGCTCCTTTGTCAGTGCCGCTATGGTGATCCCGTCAAGTGCCATTTTATCCCGCTTTCCGGCCTCGTATCCATAAAGAAAAGCTCTGCGGCTTCTGAGGCCTGGTTCATCATAGGAAGATCATACCATGTTTTTTCGCAAAAGGAAAACGCCGTACTTGCGATAGATGTCATTCAGTGTTAAAATTTAACAGATTGTAATCGTTTGTCAGTTTTGGGGGAACAAGGGATGAAGACCAGACGGCTTAGTATGTCAACCAAGATTCTGATCATTATGCTTTTTCTGATCGCTGTCTCGGATGTTTTGCTGTGTAATATGGCCTACCTCCGCGCGAAGGACGCTATGACGGAGGAGATCGATGCCAAAGCGGTCAGCATCGCCAGATGTATGGCGGCAAGCGTCGACGGGGACCTGATCTCTGTGATCGAGCCCGGAGATGAGGGCAGCGAAGCCTATCAGACGATCCTTAAGCAGATCGCTCTGTTTCGGGATAACGGGGACGTGGAATATGCCTATACTATCAAGCAGAACGGGTCCGCGGCGGTTTTCCTGGTGGATTCCGATCCCGAGGAGCCGGGGGCGATCGGGGAAGGCTTTGACGGCGACGAGACGGAGATCATTCTGGCCTATGCCGGCGAGAGCGTTGCCACAGCGGAGCCGTACACGGACGAGTGGGGAACCCATCTTTCCGCCTACAGCCCGATCCGAAACAGCGCGGGCGTAATTACGGCGCTGGCCATCGTAGACGTGAGCATGGAGGAGATCAATGAGAATCTGAAGGCGCTTCTGCTTAATATCGTCATTATGTTCTGTGTGATCATAGCCGTCAGTATCGTTCTTCTGCTGCTGATTCGGAGAATGTTAAACAAGGGCTTTCGGGCTTTGAATGACGAGGTCGAGGAGTTAACCGGCGGCGACGAGGATCTGACGCTTCAGCTGGATGTACACAGCGGTGATGAGTTTGAGGTGATCGCCGAAAATATGAATAAATTTATCGGCCAGATCCGACAGATCGTAAGCAATGTCAAGGGAAATGTAGAAAGCTCCATTTCCTCTTCCGAGGAGCTGAGCTCCGCCGCAAAGCAGGCATCGGGGACGATGTACGATCTTTCAAGCGCCATCGACGATGTGGCGGACGGAGCGACAAGGCAGGCGCAGGATGTCAACAGCGCCTCGGATAACGTGGATCATATTTTCGCCAGCCTTTCGGGAATGGAGGAGACCGTTTCGAAGGCGGAGGATTATACGGAGAGTATGTTAGACAGTTCCAAGGGCGTTTCCGACAGCTTTGAGGTGCTGATCGGCTCGATCCAGAATTCTATGTTAGAGCTGTCAAAGGTCACAGAGGAAATGAGCGCGGTGGGTACCGCGGTAGATACGGTTACCGAGGCAGCAAACGCCATTGACTCCATTGCGAGTCAGACGAATCTGCTTTCGTTAAACGCTTCTATCGAGGCGGCGAGAGCCGGAGAGGCCGGACGGGGCTTTGCCGTAGTAGCGGAGGAGATCGGCTCGCTTGCGGAGGAGTCCAATAAATCGGCGGATTCGATCAAGCAAATCATGGCGGATCTGAAAAAGCAGACGGCGGAGGCGATCCACCTGGTCAGTGAGTTAAATAACGTGATGAAGGAACAGGAGAAGACCAGTACGGTTTCCAGGGATTCCCTTCAGACGCTCTTTGATGATATAGATAATACCCGGGGTACCTTTGAAATGATCCGGGCGGATGTGGCAAAGATCGAAAGCGCCTGCTCACAGCTGCGGGGTTCGATCGACAACCTTTCCGATATCTCGGAGCAGAATGCGGCGACCGCGCAGGAGACGGCGGCCTCTATCGCGCAGATCATGGAGGTCACAAAGACGGTCGCGGAGCGGGCATCGGATATCAAGGAGCTTTCGGATGGCCTGGGAAGTATGGTCAGTGATTACAGGGCATAAAGAATGGATACAGAACGGATCATAAAAACAGCCGACAGACTCTATTCGGAAAACCGGCCGAAGGAGGTCGAGGAGCTTCTGGTCGGCGCTATAGACGCGGCAGCGGAGGAGATGGATGACGGGGCGGTCCTGACGCTTTTGAATGAGCTGATCGGACATTACCGCGAGACCTCGGAATTTGAGAAGATGTTCGAGGTTGCCGAGGATATTTTACGGGTGGCGGACGCGGTCTGCGATCCGGAGTCAGCGCCCTATGCAACCTCGCTGTTAAATGTCGCTACCTCCTACCGGGTCGCGGGGAGGCTTGAGGATTCCCTTACGCTCTATGACCGGGTGGAAAAGCTGTATCAGAGGATCTTAGAGCCGGATTCTATGCTGTTTGCGAGCTTTTATAACAATAAAGCCCTTCTGTTTCAGGAAAAGGGCGATTTTGCCGCGGCTAAGGATGCTCTGAAACGGGCGCTCGCCATCGTCACAGAGCGGGGAGAGGAGTACGAGGAGGCGGTTTCGAGGGCGAACCTTGCGGGTACCATGATCCAGCTTGGAGAGCTGGAGGAAGCCTGTAAGGAGGCAAAGCGATCCATCCGGCTGTTTGAGCAACAGGGGGTCGCTGACCAGCATTTCTGCGCGGCGCTTTCCGCCCTTGGGAGCTATTACTATATCAGGAAAGAATTTGATACCGCGGCGGATACCTTTTCGGAGGCTATGGAGATCATGGAGCGCTCTCTTGGCCGAAACGGCTACTATGAGCGGCTGAGGGAAAACTATGAAGCCTGCGTCAAGGCAGCTATGGAAAGAGAAGATAAGGACCGTCCGGTCAAGGGTTTGGAGCTTTCCCGGGCGTATTACGAGGCCTTCGGGGCTCCTATGATCGCTGAAAAGTTCCCCGAATACGAGGATAAGATCGCGGTCGGACTCTGCGGAGAGGGTTCAGAATGCTTCTATCTGGACGACGAACTGTCGACGGATCATGATTTCGGACCGTCGTTTTGTATGTGGGTAAACGACGAGACCTACAAGGCGATCGGAGAACGGCTTTCGGAAGAATATGAGAAGCTGCCGGAAGAATTTATGGGCTTTTCCAGAGGAAATATCGCACAGGGCGCCGGCAGACGGGGCGTTATGACGATCAGGGACTTCTTTACGAGGCTTGTGGGGTGTGAGGAGTATGAGCAGGTCGACTGGACGAGGGTTGAGGATGCCTCCCTTGCGGCTGCGGTCAACGGAGAGGTGTTTAAGGACGATTCCGGAGAGTTTACAAAGCGCCGGGAGGAGTTTAAGAAGGGCTATCCCGAGAGGGTTTTCTATTTGAAAATCGCGGAGTGCTGCGGACGGTTTTCGCAGTGCGGACAGTATAACTATTTTCGTATGTTAAAGAGGGGAGACGAGCTGACTGCCTCCATGATGCGTACGGATGCCTTTAAGGCGGCGATGCGTCTTATGTATATCCTGGACGGCACCTATCCGCTTCACGACAAATGGCTGTTTAGCGCTCTGGTGGATTTAGAGGGCGGAGAAGAGCTGTTTGATCTGTTGCTTCGGGCTTACCGGGAGGATGAGGCGATCGAGGAGATCGGAGCCTTTCTTGCGATGGAGCTGTACCGCAGGGATATCATCAGCGATATCGACCCATATCTGGACCATCATACCGAAGAGCTTTTGGAGAAAGCGCAGTTTGCGGCGTATGACAACGCGGAGCTGGCGCTTCGGATCGCAAAGGAAGAGTTCAAGGAGTTTGATAAGGTCCAGAATGTCGGCGGGAGAGCGGAATGCCAGAATAACTGGCCGACCTTCTCGATCATGCGAAGAAGCCAGTATCTGACCTGGGAAAGGAAGATGCTGTTCCAGTATCTCTATGATTTTCGGAGGGAAAGCAGGCTGAACCATAATCTGATCACCGAGAAATACGGCAGGATGATGGAAAGCACGGCTCCCTCGGAATATGACTCGATCAAGGACAGCTTTCCCGAGCTTTCTGACGAGAAAAAGCAGATCATCGAGACGGTGGTAGGGATCCAGGTGGACTGGATGGAGCAGTTTTCCAAGGAGTTTCCGAAGTTGGCGGGACGTGCCAGAGATATCCGGACGGCCGCCGACAATATTGATAATACGTCGTATGAAACGTATTTACGGGGAGAGCTTTCCACTTATTCGGATAAGATGTTGGAGCTCTACGCCAGATTTATCGCGTCGCTTGCAAAGGCCGGAAAGAATCTGGCATATGAGATCATGGAAAACAACGTTCATCTCTACGGATATAAGGATCTGGAAACAGCCGAGAGGGAGCAGAGGTAGGAGCGGGCAGGATGAAGTACTGTAAGAAATGCGGGATGCTGTTGGAGGATACGCAGGATATCTGTATCAGCTGCGGGACTGACGTAACAAAGCCGGAGAATACGTCCCAGTTTCCGCCGGAAATCGCAAAGAAGATGGAGTCCAGAAAGGAGCAGGACAGGAAGAAGCGGGGGATCGTTGCCGCAATCCTTGTTGTCTTTGTCCTTCTCGCGATACTGATCGGCGTGATCGCCATCGTCGCCTCGAGACAGGGAGTCTCCTCAAGAGACCTGGTAGAAGAGGAGGAAGAGGAAGAGCCCGAGGAGGTCCTTGCGGAGCCCGAGGAAGAGGAGGAAGAGCCGGAGGAGCTTGAAAGAAAGGTCCCTGAAAACCGGAAGGTGAGCGATGATCTCGGCTCCTATTATAATGTGGGAGAAGGAAGAGACTCCGCGGGTCTTCTGGTTTTTACCACGCTCTATCCGGAGGAGTTTACAAGCTTTGAGTGTACATTTGATAACACAAATTATTCCAATCAGTTTCCGATCGTTTTAAACTGTGTGGTCTCCAATGAAGAGAATACGATGCGGATGACCTATATGTCGCCGGAGCATTTCTGGTACCAGAAATCGACATCTTCGAAAAAGAGCAGAAACAATGAGGTCGATCTGGATTACTATATGAGCTATCTGACCTATGACGGTCCCCGGACCTACCTTGAGGCGTTAATTAAGCAGGCGTATTCCGGGGCTAAGAAGTTAGAGCTGGTGGAGAGCCACGAAGCCTCGACGGGCGTGACGGAGTCTTTAAATACGCTCTTAAACGACAGGGTCAGGATACTGACCGGAGATATCGGGGACTATGCCCATATCGGTTCCAGTACCTCCTATACCCTGGCGGGGTCTGAGTGCAGCGCTACCTATTACAAATATATTATAACGACAAAGAATGGAGAGAAGGTCTATGCCGACTTTTATGTGCCGGTCGTGTCCATTACCTTTGATTATGTAAATGATCAGCTCTCCGATCAGGGAAGCGTTACGGAGTGGCTGCCGCTCTGCGTGATCAGCTATGAATCCGGGAACTCGGAGACCTATGAATTCTATGCGGAGGCTTTTACTGTTTTTGTCAATAATTCCAGGCTTACCGAGAACTTCTTCCGTGTAAATGAGGCCTATTCCTCGATGATCGATGACGCGGTGGACGCGAGAAGAGATCCCGAAGCGCTTACCGACGAGCTGCTTGCTCAACTCGAACAGGGGATGGATCAGAGCGTAAACCTCAAGGAGACGGATTCGGATATTTTACGCTTTCTGTCGACGCCTGACAGCACGCTTACGACCTTTGCGGAGGGAGGGACCTCTGTGACGGGAGCGGCGGATACCAAACAGGCGTTCTACAGCGAGTCGAGGAAAGCTGTCTTTATTACTCCCTCGGAAACGGAATATCCCGGGGAGGAATTTATGGATCTGTTCGTCGAAAGAGAGGGAGTGCCGGAGGCGCCTGAGGATCCGGAAGCCTCTGAGGAATCAGAGACCTCTGAAGGTGAAGAGCAGGAAACATAGCGATGAAGTGGTTAGAGCATTTAAAAACGGTAAATGAACACAGACGCCTGGTACGGGAGGGCTGCTTTCGTCTGGGGCTTGTCAAACAGGGATTGCTGCATGATCTGAGCAAATATTCTCCCTCGGAGTTTTTTGCAGGAGCAAAGTATTATCAGGGCTATCGAAGCCCTAATAACGCGGAGAGGGAGGCCAGAGGGTATTCCGCGGCATGGCTGCACCATAAGGGCAGGAATAAACACCATTACGAATACTGGATCGATTATTCGGCGACCGAGGGGAAGGGCATGGTTCCCGCCAGGATGCCGGATAAATATCTGGCGGAGATGTATGTTGACCGGGTGGCGGCTTCCAGGATCTATAACGGAAAAAAATACACGGACGATATGCCTTTAAGGTATTTTCTGAAGGGAAAGCCGAAGATCATGATGGAAAAGCATACGAAATTTACGTTGGAGCTGCTGCTTCGGATGTTGGCGGAGGAGGGCGAGGGGCCCACGGAGGAATATATCCGGACAAAGCTCCTGCGTAAGAAATTTGTTCCGAAAGCTTTGACCCGGTATGGGTTAAGAAAATAGATATACTCAATAACGAAATTACTTTCCATTTCGTTATTGAGTGCGCCGAATTCGGGCCGCTTAAGGCGGCATATTTCCTATCCGAATTCGTGCGCATCATATTATACGATTAACGAAAAGCGGCAGAGCTTTTCGTT
>JAFSXN010000145.1 GCA_017444015.1 Lachnospiraceae bacterium | reverse complement strand
GATTGATAAGTATACTCCGGTGAGTGCGAATCCGGAGTTAAGAGAGGAGGTATCAACTATGCCGGGAATGAGTCAGGTAATATTTAACAGAGGATTTTCAGAGGGAGTATCTCAGGGTATTTCCCAAGGTATTTCTCAGGGTATCTCCCAGGGAATAATTCAGGGAGCGGAGGAAAATAAATCCGATAACATCAAAAAACTTGCCGAATATTTCATGAAAGAAAACCCTGATATAACGCTTGAACAGGCTACAGAGATGGCTGAAAATATTCTAAAATGATCCGTCTTCCGGTCAACATGATACAATAATATTCTCATTTCCCGCCTGTACGGATGTACTGGTCCGAAATATACGAAAAAATTGAGGCCTCCGGCATAATGTCAGCTATTATGCCAGAAGCCTCAAATTTTTTAGGGAAGCGCTGATTTAAGCGCTTCCCCGCGCCGAACGCGCGGGACAAAGTCCCTTCCCCTGCGCGTTCGTGCGCATCTCCTGCTAAGGAAACGCTGTTAATCAGCGTTTCCTTAGAAATATCTGTTCCGATTGTCTCCCGCTTTTATTAATATTAAGAGCGGCTCACATCCTCAAACTCCTGTAACATCTCCGCGCTCGGTTCCTCCGTACATAAACTCACCACTATAATAAGGATAAGGCTGATGAAGAAACCCGGCACCAGCGAATACAGCCCCGTGACCGACCCGAGCGTGCTTCCGGAAACTAAGGGAATATAGTCCCAGAGGATAACGATGATCGCGCCCGAAGCGATCCCCGCTACCGCGCCCTTCAGATTCGTCCTCTTCCAGAACAGCGACATTAAAACGATCGGCCCGAAAGCCGCTCCAAAGCCCGCCCAGGCATCCGATACCAGACCCATGACCGAGTTGTCCGGATTCCAGGCAATGATGTAGGCAACGACCGCAACCACGACCACCGTAAGCCTGCTTAACGATAAAACCTCCTGCTCCTTCGCGTCCTTCTTGAAAATCCCCTTATAAAGATCCTCCGCGACCGCAGACGCTGTAACCAAAAGCTGTGAATCCGCCGTCGACATAATCGCGGCCAGTATAGCGCAAAGGAAGATCCCCGCGATAAACGGCATTGCGAACTGCTCCGTAAACATCCTCTTGATCATCTCGATAAAAACGTTCTCCGTCGAAGGCATGCCCTCTTCCCCGAGGATCACAGGCGCCATATAAGCCCTTCCGACTACGCCGATAATAGAGGCAAATAACAGCGACAGGAAAACCCAGACAATACCCACTGTCTTCGACTTCTTTAACTCCTCCTCATTCTTGATCGCCATAAACCGGACCAGGATATGCGGCATTCCGAAATACCCGAGACCCCAGCCCAGACTGGAAATGATCGAAACCGCGGTGATCGGCGCTCCTCCCTCCTGCATGATATTCAAAAAGGAAGCCCCGTCTACGCCGGTCGTCGCAAGGATCTCCGAAAGCTCCCCGCTAAGCGACGCATAGGCAACGATCGGAATAACAAGAAGCGCGATCAGCATCAGGGTCCCCTGAATAAAGTCCGTCGTACAGACCGCCATAAAGCCGCCCATAAAAGTATAGAGCAGAATGACCACCGCGCCGAAGGTCAGAGCGATATGATAGTCGATCCCGAACATCGAATTGAACAGCTTGCCGCCGGACGCCAGAGCCGATGCCGTATATACCAGAAAGAAGATAACTATTACAATAGAAGAAACAAGTAACAGCACCCGCTTCTGATCGTGATAGCGGTTCTCAAAAAACTCCGGCAGCGTCAGAGAGTTATTCGCCCGGATCGTATATTTCCGAAGTCTCCCGGAAATAAACAGCCAGTTTGCTACCGTTCCCAGGAAAAGCCCGATCGCGATCCACGTCTGACCGGTCCCCAGAGCGTAGATCGATCCGGGAAGGCCCATTAAGAGCCATCCGCTCATATCCGAAGCCTGCGCCGATAAGGCCGCTACAAAGCCGTTCAGATTCCTTCCGCCGAGGAAGTAATCCTCCGAGCTGCTGTTTCTCTTCATATAGAGAGCGCCGATCGCGATCATCCCTACCAGATAAACGCCAAACGCGATCAGTACCCAGGTTAATGTACTACCGGTCATTTTTTCATCCTCCTCAAAAACTTTTCCGTACCGAAACAGGCGCTTTACTGCATCAAAGCACCGCCCATTACTATACCCCATAATAACGATTTACGCAAGAAAATAACGGATCGGGACTTCAGAGCCTCATTTTTTTCGCATCTTATGCGTGCATTACTGTTTCGCAAACGGTCGTATTTGTGCTATGATAGGCGTATGTGGATCGCAGAAAACTGGAAGGAATTTGAAGTGATAGATGCCTCGGCGGGAGAACGTTTGGAACGCTGGGGAAGCTATATCCTCGTACGCCCGGACCCGCAGGTGATCTGGACAACCGAAAAAAAGAACAGGAGCTGGAAGCGTATCAATGCCCGTTACCATAGGAGCAGTAAAGGCGGCGGGCAGTGGGAATTCATCGACCTTCCAGAACAGTGGAGCATCCGCTATCAAAGCGGAGGCCTCGATCTGACCTTTCAGCTGAAGCCCTTCAGCTTTAAGCATACCGGCCTCTTTCCGGAGCAGGCCGTCAACTGGGACTGGTTCAGCTCTCTGATCTCTGACAGAGTCTCCTCAGGCCGCCCGGTCCGTGTCCTGAATCTTTTTGCTTATACAGGCGGAGCAACCCTTGCTGCGGCAAAGGCGGGAGCCTGTGTGACCCACGTGGATGCCAGCAAAGGAATGGTAGGCTGGGCTAAGGAAAACGCTGCCGCAAGCGGTCTTTCGGGCGCGCCGATCCGCTGGCTGGTGGACGATTGTATGAAGTTTGTCGAGCGGGAGATCCGCAGGGAAAATAAATACGACGCGATTATCATGGACCCGCCCTCCTACGGCAGAGGCCCGGGCGGTGAGGTCTGGAAGTTGGAGGAGGCAGTCTATCCCCTGATCGAGAGGGCGTCCCTGCTCCTTTCCGAAACTCCTCTGTTTTTTCTGATCAATTCCTATACGACGGGGCTGCAGCCTGCCGTGCTTGCCTATATGCTGGGCAGTGTGGTCGCTAAGACGCACAAAGGCATCGTCGAAGCAGATGAGATCGGACTTCCCGTTTCGGAATCCGGTCTGATCCTGCCCTGCGGCGCCTCGGGACGATTCACGGCGGATCAGATCCATTTATAATGAAGAAATACAAGAACCGCATTCTTAACGATCCACTGCGCGAAAATCAGAATAATCCCCGCTATAATGAGATTTACAATCCGCTTTTCCGAGACCGGCCGGGACAGAAACCCAGGAAAACCGGTCACTCCACTAAAATGCAGACTGCAAAACATCCGAATCATAAATACAACATACAAAACCGCGTAGTATAATACCGCCGGATGGGCGTAGAGGCTTAAGAGCGGATGCCCTGAAAGCAGCGCCTTTACCGCCCTGGTCCCACCGCAGCCCGGGCAGTACAGCCCGACCGTCCGTTTAAAGACACAATAATTATAGGGCTCAAGCGCCTTCAAAACCCCGCTGTAATACAAGGTCAGTGCAATAAGCCCTACAATTAAAGCAAACTTACCCAGACGGTAAAAGAGCAAAACCGTATCCGTCTCGATATCCGTGACTTTTTTGTTCGTATCAGAGAATATCATTCAGGTCCTTCAGATCAAAGTGATAGAAATCCAGAGAATCCTTCATAAACGCATTCGTCAATCCGCTTGCGATAGAAGCAAAGATCAGAAGCACCACACAGAGCAGAACGCCGCAGCCCCCGGTTGCGATCCCCGCGATCGCCATCTCGCGGCCGCTGTAATTATTCCGAAGGCTCAGGATCCCGAAAACGACCGCTATGATGCCAAGCACCAGCCCGAACCATCCGAGGCAGCAGCAAAGCACGGACAGAATCCCGCAGACCATGGAAGCGATAGACATTCCCTTATTTCCGTTCCCCCGGTCCTGATTTCCGCTGCTGTAGAAATTCGCTCCGCCATTGTAACCGTTTTCGTTATCATAGTCGTTCCCGGAGGATCCGCCGAAGCCCGAAGCGTAATTCACGTTTCGTTCCGCCCGTCTCCGTCTGAATTCCGCCTCCATACGCTCCGTCTCGGTCCTGTACGTTCCGGTATCGTTTCTCCCGTACATAGCTTCGCTTTCGCCCTGCGCCGCTTTCGCATAGCCTTCGCCGGAAGCGCCGGACCCTGTTCCCTCGCTTACCACCTCAGAGGAAGCCGTCACATTTTCAAGAACTTCTTCCTTCTTATCCTCATCGCCGAAAGACGCAGCCTTTTCAAGCTCTGACGCTGCCCTTCTCACTCCTTCATCCGATATGCCAAAATCCTTCTCAAAGCCCTTGTTTTCATTATCCATCCTTTTACCCCGCTTGTCTGCTGAACCCTGTCCCGCCAGCGATCTCCCGCTTATCCCAGGATTGCCTTATCACTGGCAAACTCCTCACCGGAGACCTCCTCAAATTTATGGAGCAGTACCTCAACGGTCAGCTTCTTTTTTTCTTCGCCTCCGATATCTAAAATGATATCACCCTCGTTCATCATAATCAACCGGTTTCCGTAACGGATCGCGTCCCGCATATTGTGCGTGACCATCAGAGTCGTAAGGCGGTCCTTTTCTACGACCCTCTGCGTCGCGCCAAGAACCTTTTCCGCCGTTTTCGGATCCAGCGCCGCCGTATGCTCATCAAGCAGCAATAGCTTCGGCCGTTTCAGCGTCGCCATCAAAAGCGTCAGCGCCTGCCTCTGACCTCCCGAAAGCAGACCGACCTTGGTCGTCATACGGTCCTCCAGCCCCAGCTCCAAAAGCCCCAGCTTCTCATGGTATTCCTTCTTCTCCTGCGGAGAGATCCCCCACTTCAGGCCTCTTTTCTGCCCGCGCCTTGCCGCAAGCGCCAGATTCTCCTCGATCTCCATGGTCGCGGCAGTACCGGTCATCGGATCCTGAAAAACTCTTCCTATTAAAGAAGCCCTTTTATAATCAGGAAGACCGGTCACATACGCATCGTCGATCAGAATCTTTCCCGAATCAATGGGCCATACGCCCGCGATGGCATTTAAGAGCGTCGATTTTCCGGCCCCGTTTCCTCCGATCACTGTTACAAAATCGCCCTCCGAAAGAGTCAGATCAACTCCCTTTAGAGCTCTTTTCTCATTAATCGTTCCGGGATCAAAGGTCTTGTATACAGCCTCAGCTTTAAGCATCTAAACCACCTTCCTTCCCGAATTCTTCGCGGCCCGCTTGAAAGAGCTTCTGCTCTGCGCCTGAAGATAGGGCACCGCGAGAAAGATCGCCACAATCACAGCGGTAAACAGCTTCATCATATTGGAGTCCAGCTTCAGCCACAGCACCAGCGTATAGACCAGATAGTAGATGATCCCGCCGATGATCACAAAGGCAAGCCTGCCGGCAAAATTCAGATGCTTCCCAAGGATCGCGCCGCCCAGTACCTCTCCGATGATGACCGCCGCAAGACCGATCACGATCGCGCCTCTTCCGCTGTTGACATCCGCAAAGCCCGAATACTGCGCGAAAAGTCCTCCCGAAAGGGCGACCAGGCCGTTACTGAGCGCCAGTCCCCGCACCTTCATGGTATTGATGTTGATCCCCTGCGCCTTCGCCATGGTCTGGTTACAGCCGGTGGCGCGGAGGGCGGAGCCCATTTCTGTTCCGAAATACCAGTAAAGCACAGCGATGATCAGGATCGCAAGAACCCCTCCGGTCACGATGGCGTTCGGCACATAGCGGCTCGAGATCACCAGAGCATAGCGGTCAACGCTCACCGCTGTATTAGCCTTAAAGCCCATGATAGCGAGATTTACCGAATACAGAGCGTACTGCGTAAGGATCCCCGAAAGGATGGCTGGGATCCCTAACTTCGTATGCAGCAGGCCGGTTACAGTCCCTGCGGCCAGGCCCGTAAGCATAGCGATCACAACCGCTGCCCAGGGGTTATAGCCGGCAAGGATCAGCATAACCGTGACCGCCGCACCCGTCGAAAAGGTTCCGTCCACCGAAAGATCCGCAATATCCAAAAGCCGGAACGTGATATAAACACCAAGAGCCATAATGCCCCAGATGATCCCCTGGGCGATCCCCGCCGGAAACCGCCCAAGCAATCCGGTAAAGCTCAGCGATGCAAAATAATCTGAAACTGCGCTCATTTACCCTACATTCCTCCATAGTATCGTTTCTGCCCGGCAGGAAGCTGACCGGGCAGTTTGGTTTCTGACACAAAACAGACAGGATTTCTTATTCTACCGCGATATAGTCCTCCGGGATCTCTACCCCGAGAGCCTCGGCAATGGCAGGATTGTACTCCTTGACCGGGTTCGGATAGTATTCGATGGGCATCTCGGAAATATCGGATTCCCCTGTCAGAATCTTTACCGCCATCTGCCCGGTCGTAACACCGAGATCGTAATAGCTGATGGAAAGCGTCGCAACGCCGCAGCCCTGCATGATCCCTTCCTCACCCGCGATAATCGGTACGCCTGCCGGCTGGGCGACATTGTTGATCGCCTCGGTGCAGGAAGCCGCCGTATTATCTGTCGGGATATAGAGGACATCGCTGTTTGCGCAGGCTTCGCCCGTGACCGCCGCTACGTCATTGGAATCGGAAAAGGTATAGATGGTGACCGTAAGTCCCGCATCCTCAAGGCATTTTTCTACGACATCCGCCTGATACTTCGAATTAGGCTCCGCGGAGCAGTAAACGATGCCCACTGTCTTTGCCTCCGGGAAAAGCTCGGTGACCATAGCTGCCTGCTGATCCAAAGGTGGCAGATCCGAGGTACCGGAAACGTTTCCGCCTACCGTACCGTCAAAATTCTCTAACTCAAGAGCAACGCCGTATTCCGTAATGGAGGTCCCGAGGATCGGGATATCGCCCGTTGCCGCGGCCGCCGCCTGCAGAGCCGGTGTCGCGTTCGCCAGAATCAGATCCACGTTTTCACTTACTAAATTCGTACAGATCGTAGCAGCCGTCGATGCGTCTCCTGCCGCGTTCTGCTCATCAAAGCTCACCGCGTCGCCAAGAGCATCCGTAAGCGCATCCCGAAAGCCCTGTGTCGCGGCATCAAGCGCCGGATGCTGGACGAGCTGGCAAATCCCTACCAGATAGGATTCTCCCTCCTTTGCTTCTGTACTTTCCGCCGTCGTCTCTTCCGTTTCCTGTGCGGGAGCAGCTTCCTCTGCCTTTGGCTCTGCTTCCGCAGGAGCCTCCGCTGCCGCCTGTCCGCCTACCGTACCGCAGGCAGTCATAACAGTCAATGACGCCGCGGCAAGAATTGCCAATAATTTCTTTGCGTTTTTCATAACAGTCTCCTCTTTTTCGTGAAATATTTAACTATCCAGCCTCTCTAAATCCTGAACAGTTATATTTTCGTAACACTTTCAGGCCAGATTTCAAAAACATCCGGTCAGGAAACGTCACAATTCTACAACCTCGTTATTTTAGCACATTAAAGCGGCAGAGTCAACGTCCGCCGTCCGCTGTCCCCCATGAACTTTTCATTTCCTTTCAAAGTCGTTTGTGCTAAAATTCAGATATGAAGACCGGTCTCTTGATCACAAATGCATATTTAAGATCCGGGAAATTTTCGGAAATCTACGAGATGCTTACGGATGCGGCCAAAAACCGCGGTGTCCGCCTGATCCCTGCTACGAATGCTGATTTTATGGCCGTGTATACAACATGCGGGATCACGGTCACGCCCTACGAGGCGATCCCTGATGATCTGAGATTTGTTCTGTTCTGGGATAAGGATGTAAGGCTTGCCGCTGCCTTTTCAGCTCTCGGCTATCCGGTCTTCAACGGAGCCACCGGAATCGAGCTCTCCGACGATAAGTCAAAGACGCTCGAGGTCCTCTCCGGCCTTGTCCGGATCCCTGAAACTGTGGTCGCTCCGATGACCTTCAGCGGGATCCCCTATCCGAACTACGATTTTTTAGAGAAGGCGGAGCGGGTCCTTTCCTATCCCCTTGTCATAAAGGAGTGCTTCGGCTCCTTCGGAAATCAGGTCTTTTTAGCGGATACCCATGCCGAAGCGCTTGAGATCCTGAAGAAGGTTCACTATCCCTTTGTATTTCAGGAATTTATCTCTGAATCCTCCGGTCACGACATTCGGTTACAGGTCGTCGGAAACAAGGTCGTTACGGCGATGCTACGTTATAACGACAGCGATTTCAGGGCCAATATCACAAGCGGCGGTGAGATGAAGGCTTATGCGCCCTCAAAGGAGGAGGCCGAGCTTGCGGTCGAGGTCGTAAAACGGCTGGAGCTTGATTTTGCCGGGGTGGATATCCTGTTCGGACACGGCGGCCCGATCCTCTGCGAGGTAAATTCCAACGCTCATTTCAAGAATATTTTCGACTGTACCGGTGTCAATACCGCCGATGAGATCATCAAATATATCAACTGGAGACTGGTCGGGGCCTGAGCAATATCTGTCCGGCTCTTCCATATACAGCAGTTACATTTATGAACAAATCCGGATTCCTTCTATATAATAAGGAAGATTATTCCAAAAACAAACGCTTTGCCGATCTGTTGATCGAATACGGCAAAGCGTCTCATTTTGATCTGTCCGTACTCTTTACCGAGGATCTGTCTTTTTATATGGGCGATTATTCCTTATCCGAAACATCTGATACATTATCGGAACGCCACCCGTTTGTTTGCAAACAGCTAACCGGGGAGCTGCGAAAACCTGACCTTATCATCAATCGCTCGCGAAACGCTCAGGCTGCGGAAGCCTTTGAGAAGAACGGGGTCCGTGTGTTCAACAGCTCCAAGGTCTGTCGGATCGCAAACGATAAGGACGAAACAAAGCGCTTTTTAAATGGCTTTGGCGTCTCCGGGATGGAGTATATCGTTCTCCCTCTGGATAAGCTATTTTCTTCCGATCCGGTATACGAGGAACAACCCCTTCTCTCCCGGGCCCGAGCCTTCGGTTATCCCTTTGTGACTAAGCCGGAAAACGGTCACGGCGGAAATCTTGTCCGACGAATCGGAGAGGAAGCCTCCTTTTCAGAGTATCTGACAGAGCTGAAGTCCTGGTACTCCTCCGTTCCACTGCGTGAAAGCAGAGGAGACGCTGACCGAAAAGAAGCCATAGTCTTCCCGCAGAAGCTCCTGTTGGAGCGGGTTGCCTCCGATATCGGAAAGGACCTTCGGGTCTATGTTCTGGGAAATCAGATCCTTGCCGCTATGCTTCGAGAAAGCAGAAATAACGAGCTCTGCGCCAACTTCTCCCTCGGAGGAACAGCGGTTCCTCATACGCTCACTAAAAAAGAGCAGACGCTTACAGAACGGATCATAAGCGCGCTGCCCTCGGATTTCATCGGTATTGATTTTATCTATCATAACGGCGAGCCGGTCTTCAACGAGATCGAGGATGCTGTCGGCTGCCGTATGCTGTACGCCTTTACGGACCTTGATCCGGCAAAAGAATTTATGGCGTATATCTCCGCCTCCCTGTTACCACATAATACATAATTCCCACAACTACAAAAACCGATCCCACCGTCAGTACGAATTCTGCGGGAGGCAGAAGGTCTCCCGGCAGGATCCTGTCCATATACAGCCCGAAAAAATTGACGCTCGAATGCGCGATCATCCCGTAGAGGATCGTATGATATGAAAGAGCAAGTCCCCCAAACAGCAGCCCGATCAGAAACGCATAGCAGCCCTGGTAGATATTTCCGTGGTAGATCCCAAACAGAGCAGCCTGGAGAATATTAGCAATAAGATCCGCATAGCCCAGCCTATATAGTAAAACCCTGTTTGTACCCCTGTCCTCTGAACTTCCCGCCTTTTGAACCTCCAGCTTCCTCCGGTTCCTGAGAAAAGCAAGCCACAGGGCACTATCCGCGTAGCCACTGTTTGTGATCCCTCGTATCTGCCCAGTTACCCTGGGCAGATACGGCAGCCGGGGCGGCTTGCGCATTTGACGTGCCCCGTTGGTTGCTCTGCAACCAAGGGCTGCGCGCCCGGCTGCCTGGCCCTGGTACTTTATTGGTACGCCACTCGCAAGTCTGCGAGTGGCTGTCTGGGGAGATTCAATACCTCCGAAAAATACCCCGCTGATCAGGAGGGTCAGCCATCGAAAGAGAAAGAAGACCCCTCCCCGAAACAAAAACTCCTCTGTGACAGGGGCAAATACTCCGACACGAAGGATCATCGCCGGCTCCATAGAAAGCAGCGGCGAAACAATCTGCTCGTATTCCGCCGCCGCTTTTTCGTTTGCTTCCAATAAATAGGTCAGGATATTGGAAAAGGAAAGCTGGATCGCAGCGCCAAGAAGGACCATCAAGAGGACGGTTATCAGCTTGTCAGCCGCCCTGCCCCGGTTCTTTTGACCGAAAACGACAGCCGGAGCGCCCTCAGCTTTATTCGTAGTATCTGCCAGGCTTCGCTCAGTTTCCATAATAGACATCGACGCCTCGCTCCCCTGCCTGATACCGCAGAAATGTAATAAAGTCCTCCCTGTTCTCCTCTGTAACATGGATCCCAAAGCCCTGGGACCAGAGTTCTTCCCGCCTGCTCTCCTCTTCTGCCGACAGCTTAAGGCCTTTTTCCGCAAGGCCCTCCCGAAAGACCGTATCGATCATCAGAGCCGAGATCTTCGGCGTAAAATGACTGGCCTCGTAGTAATTCCCCTGATCCTCCGTGATATCCGAAAAGGAACTGAAATTCCAGAAATCCGTGACCTCTGAGAGCGCCTCGAGAAAGTCGATATAGCCCGCTTCGATATCCCTCTGATACGTCTTTTCATACAAGGGATTCGTTACAAATACCAGGTTTGTCCCGTTCTCCTCGCAAAGGGCCTTGATCTCCTTGATATCCTCGATCACCTCCGGGATCCGAAGCGTGTAATAGCCCGCCCAGTATCCTTCGTCAAAGGCCCCCTCGATCTCGTAGGGCTCCTTATCTAACCGCTCCGATCCGCTCTCCCGAAAGCGCTCTGCGTAATCCGGGTCCGTATCCTCATAATTTCTTATAACATCTAACGACTGAAGCG
>JAFSXN010000144.1 GCA_017444015.1 Lachnospiraceae bacterium | reverse complement strand
TGCCGATGTGGCTCAATTGGCAGAGCAGCTGATTTGTAATCAGCAGGTTATCGGTTCGAGTCCGATCATCGGCTGAATTCGACATTTCTTACGAAGTAAGAATGTCGAATGGCAAAAACTTCTTCAGGTGTTTTTGTCGATATAAGAAATCCGAAGGATTTCTTCCTTATATTATATGGGTGGATTCCCGAGTGGCCAAAGGGGACAGACTGTAAATCTGCTGCAAATTGCTTCGGTGGTTCGAATCCACCTCCACCCAGGTTTTAATTTTGCGAAGCAAAATTGAAACGCGAAAAATTTCTTTTGAAATTTTTTGCTTGTGCCACAGGCACAAAATTGAATAATGTTGCCGCGGGGTGGAGCAGTCTGGAAGCTCGTCGGGCTCATAACCCGAAGGTCGAAGGTTCAAATCCTTCCCCCGCTACTAAGAAGAGAGCATAAAAATATGTTCTCTTTTTTTATCTGTTAAAATTTGATCGCGGGTCTCGGATCTAAAGAGTATTTATTTCATTCAAGGTTAATTTAATTTCCCATTCCGTCGATATAAAAGTAGGAAATGAACAAAGCGTATACGTTTTGTTAGTTTCCTGCGCCGATGAAACGGTGCTATTTTAGAAGCCGGCTCTGATTATGACAAAAAGGGATCGCGACCCTTGATTGGAGGACAATATTTGATCATAGGCAGCAGCACTTTAGGAATGGAATCTGTCAGAAAATATTCTTCTGTGCGCAAGGATGCGTATTCCGTTTCAACCGAGGATGTGACGGAGGAAATGAGTCCCTTTAAGGATTCGATGAGCAATCAGCTGAAGCGCTCGAAGGCAGCGCCTGAAATCGGAAAGCTCTATAAGCTAAGGAGCAATTCAGATGAGGAGGATCCGTGGACCAGGATCCACAGAGCGTCTATCAGCTATTTGATCAGTATTTTATTTGGTGACAAATATGATCCCGATGAGTATTCGATCTCTGATATCACAAGCGGACGGGATCAGACCGGATTTACAGCCAGACAGCTTGCCAGGTCTGTCTGCGAGCAGCATTATTATTACGAGGAGGAGGAAACCTCGTTTCAGGCAGCGGGAAAGGTCATTACCGCGGATGGAAGGGAGCTTGATTTTCAGCTTGGCTTCAGTCTCAGCAGGAGCTTTGAGCAATATACCCAGCTCAACACAACAGATATCAGCACGGTACTATGTGATCCGTTGGTGATCAATCTGGACAGCAATGTCGCGTCGGTATCGGATCAGAAGATTCGGTTCGACCTTGACGCGGACGGAGTAGAGGACAGCGTATCGGTTTTAAAGCCCGGAAGCGGCTACCTGGCTCTTGATCTGAATGACAGCGGAAGGATTGACGATGGAAGCGAGCTGTTCGGAACAAAATCCGGAAACGGCTTCTACGATCTTTCAAGATATGATTCGGATGGAAACGGCTGGATCGACGAGGCGGATGATATTTTTCAGAAGCTGAAGATCTGCGTATATGATGAAAACGGGGAGCAGACGCTCTATAAGCTGAAGGAAAAGGATATCGGAGCGATCTGTCTGAGAAACGTCAGTACGGAACATGCTCTGAATCAAATCAGTGACAATCGGACCAATGCGGTCATCCGCAGGACCGGCATATTCTTATACGAAAACGGAGCCGCGGGGACGATCCAGCATCTGGATCTCGCCAAAGAACTCCTGGCGTAGACGTTTTCAATTACCGGAGAATCCGGCGCTGGTTAAAAATCTTCTTCGAGCATTTGGATCTCAAGATAATCAAAATCGATCGCTTCGATGAAATTATCCTGATCAAAGCGGGTTTTTGAGAGCCGTTTGAATTCAGAGATATTTTTGTTCAGCCAGATCGGAACGGCCAGATCGAACTCTCTGCCGATCGCTTCTAGAGCGGCGTTGATCTTATGAGTGCGGGTTTCCTGCCTGTCATCCGTGACAGTAAGGTCCCGCACTGTTTTATTGTTTTTGATCTCCCGTGCCCAGAGTCGAAACATACGGCCTCCCTGAAAGCAAATTTTGTTGAATTTAGATAAATTTTAGTTTGCTCATCCCCGGTTTGTGGTATAATTATCGCAGATTTTCTCCGGAATTGCCAGAGAATTATACTCGCGAACGCAATTAATTGCCGTTTCTGATAACGCAAACGTACTGAAATTGCGTTTGCGAGTCCGATTAATCGGCACCGAAAAGCGTTAACCAGTATAAATTTTTAGAGAAACAAGGAAAAACGGAAAGTGGAGTATCAGGTTTTAGGATCGGGTGTAGAGGACTGGGAGACACTGATCCTGTTATATAATTCGGCCTTAAAGGAAATCGGGACCAAGGTTGATATCTTAAACGATGAATTTCAGCATATCCATCAGTATAATCCCATCGAGCATACAAAAATGAGGGTAAAGACCTCGGAGAGCATCGTCCGCAAGCTGAGAAAAAAGGGCTATGAGGCGACGATCCCGAATATGCAGAAATATGTGAGCGATATCGCGGGAGTGCGTATCATCTGCTCCTTTACTTCGGATATCTATCGGATCGCGGATATGATCCGAAACCAGAGCGACTTAAAGATCTTAGAGATCCGGGATTATATCAAGACTCCGAAGGAAAGCGGCTATAAGAGCTATCATATGATCGTTACGGTTCCGATCTTTTTGTCGGATTCGGTCTATGATACAAAGGTCGAGATCCAGATCCGGACTGTTGCCATGGACTTCTGGGCGAGTTTAGAGCATAAAATGAATTATAAGTTCGAAAGCAATGTGCCGGAGCATATCAAGAAGGAGCTGTACGACTGCGCGAAAATGGTATCGGATCTGGATGAGAGGATGCTGAAGCTGAACGAGGAGATACTGAAATCGGCAGAAGCGGAGAAGTGAAGCGATCGGGCGGCAGAAAGTGTATCCGCCGGAAAGCCGCGATATGTAATGTGCGTAAAAAAGAGGAGTGCCCAGGTGGATGAGAATCACCTGGGCAATATTATGAAAAAATTTATCTGAACATCTCTTTTGTTTGAAAATATAATAGCAATGAAATATGAACGAAGTATGAACAAATGGTTAACTAATGGTTAAAAACACCAAAAAATACTTTATTATGCTAAATTGATTGTGCATATTGCACAATGACTAAGATGTTTTTGGAAGGAAAACTCCGAGGGAAAAAATATCTTCAGATGATTTTTGTCGATTGTGGGAATTCGGTAAGGGAAAAGGATCCATATGAAAGACAGTGAAAAAACAGAGAAAACCGATCCGTTTATCATTCTGGATGAAGAAACGGGAGAGAAGTTTTACGGTGGAGATCAGGCGTGGTTTCGTAGAAATACCATGACCTTTGCCGGCTGTGGGGTAGTCGCAGCAGCCAACGTTTTAAGAGAGCTCCTTTGCAGAAACCCTGAGCTTTACGAGAGGGCGGGCGGAAGGCTGAAGCTTTTGGGAAATGTCATTATTACCAAGGCCGAGTATGTCTCCGTTATAAACGATCTGTATAAGAATATGCTTGTGGCGGAGCTTCCGGTGGTAAACCTGATCTATGATAAAACGAAGCCGAAATACGGAAGCAAGCTGTTAAACCGGATCCCGCCCAGCTTCGGGATGAGTACGGGCTCTCTGATCCGAGGGATCCTGACCTATGCGAAAAAGAACGGGGTATTGCTGCACAGCTGCTGTCTTACGACTGTTTTTCAGGACTACGATAAGGGACTTGATTTTATCAAAAAAGGACTGAGCGAAGCCGGGGCGGTCATCCTTATGACCTCGCATAACAGGCATTCCCTGACCGTTTATAAAAATACCGCGGGGGAAATCTCCGGAAAAGGGGCTTCTTCCTCCATGAAAACGCACTTTGCTACAATAACAGATGTTATACAAGAGGAAGAGCCCCTGATCAAGCTGTCTACCTGGGGGAAGGCAGCTACGGTCCCGTACCGGGAGCTGTTTGAGAGCTGGCAGAAGCGGCGGGCGTACGTTTCCTCTCTCATCTATTTTGTACCGGAGCGCTCGAGGGCGTTAGTCCGGGCGGATATGAGAAAGTCGGTCGCGATCATGCCCTCCGCGATGCTCAAAACCATTGCCGGAAAAAGAAAACATAAATAATATGCCTGTTATTTTGTGATCAGCTCCTCTGCCATAGAGAACAGATCATTCGCGGATATTTCGTCGCTGGTAAAGAGATTATAGCTTATGCTGTCCTTGATAAAGTTCTCCCGGTTTCTTGAAGGCCTTCATCTATAAAACGATCTTCGGAGGGGAAATCTGACACATGAAGAATAAAAAAATGGGATTCGAATTAAAACAAAAAAAGAACACCGACCCCATAGCTAACGCTACAAAACCGATGCTCCAGTGCGCGATTGAGCGAAGGATTTCCGAAGGAAATCCAAGCAAACCGAGGGTTCCGAAGGAACCCGAAGGCAGGGGCGGCCCTGATCTCAAAAACCTAGAAAAAAAGAACACCGACCCCATAGCCAACGCTACAAAACCGATGCTCCAGTGCGCGATCAGGGGCTCGAACCCTGGACACCCTGATTAAGAGTCAGGTGCTCTACCAACTGAGCTAAGCGCGCATATATTCACTGCGTTCACAGCGAAACTGATTATAGCAATAGTTTATTTTATTGTCAATACTCAAAAATAAAAAAGTCTGGAAAATAACACTTGAAAAGTAACGAACGAGAAACCCCCAGGGAGTCGGATTCCCTGGGGGTTTCGTTTGGATAAATGTAGAAATACTTATCTCTTATTTGCCTACACATAATATATACTGGTTAACACTTTTCGTTGCCGATCAACCAGACTCGCAAACGCAATTTCAGTACATTTACTTTATCAAAAACGGCAATTAATTGCGTTCGCGAGTATAACGCTATAAATATTTTTTGTCAAATTTATTTTTTTTTCAGTTCATCTAAAGGTCAGGCGAATTTTTATAAGTGGCCCGAGAAATGCCGCGGCGGCAATTTTACAGAGATCAACAACGATAAACGGCAGGACCCCGACGCCAAGCGCCGCCTGAAAGGTCATACCGGTCTGGGCCGCAAGCCACCCCGTTCCCATCAGATAGGGGATCCAGGTTGCGGCCTCCATAGTCAGAATGCAGACAAGCCGGTTCTTCCAATATCTGTCGATTACAAGGCCGATCACAAAAGCCATAGGCAGAAATCCGATAATATATCCCCCTGTCGGGCCGAACAGCTTGCCCGCGCCTCCGGAAAAGCCGGAAAAGACCGGAAGCCCCGCCAGTCCGATCAGCATATAAATCAGATAGGCGATCGTTCCTCGCTTTGCGTCCAGGACATACATTGTAATATAAATCGCGAAATTCGTCAGAGAAATCGGAACCGGTCCGATCGGTATGGAAAGCGGTCCCAGAACACAGATTACCGCAGCCATCAGTGCCGTTGTTGTTAAGGTTCTTACATCAGCAGTCAATTCGATACCTCCGATCCCACCGTTTTTCCGCGGGGCGCTCCCAGTCAGGAACCGTATCCCGCCCCAGTTCACGCAACATCTTCAGGTCGCTTTGAATCGTCGAGCCGCTGGTTGTCAGCATATTTCCCGTAATACTGGCGCTGGCTCCTGAAGAAAACGCTTCCCTGCCGTTCTCGCTCATTAACGCCCGTCCTCCGGCAAGCCGGATATCCGCGGTCGGATTGATATACCGGAAGATCGCGACGGTCCGCAGAATCTCTTCTTCGGTCAGCCTCGGCTGATTCTCCAAAGCTGTTCCCTTGATCGGCATCAAACTGTTAATCGGGATCGACTCTACCCCCAGCTCGTGGAGTGTAAGCGCCATATCGATCCGATCCTGCCAGCTTTCCCCCATCCCGATAATTCCGCCGGAGCAGACCGCCATTCCTTCCGCCTGCGCCCGTTTGATATTGGCGATCTTGTCATCAAAGCTATGGGTCGTACAAATCTGGGGGAAAAAGTTCCGGGAGGTCTCAATATTACAATGCACTCCGGTTACCCCCGCAAGATGCAGCCTGTGGAACTGTTCTTCACTCATAAAACCCAGAGAGCAGCAAAGCTCTATTCTCAGCTCATCCCGCATACGGGTAAAAATTTCTATGATTTTTTCAAAATCCTGTTTAGAAGGTCCGTAGCCGGAATCCACGATAGAGAAACGATCAACTCCCTCTTCTTCGTTCGCCTTAGCCTGAGCGACGATTTCGTCGGAGGAAAGCAGGCTGTACTCCGCGCAGTCAGTATGATGATGGGCCGACTGGGCGCAGAACTTACAGTTTTCGCTGCACCGCCCGCTTCTGCCGCTGATGATCGTACAGAGATCCACTTTGTCGCCGCAGAGAGCCTCCCGGATCCGGTCCGCTCCCTGCCTGAGCTTACTTAAATCCGCTTCTACCAACTCAAACAGAGGATCCTTAGCGGACAGTCTTCGGCTCTGGATTATCTCCTCCGCTAATTGCAATACATCCATTCCTTCACCTCGTTTTATAACCCGCGCTTTTCACGATGAGCTTACTAACGTACGGAGGTTATTATATATAGGAAAGAACAGAATGTCAACCGGAGAATATTATTGGTTTACATTTTCCTGCCGGCATCTGTCAGCTTACCATAACCTGTGAATGGTGACGGAAATCAAAATCACGGTGAGATAAGATTGGTTGAAATCTTGAAAAACAGGTTCACGTAAGATATACTAATCCATATGAAATATCTGATCATCGGAGCGGGACCGGCAGGGCTCTCCTTTGCCTGCCGGCTTTTAGAGCATGGAGAGAAGGACTTTCTTCTGATCGAGAAGGAAAACGAGGCAGGCGGGCTTTGCAGAAGCCAGGCCGTCGACGGCTCCCCCTTAGATATCGGGGGAGGGCATTTTCTGGATGAAAAGAATAAGGCCGTTCTCGATTTTGTATTTCAGTATATGCCGAAGGCCGAATGGGACCGCTACGAACGGGATTCCCGGATCTTTATCAACGATACGCTGATCGGCAGCCCGATCGAGGCGAATATCTGGCAGATGAAGATTACGGATCAGGTCGAATATCTGAAGGCGATTGCGGTCGCCGGCTGTAACCTCGGAACAGAAAAGCCGGAGCGCTTTGTGGACTGGATCTACTGGAAGCTCGGAAAGAAGATCGCCGAGGACTATATGCTCCCGTATAATCAGAAGATGTTCGGCAAGGACCTGAACGAGCTAGGGACCTATTGGCTGGAGAAGCTGCCGAACGTATCCTTCGAGGAAACGCTTTTAAGCTGTCTGGAGAAAAAGGCCTACGGCACTCAGCCGGGCCATGCGGTTTTCTATTACACGAAAAAGTACGGCTATGGCGAGCTCTGGAGGCGGATGGCGGAGGCTCTTAAGGAGCGCTTTCAGCCGGATGTTACGGTCCGGACGCTTGATATTGAAAAAAAAGAAGTAAACGGCGAGTTTTCGGCGGAGGTCATCATCAATACCGCGCCGTGGAAGAGCTTTGAGCGTATCGAGGGTCTGCCTGGTGAGCTTCAGAGGAATATAGACGGCTTAAAGTACAGCTCCATCGTCGTAGATTATAAAGAGGAAAAGCTGGATACGAAGGCCCATTGGATCTATTATCCGGATCCGGCGCTTTCCTATCATCGGATCCTTGTACGGCACAACTTCTGCCCGGGTTCCAGAGGCTATTGGACGGAAACGAATCTGACGCGGTTTGAAGGAGCTGATACCGGGCAGGACAATTCGGGAGAATGCCGTACCTTCGTAAATGAATATGCCTATCCCCTCAATACGATCGGAAAAAACGAGGCGATGGAGGGGTTATTGTCGTATCTGAAGAAACGGGGAATTTACGGCCTCGGGCGATGGGGCGAGTGGCAGCACTTTAACTCGGATGTCGTCGTAGCCAGAGCTGTTCAGTTGGCGGATGGGCTTTTGCAGTGAGATAGAATGAAAAAAACAATCGTGGTTATGCCTGTCGCGAATGAGGAAGAGACTATGGAGGCGGTGCTTACGGAGATCATGGAGCTGCCGTACGACAACCTTTATGTCTATCCCGTGATCGACTCCTACTCAAAGGACAGGACGGAAGAGATCATCCGGCAGATGTCGGAAAAATACGACCGGATCAAGCTGATCTTTCATAAGGAATCAAGGGGCGTTATCACCTGCTACCTTTATGGGTTTAAGCAGGCGCTGGCGGACGGGGCGGAGCGGATCATCGAAATGGACGGCGGCGGAAGCCATAAGCCCTCTGAGATCCCGCAGTTTATCGAAAAGCTGGACGAAGGCTATGACTGTGTGTTCGGTTCCCGGTTTATGGAAGGGGGCGGGATCAGCAATCAGCCGCTTTACCGGAGATTTTTAAGCTCCGGCGGAACGATCCTTGCAAACCTTGTCCTTGGAACGAAGCTGAAGGATATGACCTCCGGTTTTGAGGGCTTCCAGCGGAAGGTGCTTGAGGATATGAACCTTGACGCGATCCTCTCCCGGGGCCATATGTACCAGACGGAGATGCGTTTTTACTGTAGAAATCTGAATACGATCGAGGTTCCGATCACCTATGTCGGCTCAAAATCGAGTATTAAGTTAAAATCCGTAACGGAAGCGTTAAGGCTGCTCTTTGAATTAAAAAAGAACGAACCGAATGTGAGAAAAACAGATAAAGTCGATTGAAGCGAAAACGGGTCGAGTCGAATTTGTTATATTTGCGCAGCGGAGTAGATTTATAAGGGGAACAATGAGGGTAGAAGATAGGGCAATAAGTGTCCAGTCAGCCGCTCGCAGACTTGCGAGTGGCGTACCGATAAAGAATCAGGGTCAAGCAGGCGGGGCATTTTCAATGCGCAAGCTGTCCCGCCTGCCGTATCTGCCCAGGGAAGCTGGGCAGATACATAAAATATCGGACTATTTCAGCGACAGTCTGAACCGTTACAGGTTCGCGGCGATCGCTGCTTTTGCGGTGATTGTTACCGCGCTTGCGTGGCAGAGCGACGACGCCTACCATGCCTACGTTATGGCAAAGCACTTAGTCGAGGGCAACGGCTTTGTATACAATATAGGAGAAAGAGCTACCGCCTCCTCCTGCCCGCTGTTTACACTGATCATCGCAGGCGGGTATTTTGTTTTCCGGAATATGTTTTTGGTATCGTTACTGATCTGCATCGTCTTTTCGACCCTGGCCTTTGGCATCGTCATAAAGCGCTTTTGCAGGAACCGAAAACAGATCCTTATGGTATTTGCGGCGTGTATCGGCTCGGTTTCCTTTCTGAGCTATACAACCAGCGGCCTGGAAAACTGCCTGCTGTTTTTTCTGACCGCGCTGTTTTATGAGTTTTATTATTCGCGCGATACCTATACGGGCAAACAGCTTTTGTATATGGGGCTACTGATCTCCCTGATCGCGATGACGAGGATGGACGCGGTGCTGATGTTTCTGCCGGCGATCCTTTATATCTACCTCGGGAAAAGAGAGAGAGTCTCCTTTTTCAAGGCGGTTCTGATCGGGCTTCTGAGTTTGTCGCCCTTTATCCTCTGGGAGCTGTTTTCCGTATTTTACTACGGCTTTCCGGTCCCGAATACGGCCTATGTCAAGCTCGGAACCGATATCGCAAGGACAGAGTATCTCTACCGGGGGTTCCAGTACCTGTTTACAACGGCGCTCTGTGATCTGCCTCTGATTGCGATGATCGTATTTATGCTGGCCGCCGCCTGCCTGATTCGAAGGGCCAGAGTCCTTGCCCCGGCAGCGGGCGTGTTGCTGTATCTTTTCTATATTATATATATCGGCGGCGATTTTATGCTCGGGAGGCACTTTACGGTCTGCTTCTTTATTTCGATCATAACCTGCCTGTATATCAGTGAGAATGGCTTTGATATAGACTTTAAGAACAAAAGGTTTGAGCGGCTTTCGTATCTGACGCTTGCGGTGGCGCTTGTCTTTTCGGCGACGACCGGGCTGATCACGGATCAGTTTCTGTACGGGCATGAGAACAGCTCTCCGATCGCGGACGAACGGGCTGGATATTTTCGGTTTACAAGCCTGTACAACAACGCGGTGTCTTACCTTCGGACCGGCAAGCTGTGTATCCGGAACGCCTGGAACGAGCAGGGGATCAATGAATACCGGGAGATCGGGCTTACGGCTGGTATCCTTCAGATGGTGCCGGGGATTTCGATCTATTATAATTCGGATATGTACCTGAACGACTGGTATGGATTGGGGGACCCCTTCCTTTCCAAGCTCCCTGCGGTGAAGGAGGAAAACTGGCGGATCGGGCATATGTGGCGGGAGCCTCCCAGGGGCTACGAGAATACGGTGGCCTACGGGGATAATGTCATAAAGAACGAGGATCTGAAGCAGTATTATGAGATCATCAAGCTGATTACGAGAGGAAGGCTGTGGGATCCCGAAAGGATACAGGCCATAATTGGTATAAATCTGGGAAAATATGACTATCTGATAGAGAACTATAAACAGACGCTTACACCGGACGGACGGCAGCAGTGACAGAAAAGGTGCGGACGGGCGAACAGCAGTAACAGACAGAGAATGTCCGGACGGACGGCAGCAGTAACAGACAAAGAAGGTCCGAACAGACGGCAGTCGCAAACGGAAGCGGAGCTTTGGGGTCTGCCGGGCGCAGGGTCAGTAAAAAAGGAGGAAGGTATGGGATTTCGGGATAAAAAGGTCGACGAAGAGGTCAGACGGCAGCTCATCATGGAAAACAAGGTCAAAAAGGATGTCTATGTTTTCGCGATTTCCTTTATCGTGATGGGGTTGGTGATGATCTTCTTTCCGCAGTTTACGTTAGAGATGATCTGCTACCTCTTTGCGGGGATTCTGGCGGTGCTTGGCATCTTCAATCTGATCGTGTACTTTACGCGAGATATCTTAAAGGATGTCTATCGCTATGACTTTGTCGCAGGGGTCATGATGCTTCTTCTGGCCGTTGTTTTTGTCTGGCGGAGTCAGCTGATCATCAACCTGATCCCCACCGTTATGGGGCTGGTTGTGTTCTGGAACGGCGTTACCAAGCTCCAGCGCTCCATCGATCTGGGAAGGACGGGCTATTCCGGCTGGATCTTCGTACTGATTTTCGCGTTAATGAGTATCGCGGTCGGAGTCGTGATCATCATGCAGCCGGATTTCATCGCTCAGGCGGTGATCATTATCATCGGGATCAGTCTGGTCTTCGGCGGGGTGACGGATATCATTACGTTAGTTTTGTTAGGGAAGCGGGTCAAGGAGCTGAAAAAGCGGATGCCCATTGATGTGAACGGGGACTATATCTCCGAGAGCAGTATCGTTGATGTTGAGGACTCCTCCGAAAAGAATTATCTCGAAAAGGTGTAGGATGCGGGCTGGATCAGGATGGGAAGGATTTATTATTTATTCGGAAAAAGCTCCTGCGGCAAGGATTCGATCTATCAGGAGCTGCTAAAGGACAGAGAGCTTGGATTAAAAGGCCTTGTTCTTTATACCACAAGACCAATGAGGGACGGCGAGATCGACGGCGTGACCTACCATTTTACGGATGAAGAGGGCTTTCAGAGGCTTTCAAAGGAGGGCAGGGTCATCGAGAGCAGGACCTATGAGACGGTCCACGGGGTCTGGCGGTATTTTACGGCAAAGGACGAGGCACTTGATCTGGATGGCTCGGATTATCTGGCGACAGGGTCCCTCGGGGCGTTTCTTGCAACAAGGGCTTACTTTGGAAAAGAGAAGGTCGTACCGATCTATATTGAGGTAGACGACGGGATCAGGCTGTCCCGGGCTCTGGAGAGGGAGCTTCGGCCGGAGAACCGGAGATTTAAGGAAATGTGCAGGAGGTTTCTTGCGGACGACGAGGATTATACAGAGGAAAAGCTCGCCGAAGCAGGGATCGAGAAGCGGTTTGTAAACGACGTGTTCTTCGATTGTCTTGAGGAGATCGCGGAGTATATCAGACGAAAGAGAGCAGCGGATGGATATCAAGGTTAACCAGATGACGCAGGTTGCGCAGGCCGGCGAAAAGGTTGAGGACAACAGGCCGCAGGATGATGCCTTTAAGTTTACTTTGATGAGCCACATCGAGGACGAGGGTCTTTCGGAGCGGCTGAATCTGATGTTTCAGGACATCACGATGCAGGGGAAAAAAATCTCGAAGCATATGGATGTCCGGGATATGAAGCAGTACCGGGCGCTGATCAAGGAGTTCATCAACGAGATCGCGAACCGTTCTCACAAGTTTTCCCGCGAGAATTTCCTCGATCGGAGAGGCAGGCACAGGGTCTACGGGATCATACGACAGGTGGATCAGGCGCTGGATGAGCTGGCTGAGGAGCTGATGAAGGAAGAGAAGGACAATCTTGCGATCCTCGGAAAGGTGGACGAGATCCGGGGTATGCTTTTAGATATATTTACGTGATGAACGAATGGGATAAGATCATCGGGCAGGAGAACGCGAAGGCGGTTCTCCAAAGCGCCGCGGCAAACGATCATACAAGCCACGCCTATATCCTGGATGGGGAAACGGGAAGCGGAAAGAAGAGCCTTGCCGGATTGTTCGCGAAAACCCTGCAATGCGAAGAGGGGGGAACAGTCCCTTGCGGAAAATGTACCTCGTGTATACAGGCGGAGAGCAGGAACCATCCGGATATTATCTATGTCACCGGGCAGAAGGAGGGGACGATCGGCGTTGACGATGTCAGAGATCGGGTCGTAAACGACGCGTGGATCCGCCCCTACAGCGGAAGGTATAAGATCTATATCGTAGATCAGGCGGATACCATGACCGTACAGGCGCAGAATGCGCTGTTAAAAACCCTGGAGGAGCCGCCGGCCTATGTGGTCCTCATGCTTTTGACAAACAACGCGTTAAAGCTCCTTCCGACCATCGTTTCCAGGAGTATGACCGTAAGGCTGCATGCGCTCGATGACAAGGCGGTTTATAACTATCTGAAGAAAGAGCTGGGACTCAATTCGGAGAGAGCGGAGGTCATCACGGCGCTTTCCAGAGGAAATATCGGCAGAGCAAGGGCGCTGAGCGAGAATGAAGAGTTCTGGAGACTGAAGGAAGAGGCCCTCCGGCTTGTCAAAAACGCGCAGAGCCTGCCGGTGGCAGATCTTCTTTTGGCCGTGAAGGATTTAAAGGAGAAGAAAGAGGATATCGAAGAGTTTTTCAATATGCTAACGCTTTGGTATCGGGACGCGCTTATGGTCAAGACGACCGGAGACAGAGAGCGTATTTCGTTTCGCGAGGAAACCGCCGCGGTCTGTGAGACAGCCGGGAAGAAGTCGTATGAACAGCTGAACCGGCTGATTTTGAGAATAGAGGATACAAGAAAGAAGCTTCGTGAGAATGTCAGCTTTGATATCGTAATGGAGCTGTTGTTATTGGAGATCAAAGGTCAGGAGAATAAATTGCAATGATCAATGTGATAGGAGTACGTTTCCGCACTGCCGGGAAGGTATATTATTTTGACCCGAAGGAGCTTTCGATCGCCCGGGGCGAGCACGTCATCGTCGAAACGGCAAGGGGTGTGGAATACGGGACGGTTGTTTTGCCTCCGACGCAGGTAGAAGAGGAGAAGGTCGTTATGCCCTTAAAGGAGGTTATCCGAAAGGCGGGCGAGGAGGACGACCGGATCGAAGAAAATAATCGAAAGAGAGAGAAGGACGCGTATAAGATCTGCCTTGAAAAGATTGCGAAGCACGGGCTTGAGATGAAGCTGATCGAGGCGGAATATACTTTCGATAATAATAAGCTGCTGTTTTACTTTACCGCGGACGGCCGGATCGACTTTCGGGAGTTGGTCAAGGATCTGGCTTCAGTCTTTAAGACGAGGATCGAGCTTCGCCAGATCGGTGTCCGGGATGAAACGAAGATTTTGGGCGGGATCGGCTTTTGCGGACGGCCGTTATGCTGTCACACCTTTTTATCGGATTTCGCGCCGGTCTCCATCAAGATGGCCAAGGAGCAGAATCTTTCCCTGAATCCGACGAAGATCTCGGGGATCTGCGGAAGACTGATGTGCTGTCTGAAAAACGAAGAGGATACCTATGAGTATCTGAATCGGAAGATGCCAAACGTCGGGGATTCAGTTATGACGAATGACGGTCATAAGGGAGAGGTGTCAAGCGTCAATGTTCTCAGGCAGCTTGTCAAGGTCGTGATCGAGGAGGGCGATGAGAAGGAGATCCGCGAGTATAAGGCGGAGCAGCTGAAATTCAAGAGCCGCCACAGAAAGGACCGCCCTAAGAACGATGATGGGGCGGAGTTAAAGGAGTTGGAGCGGTTAGAGAAGAGCGATGGAAAATCCAGACTCGACGACGATTAAGCTGGACCGCGAAACGGCCGCGTCAGACTTGCCCGCTAAATCTTCCGAAAAGCGGTCCCATAACACTACCTTAATTAAGGAGGGCGAGCGGCTCGACGATTTGCAGATCGGAGGGTACTTTGTCATCCAGAACAAGGACCGGTTCTGCTTTGGGATTGACGCGGTGCTTTTAGCAAACTACGCGAAGGTCCTTCCCGGTGAGAGGGTTTTGGACATCGGAACGGGAACGGGAGTCATACCGATCCTTCTTGCGGCAAAGACAGGGGGATCGCATTTTACGGGGCTGGAGGTTCAAAAGGACAGCGCGGAAATGGCGGCCCGGAGCGTTTTATATAACAAGCTTTCGGAAAAGATCGATATATTGCAGGGAGATATCAGGGAAGCAAAGGGCTTTATCGAAGCGCAGTCCTATGATGTCATTGTAACCAATCCGCCGTATATGAAGGCGGAGCATGGCTTAAAGAGCGAAAATTCCGAAAAAAATATCGCAAGGCATGAGCTGTTGTGCAGCTTTGAGGATATCGCGAGGGAAAGCGGAAGGATCTTAAAGGAGGGCGGCAGGCTTTACCTGATCCATAGACCCTTCCGGCTGGTCGAGGTTTTCTCCCTGCTTACGAAGTACCATCTGGAGCCGAAGAGGATGCGGTTCGTTCAGCCCTATATCGAGAAGGAGCCGACCATGGTCCTGATCGAAGCGCTGAAGGGCGGAAGGTCGAGGCTGACGGTGGAGGCGCCCCTGGTGCTGTACGAGGATAAGCATATATATACGAAGGAAATCCTGGAATTATATGGGAAATAGTATAGAGAGGGTGGAGGTATTCGGGAACGACAACGTATCCGGGGATTCTGCGTTGGATCGAAAAAGAACGGAGATACCAAAGGGGATGCTTCTTCTCTGCCCGACCCCCATCGGAAACCTCGGAGATATCACGCTGAGAGTTCTCAAAGCCTTAGAGGGGGTAGATCTGATCGCGGCGGAGGATACGAGGAATACGCTGCGGCTGCTGAATCATTTTGATATCAAAAAGCCTCTGACCAGCTATCACGAATACAATAAATACGATAAGGCCAGGGAGCTGGCGGATAAATTGCACGAGGGCGCAAGGATCGCTCTGGTCACAGACGCGGGAACCCCCGGGATCTCGGATCCGGGAGAGGTACTCGTAAAGCTGTGCAGGGAGGAGGGGCTTTCGGTCACGGCTCTTCCGGGGGCCTGCGCCGCGGTCACAGCCCTGTCCGGCTCGGGGCTGCCGTCGAGAAGGTTTGCCTTTGAGGGCTTTCTGCCCCAGGATAAGAAGGAGCGGGAGGAAGCGCTTTCTCTGCTGAAGGAGGAGACGAGGACGGTCATTCTCTATGAAGCGCCGCATCGTCTGGTAAAAACACTGAAAGAGTTATATAATGTTCTCGGCGAACGGGAGATCGCCCTGTGCCGGGAGCTTACAAAGCTCTATGAGGAATATAAAAGGACGACGCTTTCGGAGGCCATCGCCTTTTATGAGGCGGAAACGCCCCGGGGCGAATTTGTTCTGATCCTTCAGGGAAAGGATCCGCGCTCTGTGAAGGAGGAGCGGGAGGAGAGCTTTCGTCTGCTGCCGCTGTCGGAGCATATGGAGCGGTATCGGAAGCAGGGCTATGACGAAAAAGAGAGCATGAAGCTGGTAGCGAAGGACCGGGGCGTCAGCAAGCGGGAGATCTACAAGCTGCTGTTGGAAGCAAGCTCACAGAACGATACCGGGGATCCGGAAGGATGATATCATTATCGTAAACGAATTAAATAAATTCGTTTACGATAATGATTGATGCGCACGATTGCGGTAAGGAAGGCGCTTTCAGCGCTCCGCAATCGGCGCAATAGGAAACGAATAAATTCGTTTCCTATAACATATGATATTTAAAGAGAGGAAGAGTCATGGGAAGCAAGGGAAAATACTATCTGACGACGGCGATCGCCTATACCTCGGGGAAGCCGCATATCGGCAATACCTATGAGGTGGTTTTAGCGGACAGCATCGTTCGCTTTAAACGGCAGCAGGGCTATGATGTCCATTTCCAGACCGGAACGGACGAGCATGGCCAGAAGATCGAGGCCAAGGCAAAGGCGAAGGGTATCTCTCCCAAGGCCTATGTCGATGATGTGGCGGGAACGGTGAAGTCGATCTGGGATCTGATGGGGACCTCCTATGACCGCTTTATCCGGACGACGGACGAGGATCACGAGAAGCAGGTCGCGAAGATCTTTACAAAGCTCTATAATCAGGGCGATATCTACAAGAGCGCTTACGAGGGAATGTATTGTACCGAGTGCGAATCCTTCTGGACGACGACGCAGCTGGTGGACGGGAAGTGTCCCGACTGCGGCAGAGAGGTAAGCCACGCCAGGGAAGAAGCGTATTTCTTTAAGCTGAGCAAGTACGCCGATCAGCTGATCGATCATATCAATACGCATCCTGAGTTCATTCAGCCGGTTTCCCGGAAGAATGAGATGATGAACAATTTCCTGCTCCCGGGTCTTCAGGATCTCTGTGTTTCGAGAACGTCCTTTACCTGGGGGATCCCGGTGGAGTTTGATGAGAAGCACGTTATCTACGTCTGGATCGACGCGCTTTCGAACTATATTACCGGGATCGGCTACGATGTGGACGGGAATTCGTCGGAGGAGTATAAGAAATACTGGCCGGCGGATCTGCATCTGATCGGGAAGGATATCGTAAGATTCCATACGATCTACTGGCCGATCATCCTGATGGCACTTGGCGAGCCGCTTCCGAAGCAGGTATTCGGACATCCCTGGCTGTTACAGGGCGGGGAGAAGATGAGCAAGTCCCGCGGGAACGTGGTCTATGCGGATGATATGGTTGAGCTTTTCGGCGTGGACGCGGTACGGTTCTTTGTACTCCATGAGATGCCCTATGAAAATGACGGGATCATTACCTGGGAGCTGGTCATCGAGCGGTATAATTCGGAGCTGGCCAATGTCCTGGGAAACCTGGTGAATCGGACGATCTCCATGTCGAACAAGTATTTCGGCGGGGAAGTTAAGAAAACAGGTGTTACTGATTCTGAGGGGATCGATGAGGATCTGAAGAAGGTGGTTTCGTCAACGGCAGGCGTTGTAGAGGAGAAGATGGAGGAGCTTCGGGTGGCGGATGCGCTCTCGGCGATCTTCTCGCTGTTTCGCCGCTGCAATAAGTATATTGATGAGACGGAGCCCTGGGTTTTGGCGAAGGATGAAGCGAAGAAGGAGAGGCTGGCGGAGGTTTTGTATAACCTGACGGAGTCGATCTGCGTCGGGGCGAATCTCCTGCTTCCGTTTATGCCGACGACGGCGGAGAAGATCTTAAAACAGCTGAACGGATCGGAGCGGGAGTTTGAGTCGCTTTCGGAGTTTGGGCTGTTGGCGTCCGGGACGAAGGTGACGGAGAAGCCGGAGATCCTGTTCGCGAGGTTGGATCAGAAGGAGATCATGGCGAAGGTCGAGGAGATCCAGGAGAAGCAGAGGGCGGAGTACGCTGCGGAAGAGGCGAAGGCGTGACGCAGGGAAGAACATAGATACACAGATATGATATTAACGGGAACGAAATCTTTGACTAATACGGTAACTAACATAGAAAGCAGGATGAGTGATAAGTATGGTGTGGCGTTTTTGGTCGGTGGGAAAAAGTGCTTTAATTTTCGAGATACCTTTTTCATTATTTCCGGTCTGAAATGGAGCCAAACCAGGGAATCCATTATCATGGCGGAATATGCTGATTCCATAAACGACGCAAAAAAGGGTTTGTTTAGTGAGGACGGCGATGCCTTTTACATTGATGAAATGTCCGAAAATGATATTTTTAATGCGCTGATTAAGGAAGTAGAGGCATAAAGTCAGATGGTTGGAATAATTGAGAGGGAGAAAAGAATAAGGAGGTCAAAGCATGAAGGGTAAGAGATTAGTTGCGCTATTATTGGGATTGGCGGTTTCGCTTGGAAACGTCGGTTCTGTGTGGGCCGCGGATTCCGAGCCGACAGTGATTTCGTTTGATGATAACGGAAGCAGCCAGGAGAGCGTGTCGGGAAATTCGTCGGAGGTGGCTTCCGCGTCGGAGGGGACCGCTTCAACAGCGTCAACGACGACTAAAACGCAGGACGCGATCGCGGCGGCGATGGCAGAGGCTCCGGATAAACAGGAGGCGGTACAGGAGCAGAATCCGTCGGTCAATTATACAAAGGCGTTCATCGCGCTCGGGGCGGATCTCTCCGCGGATCAGAAGAATACGGTGCTGGCGCTGATGGGGATCCCGGCGGCGGATCTGGATAAATACGATGTTGTCTACGTGACGAACGCCGAGGAGCATGCGGGCCTTGATACCTATATCGCTCCGAGCCTGATCGGAACGAAGTCCCTGTCCTCGGTTCTGGTACGACCGGCACTGGAGGGCTACGGGGTCGTGGTCCATACGGTCAATATCAATTACTGTACCGAAAATATGTACCGAAACGCGCTGATTACTGCGGGGGTCCAGAATGCGGATATCACAGTCGTCGCGCCGTTTGCGGTTTCGGGTACGGCGGCGTTGATCGGGGCTTTGAAGGCCTACGAGGATATGTCCGGTACGACGGTCGCGGATAATACTCTGGATGTAGCCTTAAACGAGCTGGTTACGACGAGCGAGCTTTCGGAGACCCTGGATTCCAGCTCCGAGGCGGAGGAGCTGATCTCCTATATCAAGGCGCAGGTCGCGGCAAACGATCTGGATACCGAGGAGGAGATCGACGCGGCGATCCGCAAGGGAATGAAGGAGTTTAATGTCACGCTGTCAGAGGAGGATATCAAGGCGATCATCAGCCTGATGATGCGGATCAAGGATATGGGGATCGATTTTTCCGTTCTTGCGGATCAGGCGGAGGATATCTACGCGAAGTACAAGGATCAGATCGAAGCAGGGACCTTTGATATCAAGGATGTCAAGCTGGAGGATCTCGGACTGGGGAAGCTGATCGCGAACGCTACCAGCAATTTCTTTAAAAACGTAGTGGATTCGGTCAAGGATTTCTTCGGCGGTCTGTTTTCGAAAAAGAAATAATGAACAGAGAGACTTTTGAGATCAGGGAGCTTTACCGGGATGAATGGGAGGATGCCATACAGCTTGCATGGGATACGTTTCTGATCTTTGAAGCGCCTGAGTATGGGAGAGACGGGATCAAGAGCTTCAAGCGCTTTATCAGAGACCCGATGTTAAAGCGGATGTTCATTATCGGCGGATTTCAGGTCTATGGAGCGTTTGAACAGCGCACCGGAAATATCATAGGGGTCCTTGGTATACGGGGCGGCAGTCATATTTCGCTTTTGTTTGTTCAGGCGGAATATCATCACCGGGGGATCGCGAGGGATCTGATGAATATGTTCTATCGGGAGGCCTGCCGGAATAATATTTCCCGGATCACGGTTCATTCCTCGGCCTTTGCCGTCGGCTTTTATCATAAGCTGGGCTTTACGGATATTGACACAGAGGTGTACAACGACGGGATATGGTATGTACCGATGGAGTATGTGATACCCAGGCAGAATGTCTATCGGAGCAGAAGGATATTAGGAAATGGGTAGATTCTTTAATTTAGACAGCCCCTTTGTTGCTTTTATGAACAGGGTGGCGGATCTGATGATCTTGAATGTTCTTTTTGTGATCTGCTGTATCCCGGTCATTACCATCGGCCCTGCGGTGACGGCGCTCTACTATGTGACGCTGAAAATGGCCCGCAACGAAGAGTCCTATATCGCGAAGAGCTATTTTAAGTCCTTTAAGCAGAATTTCCGGCAGGGGCTTGTTATGTGGCTGATCGACCTGCTGCTGATCGGGATTTTTGTTCTGGATTTTTCGGTCCTAAATGGCAGGATCACAGGGGTCGAGAACCCCGGAACACCGATGTTTACGGTGGTTAGGGTCATCCTGATGGTGCTGGCGTTTCTGATGCTGTTCGCGTTTTCCTTTACGTTTCCGGTGTTGGCGAAGTTTGACAATACGATCAAAAATACCTACCGGAATGCGTTTTTGATGAGCATCCGGCATTTTCCGACGGCGCTTGTGACGACGCTGCTCTGGGGGGTCGTACTCCTGTCGGGATATCTGTTCCCGCAGGTGATCATCGCCCATCTGCTGATTCTATTTTCGTTAGCGGCGTTTATTTCCTCCTTCCTTTTTGTAAAGGCCTTTGACAATTATATTCCGAAGGAAGAAGAGACGGAGGAAGAAGGACTTGAGAAGGAGATTGAAGCAGCGGACACAGAAGCGCCGGAAGTTACAGATATGAATGAAAAAATGTAATTGTTCGTAACTGCCCAATCAGCCGCTCGCAGACTTGCGAGTGGCGTACCAATAAAGTA
>JAFSXN010000143.1 GCA_017444015.1 Lachnospiraceae bacterium | reverse complement strand
GGCGCGGGCATGTGGTACATAGATTTTGGACCCTATATCAGTTGCAACAGCAAAAAGGAAGCCCTGGACAATATGGCGGACTATATCCGCAAGAATCCCGGTCTGGAGCGATACAAATTCGTGCTGGACAGAAATTTCCTGTACGGTGAACAGATCAGCAAAGACGATCTTGACGCGATCTGCCCGGATGCCGAGCTCCAGATCCAGGAGGCACAGGTCCACAGCGTTTGGGTCAACTCCCGTGTCCTCAAGCGCCACGGCGTCACGGATGACATCCAGGATCCCGTGCCCGGCCTGAGCTTCTATGAGCGCAAAGACGGACACATAACAGGCTATATCCAGGAGGGCGCGGCGGAGGTCCCCTACGTTCTCGACGGCGCGTTGGAGCATACCGACGAGCAGATCGACGCGGCACTCCAACAGTGGATCGACTTCTCTTTGAAAAAAGGCGTGACCGGTGTCTTCGATGCCGGTATCCCGGGCTTTGATAAGTTCCACGGACGGGTCTACGGACGCCTGTGCGAGCTGGACAGGCAGGGAAAACTGCCCATTTATGTAGACGGCTGCTACGTGATCTCGGCGGACTGGGAGGCGGAGTCAGGGCTTGAGCAGCTCAAGCGCTTCCGCTGCGAGTATAACACGGAGCATGTGAAGGTTCATACTATGAAAATCTTCATGGACGGCACCCTGAAATACGGCACTGCGCACATGGTCACGCCCTATGCAAGCACGGGAGCCATCGGTGTTTCTGCATTCACACCCGAGGAGCTTGCAGGGCTCATCATCAAGCTTAACGAGGAAGACCTGGATCTGCATGTACATACCTGCGGCGAGGCCGCGTCCCGCGTGGTGCTGGACGGCGTGGAACTGGCAAGAAAGACGCTGGGCGACAAGTACCATGTTCGCGTTACCGCTGCACATTTGGAGATTCAGGATGACGCTGATCTGGATCGCTTCGCAAAGTTGGGCGTTGCCGCAAACTATACTCCCTGGTGGCACGCCGGAGACACCAAGTTCATGACCGTCCTGCTTGGCGCGGAGCGCGCCGCAAAGATGTATCGCTGCAAATCTGTATGGAATTCCGGAGCCCTCGTGACCTGGTCCAGCGACAATGTCATCTACGGCAATTTTTCGGCCTGGAACCCCTATCTCGGCATAGAGGTCGGCATGACGCGCTGGATCAACGAAAAGACAAATCACGACGAGCACTCCAGAACCGCCGCCGAATTTCCACCCGCCGGCGAAAAGATGAGTATTGAAGAAATGCTCATCGGCTATACGATCAATGGCGCGAAACAGCTCGGTATAGAAGATTCCAAGGGTTCCATCACTGCTGGCAAGGATGCGGACTTCCTGGTATTTGACAACGACCTGCTCACGGCGGAGCACGCGGGTATCAGCTACAATGAGCCGCGGGATGCGTACTACTGCGGCAAGAAAATGAAATGATCCTTATTTCCGGGCAGTCCTCTTTGGGCTGCCTTCCTGAAACAATACGACAGTTGAGAAAGGAGATTGATACAATGGGCGTTTTAGACGCGAATATCGAGGAAGCAAGAGAAAGAATGTATGCGCTGTACGGCGAGAACCACCAAATCACCGACGGCAATTATGACAAGTCGCTGGCAGTCAGGTGCATAAACGGCACCTTTGTAGGCAAAAAGACGGACGAGAAGGTCATCGCCTTCAAGGGTATCCCTTTTGTCGGGAAACAGCCGGTAGGAGACCTTCGTCACTGGCAGGCTCTTTGACGAGACCTTCTCCAGAACCATGCGCCGGATGTGGGTTCAGTTTGCGGGGACCGGAAATCCGTCCCTTGCGGCGGAGCAGTCCCCCGATGGCAAGGCGAAGGAGTGGCCGCTGTACGACCTTGAAAACAAGCAGGTCATGATCTTCGACGAGTTCGACATCCATGCGGAAAAGGAAGCCGAGAGACAGATCCTTGATTGGGACAGGACCTATTTCCTGACCCAATATTACTGTATCTGACAAGCAGGTCGATTTACCTTATCATATATCCTGACCAAGTATTATGTACTCTGATCACCCAGAGGAGTAAAAGAGATGAAGACGGCGGAGAAATCTGTATATTAGCTTCCTATGGCTTGGAACCTCAATCTGAGATTCCAAGCCATGTTTTCAATATGTCATTCTGCATTACCGATGCCTCTTGCTTCATACGCGGCAAGTTCTTCTGCCGTCAGCTTGACAAAGGTCGATATCTGCTCTCCGGTTTTGTCTATAGCAGTCCACGTAAGCGTACCATCTGCGTATGTGTAGCTCTGAGGAAGCGCTCCTTCGCCGGAAGTCTGCATGGTATTGTCATCGTACTTGACAGATTCCACGACGCCGAGCATATCAAATACGCCGGTTCCATCATCAAAGAGAATAAGATTCGCTGTGACGCCCATTTTCTCCATCTCGACCCATTTATAGACACCGGCTATACCGCCGTTATCCTCGGGCAGAATCACTGCTAAATTCTCCCCGTCTGTGGATTCGTTCTCTGTAGTCTCTGTTATTTCCGCATTTTCTGTAACATCTTCAGCAGCTTTCGTACCGGCAGAGGAGCCGGTATCCGATGCGGGTGCAGCCTGGCTGCCACAGGCACACAGGGACATCGTCAATACCAGAGATGCCATCATCGCCATAACCTTTTTCTTTTTCATAAATTCCTCCCATTTTTGTTGTTTGACCACACTCCGGATCATAAGCCGATTATAAATAAACAGCCTCTCCCGCTTTTATCCCATATAGTTCTTCCGGATTCCGATAAAGCATGCCAGCTGGAAACAGCCGGTGAAGACGTAAGGCTTCTTATCCTGTTAGATTCCCACGCGATCGCAAACGAAGAGCTTCGAAAAATCTCAGGGGGAATGCCTGCAGAGATCAACCGGGACTATTTTGAGACGAGCCCTCTTTTTGCAGATCTCAGAGAATCCGGTATGCTGGAAGCGATGATCAAAAACGCTGCGCATACCTCCGAGGACATGGTAAATCACACCCCACTTTCTACCATGGAAGAACTTTGTACTTTAAACCGAAACAGCTCCCCTCAGAGATATCAGCGGAGAGCCGCCGATATTGGGAGAAAATGATGGAATTTGAAGCAGGGAATTATGAGCGGTATTGCTCCCAAAATCAGCTTCGTATCGTTCAAACGCCCCATGAGCACGATTTGATGATGGATGATGAGTCGCTTGATGTCATCGTGCCTGAATTATTGCAGGCAATCGAGAAAAGTTTCCGATTTCAGGGGATTGTTAATAAGGATTGGAAAAAGACCTCCTGTTGTGTATAATTAGGACACTGCAGGAGGTTTTACGTTGACCGATATGGTCAACCTCCGTAAATGGCTTTATAATGTGTGACATTCTGTCACATACTCTTGCATAACGAGGGAAATTCATTAAAATACAGGAAAGGACTTTTTTTCGAATGGCCAGAAATATTCTTTTGACATCTTTAAGTGCCGCTGAGGACAACCTGCCGGTGCGGTTTTTTTCCATTCAAAATGAATTTGGATTCGATTACTGTGACGCGCTCTTAGACGCTGAAGCAGGTATAAAGGCAGTGTTAGCAAGACATGCGATAGATGAGGTCATCGTTATCGGCGCAGCTGCCGCCTATGACAAGGAAGATGATTTGAAGCCTGCCGCTCTTACAGACGGAAGCGCGCTCTATCAAACGGACAGGCTGCCTTCTTCCACATACGGTCTGCTTCGCTATCGGCTTGCGACATATGCGGACGAGCTGCCCTTTGACCGGAAGGATGAGCATCTGTCCGGAGACGAGCGGGAGAAGGTGATTTGCTTTATACGGGACTACCAGGAGAGAAATGCCGGGTTGAAAACAAAAAAACTCAACCGGTTATTTGATGAGCTTTCGAGGAGCGATCCGATCTGTGAGAACTTTTGGGATACGCTCTTTGATACCTGTCCTGAGCTTCGTGACAAGTTCGGCTCCTGTAAACAATGGGTAAAAAGTTATCTGTACGAAGAACTGAAGGCATCTGCCAAGCTGGAGCTTTTGCCTGTCAATGAAGGAGTCTGCCTCCGTATGATCCCGGAAGATCGGATCGAGGAGAGCGGAGCCTGGGTCGACAGTATGGTAGCGATGCAAAAGTCCATTGTTGAAGGCGAGGAAGATATCAATCTGTTTATTTTGCTGAACAGTGATGATGCCGCGGATACTTTCGTTGTCATAAACGTGCTGGATATGCTGGTTTCCATGCCGCAAAGCTGTGTCAGCCTTAAGAAAATCTACACGGTTCGCAGCCTCCAAAGGAAGATGGCAGGGATCATACGCGATGATACTGCGGGATTTGGCGCAACAGAGCTGTTCCATGCGATCAGCTCCTTCCTGAATTACGGCAAGGCGGACAGGATAGTGGATATCTGGCAGAAGAGCGGAGATCACAATGAGAGCTTTGCGGGTATGGTTTACGCTATGCGCCATGTGGATGTGGGGCTTTCCATGTGCAACATACCTGAGGTGGAAAAAGGTATCCTTCGTCTCCGGGAGCTGTTTCGGGGTGAAAAGCTCTGGAGGGATTTCGGTTACTATGGGATGATGTTTAGTGTGATCGCGGAAAGCATTCGGGAAGACTACGGATCGCTTTTAGACGGAGACGGCGATATCCCCTTTATTGATCTGGTCAAATGGGCATATCGGCACCAGTTCTATCAGCAGACTCTGACACTGATCGAGTCCAGGGCTCCCAGGGATTTGGTGAATTCCGGAATGTTCTATTACTGCGATGATGAAAAGAGCATAGACCAGGTCGCGCGGCTTTTCGCCGAAAAGCGCCTGGAGCTTAAGCCCTATGAATATTATAAGATAGAAGATATTGACCATTATTTCATTAAAACCTATGACCGCGGGGGAATAAGAGGCGCGGGAGAAAAGGGAGAGGATCCACAGCACGTCTATGCCGTACGAAGAGCCGGGTCCGTTGAAAATAAAGATCCTTCTATGATTACGGGCTTCACCGCCTGTGACAGCACGGAAACGCTGCAAAATCTTCTGTTTTCTTATTACCACATCGGCGAAGTGCGTAATAAGATCAGCCACGCCGACGCGAGCGCAATGGCGGACAAGCGCCTGATGGTATCGGAGGGTGATGAAATATCCGCTCTGGTCTGGATGAAGGACAGTATTGATTTCTTCATTGACAGTTATGAAAAAGCCATGGCGCAGGTGCAGAGCAAAAAGCCTCACGTCGTCACCATTACCGGCGAGTATGTCAGGATGACTGCGGGGAGCATGAAAACCCGGTCTCCGCGGGGGTAGAGAAGCTGGGAAGACAGGAAGGATTATCAGCCTTTCAAAGTTCCGGCAAACCCTCTTGCATTACGAGGGAAATCCATTAAAATAGAAAAGACCTTGCTTTTGGATACAAGTGGGATCCACCGGAGCAGAGCGAGGGATCTGGTATGGAAAAAAAAAAATTAGTATTAGGAGGTTTATAGGATATGGAATGGGAAGTGAGATTGATTGAATGGCTCCAGGCACATATCGGCAGTCTGGCTGGCTATGTGGAGCTCCTGGCGTTCCTTGGCGCGGAGACGGGGCTGTTAATGGTTGTACTGATTGTGATGTTCTGCTGGAAAAAGGAAGTGGGGCAGAGGCTTGCGCTGATCACCTCCTGCGTGAATCTGTGGCTTCCGATGATCAAGGCGGTCGTACTGAGGCCAAGACCGTATATGGAGTATCCTGACAGGGTGGAAGCGCTGACTCTAAAAGGTTCGAGTGCCGCGGAGAAGAGTGTTTTGGAGCAGGGTTATTCCTTCCCAAGTATGCACAGCGCGTCTATCCCGGCGTTATACTTTTGGCTGGCAAAAGAGGCAAAAAAGCAATGGCTTTGGATCCTTGCCGGTGTCCTGACTGTATTGGTGGGTATTTCCAGACCTATAGCCGGGATGCACTATCCCACGGATGTACTTGTCGGATGGGTACTTGGTTTTGCCATATTGGGAATATTCCTCTTATTGGACCGGTATGTACATAAGGAGTGGCTGTACCATACGATCCTGATCGTCTCCGCGTTTCCTGGATTATTCTATGTCCGCACAACGGATTTCTTTACTGCTCTCGGGTGTCTGACAGGCGCGATCGCGGCGATCCATTTTGAACGGAAATATGTGAATTTTCAGGAAACGAAGAAAATTCCCGCAATGATTCTTCGGGTTCTCGGCGCTTTTGTAGTCTATTTTGTTGTAAACACACTTCTGAAGCTCCCCTTTAATAAGGAGTTTCTTGCAGGAGCGAGTCTCCTGGCTCTTTTAGTCAGAACAGGCCGATACGCGGTCACAATGTTCCTTATAACGGGCGTATACCCGATGGCATTTCCTTTGTTTGACCGGCTCGGAAAGAACAATGAACAGGGGGTGCGAAAATGAACGTATATGATTTTGATAAAACAATTTTTCCAATAGACTGTTATTTATACTGATTAACGATTTTCGTTGCCGATCAACCGGACTCGCAAACGCAATTCTAGTACGTTTGCTTTATCAAAAACGGCAATTAATTGCGTTCGCGAGTATAATGTATGCGAAGGAGAAGGCAAAGTATATCATTGACCATGGTTTTCCGGTAATCGAAAACTTCTACTCGGATTCTCTTGCCGATACGCCGCTTGCCCTGTGCGCTGAGAAAGCGCACCTGGTAACCAATCATGCCAGCACCGTGATCGACTGGCCGGATCTGAAGGACGAGGAAACCAAGGGCAAGGTCAGAAATAAAATCAATACAGGATGGAATATCCATCTGAAGGATGATTAGTTATAGCTTCAGGCTGACTACATTTACAAGTATCAATATAAAGAAAGAGGTGACAGAAATGGTTGAATTAAGTCTTGAAAGAATTGATCAGATCATGCACGGGGAAACTCCGAAAACAGAAGAGTCTCCAACGATCCTGCGCGGTATATATACCAGATATATGCGGCTGTATGAGAATTACTTTGCCGATATAGACGCGCTGAATGATGATAAGATCGCTGAGTTCAGAAAATATTCCGAAGAAACGAGAAGCCTGTTAAAGTATTATTACATGGATATTCCTCTGGATGTCTGCACGGAGCTCCTTGAATTCGACAATGAATATAGTAAGAATCTGCTTGGAGCTGACTGGCACAAATTCCTTTTTGAGAGCTATGGTCATTATAAGAGCCTGTACAAGGAGAAGCGTAAAAGCGAGGAATGTCTTAAAGCGGAGTTTACAGAACAAATTCTGGAAGCCTTCTATGAGGCCATGGACAATATTTTCAGAGAAGCCTTCGGCACAGGCAGCAAGCAGGCCGAAGAGGTAACAAAAGGGCTTGCAGGTCTGCTGTTCGGAGAATAACAGTATTCTTTCCTTCGGAGCCTGTAAAATGAAGCGGGCCATGAAGGTTATTACAAAAACCGGAGCTTCTCCAACTGCTCCGATACGCTTTCAACCGTAAGAGGCTTTACCAGAAAGCCGCTGGCCCTCGTATCCCATGCTTTCAGGGCATAATCCGGATAGCTGGTAAAAAAGATAACGGTTGCAAGAGGGTTGATCTCAAGAAGCTCATTGCAAAGCGTCAACCCGTTTACCTTCCCGAGCTCAATATCCAAAAACGCTAAGGAAATCCGGTTATTACGGAAAAAGTCCATTGCTTCCGCGGCATTCGTAAAACCGGTAACGGAGGCCTCGGGAAGTACCTCCGTTATGACCTGCACTGCTCCCGCAAGCAATATATTTTCATCATCTACAACAATAACATTCATTGCCTCCGCGTCAACAGAAGCTGATTCCAGAAGCAGGCTGACATCCACATCCAGAACCTTCGCGATCCTGGAGATTATGATCGCATCGGGGAATCTGCTGCCATTCTCCCACTTGGCGACACTGGAACGATCTACAAACAGTTTACTTGCCAGCTGCTGCTGGGAGAAGCCCTTCTCTGTCCGTATATTTTTTAAGGTTTCTGCAAATGAATCAACAGATGCCATATTGTTCTACACTCCTTTTTTTGAAATATGATCAGGGATCCGGATCGTAACGATCGTTCCGCCTCCCTCCCTGCCTGATATCTCAAGGGTTCCGTTACAGCTAAGACGCAAACGCTTTGAAACATTGGCAAGTCCGATATGGTCGGCATTGTATAGCTCCTCTGCAGCACCGGGAGTTTCAGGAGCCGTCCGAAGATCCGGCAGGGTAGCGTCAAAGCCGGGCCCGGTATCTTCTACGATGATAATATTTTCGCTGTCGGTGCTTTGCGTACGGATTTTGATATAGAGGGGTTTCAGCTGCGGATCCACCCCATGCTTTACGGCGTTCTCTACGATCGGCTGCAGCGTCAGAGGAGGAAGGCGGAACAGCTGATGCGAAAGCTCATATTCTACGAATAGAAGCTGTTCATAGCGGTTTTCCTCAACGGAAAGATAGGCACGGGTATGCTCCAGCTCTTCTTCAAAGGGGATCAGGTCCCGTTTTGTTACGGCCGTAAAGTTCCTGCGCAGATAATTCGTAAAATCCGTCAGGACCTTCTGGGCTTTCTTCGGATCCAGATCGCAGAGATAATAAATACTGTTTAAGGTGTTATAGATAAAGTGCGGACGCATCTGCAGCACCATGATATCGATCTGCTGCCTTGCGTTAGTTTCTTCCTGGCTGACGAACCGGTCCACCTGATCGAGCAGGATCGTGACAAACAGGATAAATGTGGAAAAGGACGACGCAAAAACGATCAGCAGAAGGCCGTAAAACCGCATCTGAACAAGCATTGCTAAAAGCGGAAAAAAGAAATAGATGAAAAAAGCGTACCGGGTCCGCACGGATAACCGCTCCCTTTTTCGGATCAGCGTGATCAGATTTAAAACCATAATGAGTGCCGGAGGAATCAGAAGAACCGGATAGACAGGACCTCTCACATAAATATTGTCATCGGTCACATAGTAAATTACGGTTGTAAACTGAGTTATGATAAGTAACAGCACATATATCCCCCAAATGACTGCCACAGTCCGAAGCAGGGGATTTTCTCCTGCGTTTTTTTCGCCGAGCTCCTTTAAAAGATACTCTGTCAGCAAGAGCAGCAGAAGAGAGGAAAACAGGGATTCCAGAAAAATGGCGATTCCCGAAAGCCAGGAAAAGCTCTCAGAAAACAGACCCAGAGAGATCTGCGAGGTCAGATCGGAAATGACATAAGCGGTCAGAATACTGAAAAAGGTCACAAAAAAACGGCGGGAAGGGCGGTCAAGATACCTTAAGACCAGAGAAAGAACAAGCCCCAGGATGGAAAGCATCAGCCCCGCGGAGGCCACAGAAAGATTTATCAGATCTATCCAATCAAGCATAATCTATTGTCTTAGTTCACAAAATACCCTTTCCGAAAACTGATAATTATCTGTAATTTTATATTATATCAATTATTTTGTTCAAAAACAAGACATTTCATAGAAAAAAGCGTGCCAGATTGTCAACACTTTTTTCCCCTTCCGGGTATATTATTTCTACTTTATACGATAAAATAAAAAAGATTATGCCAAAATTTCAAGAGGTACCGCTATGACAGCAGCAGACAGGGAGAAGAAGGAAAAACTACTGGTCCTGATCACAACGATCGGGGGCTTAGCTCTGATTGTCGAGTCGTGTATCCGGGGCTGGGAGTTCTGGGTACCGCCGATCATACTGATCGGTCTGGTTTTCTGCTGGGTCATGAGTATTTCAGATAAACCGGCGTATGCGATCCGGATCGTGATCTATCTTGTACTTATTATGTTCGGATTGTTTTTCCGCGGTGTTCATCCTGCGGGCTATATGGATCTTGCGATCTGGTTTGCCTTCGTGATGCTTACCTACTCGATGTTAAATCATATCTATATGATGAATCTCCTGGCGCTTGAATACTTTGTGGTGATTTTTTTGCAGATGATCCTTGTAGCGGCGGGCTTTATTCAGGCTGAGGAGGGCGTTCATCTGTCCCAGGTGGTTTTTCACGCGATCTTTGTCCTGTTCATTTATTATCTTTGCGTAATGCTGATCGACGAACGGCTGGAGGGAGAGAGAAAAGGCAGAGAAGACAGGGAAAGGCTCGAAGCCAATGATATGGATATGGAGGATTTCCTTTCCAATATTTCCCATGAGCTGAGGACCCCGGTCAATGTAGTAAACGGGATGTCTGATCTTCTGATCAAGCGGAATATCGGCTTTGAAGCGGAGTCCATCAAGACCGCGGGGATCCGTCTGGCATACCAGATCGAGGATATTCAGGATTATACGGAGTGTAAGAGGGGAAGGGTGATCCTTGAGGAGGAGGACTATCTGAGTACCTCTCTGATCAACGATGTCGTAACAAGCTTCCGTTTAAACGACAACAGCAGGGATCTGGAGCTGATCGCAGACCTGGACGCGAGAGTCCCGACGAAGCTGAGGGGGGATATCAAAAAGCTCCATAAGATGTTCAGGCATCTTCTGGAAAACGCGGTGAAATTTTCGAAGCGCGGCGGGATCTATGTGCGGATGTTTACGGAGAAAACAGACTATGGTGTCAATCTCTGCATTGAAATGACGGATACCGGGATCGGTATGGACCGAAAGGCGATCCACTCCGTTTCCGAGGGGATGTATCAGATCAATAAAAAAAGAAACAGAAGCTCCGGCGGCATTGGGTTAGGACTTTTCATCGTATATGGCTTCGCCCACAGAATGGGCGGCTTTGTCAAGATCGAAAGCGAAAGAGAGAGCGGAACGACGGTCCGGGTGACAGTTCCGCAGAAGGTAGCGGATGGCGCGCCCTGCCTTAGTTTATCAAATTCCTTTGAGGGAGCCGTTCTGTTCCACGTCCGCCCGGATAAATATAAGGTGCCGAGGCTTCGTGATTTCTACCGCGCGATGGCAGCGAATCTCGCGGCGGGGATCCATGTTCCCCTTTATCCCGCGGAGACGGTTTATGAGGTGAAGCGACTGAAGGAAAAGCTCGGAGCGAATTATATCTTTATGGGACAGGAGGAATATGAAGAAAACAGAGGATACTTCGATGAACTGAGCAGGGAAGGGATCGTTGTCGTCGTTTCGGCCGGACCGGACTATAAACTGAACAAGGAAAGCGGCGTTATTTTGATGCCAAAGCCTTTATACGCCTATCCCGTGCTCCGGATTCTAAACGACGGTTATAACGCGGGAGAGCTGGAGCCCTCCGAAAACACGGTAAAGACGGTATTTAAGAATGTAAGGGCCCTGATCGTTGATGATGAGCCTATGAATCTTGTGGTTGCGACGAGTCTGTTTAAGGAATAACAACGAGTATGAGCGATGATTATAAGATTGCCTCGGAAGCCGCGAAAACCTTTGACAATGTGACCGTGATCAATTCGGAAAGTGTTTCCAGCGCTACGGGGATCTTAGTGCTGATCGCGCAGAAGCTTGCGGGAGCGGGGATTCCGGTTGAGAATATCATTTCGGAGCTTGAGGAGGTAAAGCGGCGCTTACAGTGCAGCTTTATCATCGATACCACAGATTTTATGGTAAAGAAGGAGTTAGTCAGTAAGAAGGCGCACGCTCTTACCAAGGCTTTAAATCTTCATCCCTGTTTACAGCTGAAAGAAGATCGGTCCGCGATCGGAGGACTCTGGATGGGAAGCACCAGAAGGGCTTACCGGAGATATATCAAAAAGGCGCTGTCCGTAGATGTTATTCCGGATGAGGAGTTAGCCTTTGTCACCTATGCGGATGTTCCTTTGGAGATGCTTCTCTGGATCAAGGAAGAGATCAGCAAGACCACCTACTTTGACCGTATCGTTTTTCAGCAGGCTTCCGCTGCCGTATCTTCTAACTGCGGCCCAGGATCTTTTGGGATACTCTACTTTGTAAAGAGCAATAAATCCTATAATTTAGGTTCCTTCTTTGAGGATGAAAAGGAGCTTGCCTCTGCTGCCCTGGATGCGGAAGAAGAGCTTACAGAGCAGACGGATGAAATACCGGAAGGAGAGGACGGGAACAAAGCCCTGCCGGATAAAGAGCCGGAGCAAAGGATACAGGAGCCAGCGGAAACTTCAGTCTTAGAAGAAAAGGAGCCTGCCTGGTATGAGGGGATCCCCTTTATCGATGGAGCCGCCGCGATCAAAAACAGCGGTTCCGAGGAAGCCTTTAAAACAGTTTTAAAGATCTTCTATGAATCCATTCCGGAAAAGACCGCGGAGATCGAAGGATACTACGCTTTGGGCGACTGGGGGAACTATACCATCAAGGTACACGCTCTAAAAAGCTCCGCACGGCTGATCGGTGCCTTATCTCTTGCCGATGACGCGCAGCTTCTTGAGGATGCCGGAAAGACCGTCAATATTGATTTTATACGTGAGAATCACGGCCCCTTTATGGAGGATTATAAAAAGTTCAAAGGACTCCTTGCTGAGTTCTTTACAGAAGAAAAGAGCACAGGGGATAAACCGCCTGCGGATGAATATCTGGTGAAAGACGCGTATGAAGGACTTCAGATGGCGGCGGAGGCGATGGACTGCGATATGATCGACGCGATCCTTGCTGAGCTTGAGCCCTACGCTTTCCAGGCGGAGGATGAAAAGCGCCTTAACGCGATCCGTGAGTGCGCGGGGAACTTTGAGTATAGTGGTATTTTGGAAGTATTGAAGGAAGGATGAAAGCGGTAAGCAAGGTCATGGAACTGAAGCCCGCGGGATATATTCTGAAATCAACGACCAGAGATGATCTTCTGGCATTTTTGCGTAAGAAATTGGTGTGAGAAATATGGGATACCATATCGTAGTGGTGGATGATGAGAAAATAAGCCTGACAAGCGCCAGGATCCTGCTTTCCGAAAAAGGAATGCGGGTGTGACAGTTTGTCACATTTTTTTTTCTCTGAAATGAGTTATAATAGGGTGGACGGAAAAAATGCTTCCTATGCTTTCATATTTATAGAAGGTATGTAAAATCCGACATATTTTTAGTAGAAACAGGAGGACTGTAATGAAAAAGAGACTGGTTTCATCATTGTTAGCGATCATGCTTATTTTCCTCTTCACGTGCCCTGCGTTCGCAGAGATGGGGACGCAGGGCGATTCCATGGATGAGGATTATACGTTAGAGCAGGTAGTCGTACTGAGCAGGCATAACCTGCGCGCTCCCTTATCCAGCAACGGGTCGGTTCCGCAGGAACTGACGCCCAATTCCTGGACAGAGTGGACGGCCAATTCCAGCGAGCTGACCGTAAAGGGCGGAATCGAGGAGACGGCTATGGGAGAGTACTTCAGGAAATGGCTGGATCAGGAAGGATTGATTGCGGAAAACAGTATCCCAAAAGAGAACGAGGTACGCTTCAATGCCAGGGATAAGCAGCGCTGTCGGGCGACCGCCAGGTACTTTGCGGCGGGGATGCTTCCGCTTGCGGATATATCCGTAGAATACCCCGGGGATGCAAACGGCACAGAAGATTTCATGGAGCCCGTTCTGCATTACTATTCGGATGCCTACGCGGCGGATGCCACAGCGCAGGTTGCGGCTATGGGAGGCGATCAGGGCTTTGAGGGTCTTTCGGAGGAAGTAAAGGATGCCATTCAGCTGATCATGGATACCGTGGATATGGAGGACAGCGAGGCTTATAAGGCGGGAAAATACGGGGATCTGCTTGCCGACGAATCCGGCTATACAATGGAAGCGGACAAGGAGCCCGATGTTACCGGAGCGATCAAAACCGCCAGTCAGGTAGCGGATGCGCTGGTTTTGCAATACTATGAGGAGCCGGATGCGCTAAAGGCTGCTTTCGGTCACGAGCTGACGGATGAGGATTGGGCTGCTATAGGCGGTTTTCTGACGAAATACCTGGAGATGAGGCACAGCGCGCCGCTTATCGCAAGCAATATCACGAATCCTCTTCTGAAGGAGCTTGAGAGCGAGTTAAAGAACGAAGAGAGGAAGTTTACCTTCTTCTGCGCTCACGATTGTACCGTGATGGGAACCCTGAGCGCTTTAGGCGTTGAACCCTATTCCCTGCCGGAGAGCATCGAAACGAGGACTCCGATTGGCGTAAAGCTGTTATTTGAGAGATGGCGGGATCAGGACGGAGCGGCCTGGTACCGGGTGAATCTGGTCTATCGCAGTACGGAGCAGATCCGAAACGCGGATGTGCTGACGCTTAATAACCCGCCGATGCGGTATGATCTTCAGTTTGAGGGAGTAGAGACAAACGACGACGGATTGATTTCCGAAGAGGACCTGTTCGACCTGTTCGATCGCTCCATTGCTAAGCTCGATGAACTGAAGGAAACCTATGGAAGCGCTCTTGCTTACTGGAATTCTTCCGCTCCTGCGATGCAGTCCATTATGGAGTTTGTGAAGAAAACCACAGATGAGACGTCTGAGGACTTTATCCCGGAAAAAGACCGAATCGCGGTATTTGATATGGACGGGACCCTGACCTGCGAGACATTCTTTACCTATTATGATACATGCATGTTTATTGACTACTGCCTGAAGGACCATCCGGAGAGGGTTTCCGAGGAGCTGAAGCAGGCCGCCCGCGAGATAAAGCCGGGCTATACGGCAGGAGAAGAGCTTGCCAGAAACTTCGCGAAAGCCTATGCGGGGATGACAGTGGAGGAGCTCTATGACTACGCCGTGGAATTCGGGCAGAAAAAGACAGAGAGCTTCAACAATATGCGCTATATCGACGGATTCTATCTTCCGATGGTAGAAGTAGTAAAGTATCTCTATGAAAACGGCTTTACGATCTACGTGGTAAGCGGAACCGAGAGAACTACGACCAGGGCGATCGTAGACAATTCCCCGATCCGTGACTATGTGGATCCCGCGCACGTGATCGGGACCGAATTTGAAGTCAAGGTGAAGGGCTATGAGGATATGTCCTCCAATATGGACTTTAAGTACGTCGACGGGGATGAGCTGGTATTTACCGGAGGATTTATCCAGAAAAACTTAAATGCGAATAAATCGATCTGGATCGAAAGGGAGATCGGAAGACGTCCCGTACTTGCCTTCGGAAACAGCGGCAGCGATACCAGTATGATGAATTATGCTCTGGATGAGAGGAACCCGTATCCGTCGGCTGCTTATATGGTAGTTGCCGATGATGACGTAAGAGAGTGGGGTACGCAGAACTGGGAAGAGAAATCAGCGCAGTATGAAGAACAGGGTTATGTACCGATCTCTATGAAGAACGATTTTACCGAGATCTATCCCGAACCGATCTCCAGGGCGGATACCCAGTATACCGAGCCTGAGACAGCAGAGGAAGCCGGGGAACTGATCGAATTTGAATCAGAGGAATTGGAAGAGGCGGCATAAGGCAAGTAAGGAAAGGGTGCGATAAGCACCCTTTTCCTCTGTTATCGGTCTTTTATTGTATCGCAGACAATGTTTTCGTCCGAGACGATGAGCGCCTTCGGGAACGCCTTCCAGGTAAGGCCGTCGAAGCCTTTGATCTCGTTGTGATACAGCTGCAGGGGATTCCCGCTGATAAATTTCCGCAAAAGGCTCTGAAGCGTCTCGGACAGATCCGCGTTCAAAACATTGCCGTACATCGAAAGCGCTTCCGTGTTTCCGAGTAAGACTGCCGTCACATCCACCGTGCCTGAGCCCAGGTTTTCGATCAGCGGCTCTTCATCCCAGTATAACAGATGTACTGTATTTCCGCCCTCTGACAGCTTTTCCGCGCCATGGTAAACGCCCAGAGCCAACCATTGTTCAATAAGCATTGATTTTTCTTCCGGCCCGATCGAACCATCCGCCAGTGCCCTGATATTCTCCTTCAGTTCGTCTGGAATGGAAGGATCATCCATGCTGTTTTGCATCTCTGTCACAACCGCTGATATAAATTGCGCATATCTCTGATCGCCGATAAAGGACCTGAATACCTTCGTTCCCTTACCGGAAATGCCAACGATAAACTCGATATCAGAAGCCTCTCCGTTTCGATAGGCCTGGTATACGTCTGAAGGGATCAATGCTCCGTCACAGGTCGGCGCGCACATATTCTGCCACAGCTTCTGAGCCGCATCCTTTAAAGCATCCGTTTCCAGCCGACAGAGCTCCTCCATCGTTTCCGCCTTAGTTTCCTTTAACAGACTCTTTGCCAGGTCTTTAGGTCCCTGCGGCGTGTCCCAGGTCATTTTCAGACTGCCGTTAAATACGACAGCCTTTTTGAACAGGCCCTTCGCCTTCTTACAGGCAGCAAGCATGCAGATACAGGTCGCTCCGGATTCAAAACCGAGCACCGTGACCCGCTCCGGATCGCCCCCAAAGGCAGCTATGTTTTCTCTGATCCATTCAAGCGCCGCGATCTGGTCAAGGAGGCCAAGATTTAAGGCATCCGGATAAGCTTTACCGCCTGGGATCTCTGAAAAATCAATAAAGCCGAAGATCCCCAGACGGAAATTAAAGCTTACGACTACAATGCCCGGATGCTCGTTTACAAAATTAGTCCCGTCAAGCAGCGGATCGACAGCTCCTCCGTAGGTAAAATCGCCGTAGTGAAACAGTACGAGAACCGGTTTTTTTACTTCGCTCTTTTGGGCTCCGACACAGAGATTGAGGGTGAGGCAGTCCTCGCTCTGTCTGTGATGCTTTAAGATCACCCCCGGATGCTCGACCTGTATCGCCGAAGCGCCGAAATTTTTCGCTTCAAATACGGCATTCGATGAAGGAAGCGGCTCGGGAGCTTTCCATCGGAGCTCGCCAACCGGCGGCTTCGCATAGGGGATGCCCAGATAAACGATGGTATCCTGTGATTTTTTCCCAACAAAGATACCGGTTCGTGTCTTTACCGAAAGGTCCGCATCGTATTCGTCCTGGATGGCTTGATTCTGCCGGTTTACTTCCTCGATATCCTCCTTTTTTACATCAAATACAAAGCCCTCGCGTCCGTCTCCGTAAAGCTTTCGAATCTTTCGAACGCGATACGCGCGGATAAGCAGGTTCACAACAAAGCCGAGGATGGGTAAACCAACCACATACAGGAATTCCTCACTCAGATAATCGAGCATGGATACACCCATCCAGACAACGGAAACAGAATGGGCGATGATAAAAATGATAAAAATGATAATATAGGTCAGAACCCGATTCATCGGCTTTTTCTGGACAGCTTCGCTAAAGACTATTTTGCTTATGATCTCTTCCAACACGATTCCGAGGGCAAAGCTTGCCGCGACACATAACAGCTCCGATAAACCGGAAAGTCTCGCAATGGTTTCACCGAAGCCATAGCCCAGCGCCGCAATGGCGGCAACCATAAAATCATCGATCGTAAATAGTTTTTTCATTTTTCACCTCACAGCTATATTTTTTATAATACTTCTGTCATATCCCCCTGCGTTTTCGGGCGATCATGCATATGGACAGTATGGACGCCAAAAACTCCGCAACAACTGAGGCAAGCCAGATTCCGTCAAGTCCCATGACTATCGGCAACAGCAGTACGGAAGCGATCTGGAAAAGAAAGGTTCTCGAAAAGGAGATCAGCGCGGAGGCAGCTCCGTTGTTTAAAGCCGTAAACAGCGCGGAGCAATAGATCGGTATCGCTGCAAACGGGAACGAGAAGGAATAGATCCGAAACGCGTGGATCGTCATTTTCATAAGATTGTCGTCATACCCCACATAGATATCGGATACAGTTTTCGCAAACAGTTCACCGGCAATAAGCATGGCAACCGCGCATATCCCTATGATACGGGTACTGATGCCCAATACATTTCTTACTTCCTTTTGATCCCGGGCGCCATAATGATATCCGATGACAGGGGTCGTGCTGATGGCATATCCTACGAAAATCGCAAGGAAGAACTCGCTGACGTACAGCAATACGCCATAGGCGGCAACACCGTCAGCCCCGGCCATTTTTATAAGCTGTACGTTATAGACCATACTGACAACAGACGCGGAGATGCTGGCGATATATTCGGAAGAACCGTTGGTTACGGCTTTTCCTAAAGCTTTAAAATCAATGCGGGCTCGAATCAGGCGCAGGGTGCTGTTGTTTTTTCGGATGAAATATAAAACAGGAAATACGCCGCCGATCAGCTGACTGATATCCGTAGCTATGGCGGCACCGGCGATCCCCATTCTCCATATACCGACGAACAGCCAGTCAAGCAGCATATTGGAAAGACCGGAAATAATAGTGATATACAGGCCAAGCTTTGGCTTTTCGGCAGCGACCATAAAGCTCTGGAACTCATATTGCAGCATAAACGCAGGCAGGCCGATCAGGAGAATGGTTCCGTAGGTGACAGAGGGCGGAAGAATCTCTCCTGTTGCGCCTAATAATATTGCGACCCGTCGGATCGATAAGATGCCAAGGACAGCAAAAATGACCCCCAGGACAATAGAAACATATACCAGCATAGAGAAGGTCCGGTTGGCTTTTTCTTTCTCACCCTCGCCAAAGTAGAGAGCGATCAGGGCAGTCCCTCCGGTACCCAGCATAAAGCCGACTCCGCCGAAAACCATGATAAACGGATAGATGAGAGATATAGCCGCTAACGCGTTCTTTCCGGCAAAATTGGAAACAAAATACCCATCCACCACGCTGTATATGGATGTAAAGATCGTCATAAAAATAGATGGAAGCGCAAATCGCAGCATTCTGCGACAGGTAAAATGATCGGATAATCTGATTTTCATAAATAACTCTTTTCGGTCGGTCTGGCCTACATTGTCGGTCATCCCTCCGGTAAAGTCAAGGGCTTTAAAAAAAGTGTGACATTCTGTCACACCCCCTTGAACCACTTTGAAATAACTGTAAAATATAAAAGATAGACTATTTTGCTATTCAAATAAAAGGAGGAATTCTTTATGTCAGCTTTTACAATTTTCGTGCTCATAGGTGTGTTGATGATCCTGGGGGGCTTTGTGCTGCTTGGAACCCCGCTTCTGACTTTTATGAGCGAAGGCTATTGCGTCATTCTGCTGTTTTTCATCTCGGGCTGCTTCGGCCTGATTCGGGGGCTTCGTGAGAAGCGCTACGATAAGGAGTTTGGCTTCTCGATCTTCAGTCTGATCTTAGGGATTGCAGGCCTCGCGACTCCCGGCGCGGCAACTATGACCAATTTCGCGATACTTTATATGGCCGCTGCCTTCTTCTTCATTCACGGTATCCTGACTATACTCGCAGCCATTTCGCGCTGGAGGGAGGATGGCGAAACCGGCATGCTGGTGCTAAGTATCATTCTTGGTGTACTGGAGCTGATCTTAGGCTGCTACTCAGTGGCGCATCCTATTGTGCTCGCTCTCGCCCTTGGCACACTCGTTGGCTTCTACTTTATCGAGACCGGCGTCAGTGTGATCATCACCGGATCGGCTGTATGCAGAGGCAGCAACAATTTAACGATCCTCTTTGTGGCCATGGGGGTTCTGACGATTTTCGGAGGTATAGCCATGCTTACTACCCCGTTAATAACCTTCTTAGGCTTCGGATATAGCATTGTCATACTGTTTTTCATAAACGGTGTTCTCGGTATCATCTGGGCAGTCAGCGAAAAACGCTATGACAAGGATTTCTTCTTCGCGATCTTCAGTCTGATCTTAGGCATTATCGGCTGCCGGACTCCGTCCATCGTCAATATGAACAGCGCCATTCTGATTTATATGGCTGCGGCCTGGTTCTTCATCCATGGCGTACTGTCGATCATCACAGTCTTAAAGAAACGGAAGGAGGGCGCCGGTTTGATCGTAACGGTGATCGGCATTCTGTTAGGCGTGCTGGAACTGATCTTAGGCTGCTATTCTGTAACGCACCCTTCGGTGCCTGCCGCTGTTATGGGCACACTCATCGGCCTTTACTTTATTGAGTCCGGCGCCAGCATGATCTTCATCGGAGCCGGCATCTCCCGAGCCGTGGCGAAATATGCCGAGGATTCTTTATCGTGAATAAAAAAGGGAAATCGGAATAGCTGCTGCAGATTC
>JAFSXN010000142.1 GCA_017444015.1 Lachnospiraceae bacterium | reverse complement strand
GGAAATCTTCTCTTTACTGAAATAATCCCACTTAAAATTTGAAACTGGAATCAGCATGCGAAGGCGCATGCTGATTTGGTACGCCTAAAAGTTATTGAACCGTGAATAGTAACAGGCAGATACGGCAGCCAGGGCAGCTTGCCTCCAGATGATTGACAATCTCCCAGACTCTTCCTATACTTATCGTAAACGAATAAATTCGTTTCCTATAAATAAATTCATTTCCTATATCATAAAGATCTTTCGAAAACGGAGAAAATATAATGGAAAAAGAACGGATTACGATAGAAATCACGGACAGAGAAGGAAATGTACGGCAGCACAGCGAAAACGACGGGCATACGGAGCTTGTCTGGTACGGAAGCTATGAGCCGGGGGACCGGATCCGGGTTTATGCCCTTTCCGATCGCTTTGTCCGTATCCAAGCGGATCAGCTCCTTCTGCCCGCAAGCGTCTATGTTAAGAAGGGCTGCTTCGATTTTCCCATACCCTTCGGAAGTGCCAAGGAAGCGTATCCGCAGGAAGCCTTTACCGGCATCCTTCACCAGCTATCCGCTTTTTATATTGAAAAGACTTCGGACCACAAGCTTTTGAGCGAAAACCCGCTTGATGTCCGGGAAGAAAATACTGAAAAGCTTGCCGGAGAAAACTCGCTTCCGTTTTATTACTCGGAAAACGAAGTCTATCCTCACTGCACCGCCAATGTCGAAACGCGGGGCGAGGCGATCTTTGCCGCACGAAATACGATCGACGGCGTTCTGATTACTCCGGGGCACGGGTTCTATCCGTTTACCTCCTGGGGCAACGCAAACGACCCCGCCTCTCATATTGATCTCTGGTTCGGAAGAAAGGTGTGCGTAGATGAAGTGCATCTGTTTCTGCGAAGCGATTTCCCCCACGACAACTACTGGAAAAATGCCACTCTGTCCTTCGACGGCGGGATTACAAGAGAGATTACCCTGGAGAAAACCGGAAACTGCCAGGCCATTGTTCTTGACACCCCGATCGTGACGGAATCCGTTCGCCTCGGAAGCCTTGTGAAGGATGAAAATGAGCCCTCCCCCTTTGCCTCTCTGATCCAATGGAGGGTATTCGGGCGGGAAGCTTAACATAAGTTCCTTATTTCAATTTGTAAAGCTGTTTCTGAAATAAGAGGCCCGCTTCTTTCTTTATATTTCATTTTTCCAGTGGTGATATTATTACTGACAAAAAAGGGACAATGTCATATAATCAAAAGAAGAATCATACAGGAGGTCAGGTGGTGAAAAAGCAGGTTTCTGAAGCAGATATGATGACGATCAATGTCAGTGTAGCAAGATCCAACCCGCTTATTCTTCGGAAGGTTCACATTCCGGAAGATAAAACCGCGAAAGATCTGATCGCGCTTGCTTGTATTTCCGTAGGAAGAGAAAGCAAGGAAGAGGGAAAACTGTTTCTTTCAGATGATACGGATACTCCGGTAAAGCAGGAAGAGATTCTTTCGGACATCCTAAAATCCGGGGATCAGACACGTATTTTTTTATATGAGCAACAAGGAAAGAAAAAGAGTGAAAAGGGCCTTATTCTTTTTGCTGATGTAGAAAACGTAATGAAGGAATCCTCCGAAACGACAGAAGGCGCGCGGAGCCTTCCATATATTTCTCTGGCAGTCGGCTATAATCTTCCTTCGGAAAAATGGGACATTGCCGAGATCAACCGGATCCAGCAGGAAATCAAAGCTTCCTCTACCTATAAGGCGGAGGATGGAACCTATTATTCCGATAAGAATCTGGAGTTTTCTGAAAAAAGGATCAATAACTCCATACGAAAGTATTTTGCCCCGGAAACAGCAGCCAAAGAGATCAATATGGCGCTTGGTATGCCTATGATCCAGATGTTCTCGACTCTGAAGGTCGATGAAATGAAAAGCATGGCGGATGTGTATGGCATTTACTATGACAGCGCTACAAGAAAGCCCGATTTGATCCATTCCTTCTGCAGAAAATTTGACAGACGCGCCATAACGGAAATGTTTGATGAAATGGGGATCAAAGAGTATCTGCGGTTCAGGGAGCTGGTTCTAAGCGAAAAGGAACCGGAGCTTTCAGGAGACTGGGAGGATGATTATTTTGAATTCTACGACAGGGGTCTCCTGTCAAAGATACCAAAGACCGGACTCCGGATTGCTTCGGAGGTTCTGGATTTCTATGAGGAATGGTACGGAACGGAGAAAGAACATGAATATATCTGTAGTAAATATATAGAAACCGCGCTGAAGGTCTGTGCTCTTCTGTATGGAGTTTTCAGAATGCCACAGTTTATAGCGGTACTTGAGAAGATCCGGCCGGAAGATCTGGGAAAGAAAGAGATCGAAGCGTATTTCAAACAGCATGGCTATATGCCCTTAAAGAATACAGTATACGCCTCGGAAGGATTTGAGTATTATTACGCGGGAGATTTATCCTCCGACAGAGTAAAATATATTCTTAAACAGAATAATCCTCTTTCCTATTTTGTTCCCGAGCCGAATGAAATCTACAGGTTCGCGGAAAGGGGACTGACCTTATCCGAACAAAGTGATAAAGCATTGCGTAAAATCATCGGTGAGTGGACCTACAGAAGAAGCTATTACTACAGTTATAGTTACTCGGACGATTCCAGCCGGATCGAGGAGAGCTATCAGGCAATCGTCAAAGCCCTTCAACTGGACGGGGATATAACGGGTACAATGGCTGTTGTTGAACGGAATTTGGAAAAGCTGCGGTGGGACTCAAAAAAGGAAGCTGTTCTGGCAAGGGTGGAATCGATCCTTACAAAGGAGGTAAAAATTCTGCCCCTGTTATCACTAAACGGTTATTCCGAGAAAAACTGCCCAAAAGAGCTTAGGGAATACCGGGCTGAACTTGCGCGGAAACGGGAAGAAGAACTTAGGGCAGCAAAGGCAAGAGAAGAAAAACGAAGAGAAAACGTAAAGAAGAAAGCTGTGACTACAAAGGCTGTGACAGTAAAGAAATATCAGAGAAGGGGTTAGAAACCGCAAATGGACATCAGGGATTATTTTCGACTGTTTACCGAGGAGGAGCTGGTAAGAGGGGCTGAGCTTTACTTTTCCGGAGACCTGAACAGAAACGACGGAAAGAGCAGGGATTACGGAAAAATAGCTCCGGGTCGCGCACAGGATAAGACGAAGATCCTGAACCGGATCCCTGAGAAGGATACTGTTTTTCTGTCCGCTGAATGGGAGGATCAGAGGATTTCGGGAGCGAGTAAGACCCGTTCCTGTTCTTTGCGACTGTATAAACAGGCAAATCTGGTTTCTGAAACAAACTGCAGCTGTGACAGCTATAAAGAGGACGGCTATGGTTGCCCCCATGTGGCAGGCCTTCTTACAGCTTACGCAGTAGAGAAAAACGGAGAGGATTTTTTTCGGGGAACGAGGTTAGAAACACTGCTTAGCAATCTTACCGGTGTCGAGGATCCCTTTTCCCCCGGAGTCCTGAAGCGGACGGATGGAAGGCTCTTGTCCCTGCTTGAGGGGAGCGAAACAGGGGCGCTTCCTGTCTGGAAGGAAAACATAAGCCTCTCGGATCCGGTACGAATCGAGTGCGTCCTTCAAAAGGATCAGGGGAAGATGCTTGTCGAGCTTAAGGCAGGAAACGGAAGGAGAATGCTACAGGTTAAGGATCTTCCGGATTTTCTGAAAGCTTATCAGAACGGCGAGGTGTATACGATCGGAAAAAACGATTTTCAGCTGGGACGCCAGTATTGCGAGGTAAAGTCCGCTAAGATCCTGGATTTTCTCTCAGAGCTCGATATAGCTTCTCAGAAGGGGCTGTTAAGAAATCGCCTGTATACCTCCGTCGGGGGAAAGCTGCTGAAATGTATCATCCTTTCAGGACCGGAATTTGACAGCTTTATGCAGCTTAGTGAGGGAATGACGGTATCGACAACGTCAACGGGCGATTCGTATTCTGCATATACGGTGGAGCTTGAAAAAAAGGGACTTAAGGCAAAGCTTCTGAAAAAGGCTTACGGGGCAAGTCTCCAGATCGAACCAGTAAATATCCTTTATTCAGAAGGGACAAATACCTATCTTTATGATGAAGAAAGTATTTTCTTAGTCCGTACAGAAAGTACGAAAAAGACCCAGGAGCTGCTTTCCATGCTGAAATGGACGGATGCTCTGTATATCCGGGAGTCGGAGATCAGTTCTGTATGCAGAAATCTTCTCCCTGTTTTTGAGGAATGCGGCTCGATCCGTGTCCGGGGGATGGAGCTGGAAGATTATGAACAGGAAATCCCCTCTTTTTTATTCCGTCTGGATTGCCCGTCGGAAGAGCTGCTGTCCTGCGCTCCTTACGCATTGTATCCTAAACAGGATTTCGAATGCCTGCTTTTTGACAGGGACACGAATGCCGGAAGAAGAAATTCGAAAGCAGAGTCTAAGGTTGCATCAATCCTGCCGGGGATGTTTCAGACTATGGATCAAAAGACAGGGATTCTGTATTCCGAGATAGATGAAGAGCGGCTTTTTGATTTTATGAAGGATCTGCTGCCAAAGCTGGAGAATATAGGAAGAGTCCTTGCAACCGACAAACTGAAGCACAACCGTGTACGTGTGATACCCGCTATTCACGTTGGCGTTTCAGTGGAGTCCGGACATATGCTCCTTTCCTTAAAAAGCACAGGCTTATCGAAAACGGAAATGGCTGATATCCTCGGAGCGTACAGGAAAAAGAAGAGGTATTACCGGCTGAAAAGCGGTGAGTTTATTTCTCTGGAGGACGAAAAAAAAGGCGGATGGGATACGGCGGCCGGTCTCTATCAGGATTACGGGAAAAAGGATCCGGAAAAGATAAGCGTTCCCGCATTCCGGGCGCTCTACGTGAAAGAAACCCTGGGCAGCAAAGAGGATGTGGAATTTGAGGCGGAGGAGGAATATCGTAAGCTGGTGGAAAGGATGGACCCGTCAGCAGCCTTGGCTGAAAAAGTTCCAGGAAAGCTTAAGAAAATACTCAGACCTTATCAGACGGAAGGTTATCACTGGATCCGGATGCTAAAGCGTTGCGGCTTCGGAGGGATCCTTGCCGATGATATGGGTCTTGGAAAAACACTTCAAATCCTGTCGTTCCTGCTTTCAGAAAAGGAGGAAGGGAAAAAGGGAAATGCTCTCAGAACCCTTGTGGTCTGTCCTGCATCCCTTGTCTATAACTGGCAGAGGGAGATTGAGACCTATACGGAGGAGCTGTCGACGGTGGTGATCGCGGGAACTGTCGCGGTCAGAAAAGAACTGATTGAGGATAGCGCGAATATTGATGTATGGATCACCTCATACGATCTGCTGAAACGGGATATCACTCTCTATGAAAAGCTTCATTTTGCAAACGAGATCATCGACGAAGCACAGTTTGTAAAAAACCAGAAGACCCAGGCAGCCCAGTCGGTAAGGCTTATAGACAGCGGTTTCCGGATGGCTCTTACCGGTACGCCGATCGAAAATTATTTGAGTGAGCTCTGGAGTATTATGGATTATCTGATGCCTGGATTCTTGTTTCCCTATGCCAGATTTCAGAGCGAATATGAGACGCCGATCGTTTCCGGAAAAGATGAGGAGAGCCTTCAAAGACTCAGACATATGGTGCATCCCTTTATTCTGAGAAGACTTAAGAAACAGGTACTTAAGGAACTGCCGGAAAAGCTCACGGAGTCCGTGACGGTTCGGATGGAGGGCGAGCAGAAAAAGCTATACAGTGCATTAGTGGAAGAGATCAGGGAGCAGCTCGATAGTGTCAGCGCGGCTGAATTCCGCACCGGAAAGCTGCAATTTCTCGCAAAGCTTACACAGCTGAGGCAGGTCTGCTGCGATCCGGCCCTGCTGTATGAGAATTACAAGGGAGAAAGTGCGAAGTTAGCTGCCTGCCTTGAACTGGTAGAACAGGCGGTTTCTGGAGGTCATAAGATCCTTCTATTCTCGCAGTTTACTTCGATGCTTGATATCATTGGGAAAAGGCTTAAGGAAGAGGATCTTGCCTACTATCGGATCGACGGAAGCGTGTCGAAGGAAAAGCGTATGCAGATGGTAGATGCCTTTGCCAATGATGAAGTTCCGATTTTTCTGATTTCATTAAAGGCAGGGGGTACCGGGCTGAATCTTACCGCGGCTGATATTGTAATCCATTATGATCCCTGGTGGAATCAGGCAGCCCAGGATCAGGCGACGGACAGAACCCACCGGATCGGACAGACCCGTCACGTAACTGTATATGAGCTGATCGTTCAGGAT
>JAFSXN010000141.1 GCA_017444015.1 Lachnospiraceae bacterium | reverse complement strand
GGATCTTCTTTTGCATTTTGCCCTCCTCCGCCTACTTCCAGGACATGAATCCTTCATGATCCAGAGGAGTCTCCTGGATAAAGGAGTCCCCTGAAAAACTGGTGCTGATCCGGAAGATGTCTCCTGTTATGATGTCTTCAGGGATATCCTTTATGAGCTGATATGTAAAGCTTCCAAATGCCCAACTAGGCTCGACCTCGGACATGCTGAGACGAAGACTAATAGCCTTATCTTCCAGAGTCCCTCCAATACCAGTAATCTCTACCTTAACATTCTGCTTCTTGCGAATCTCATGCCAGTATTCAGGATGAATACCTACACCTGTTTGGTTGTCATAGCCAAACACACCCTTGCCTTTGATATTATATATACTTAGATGAATATGATTCTCCCACTCTTCCGGGATCTGCGGCTGGCTGTAGCTGAAATAGAACTTGCCGCCTTCTTTTGTGATCCTGACAGAGGCAAGGATCTCATCCAGTATCGCTTTCCTCTCCGGATCAAGTATCGATTCAATATTCTGGGTTATGTAGTCCGCTTCAGCGTCTTTGCCTGAGGTCACGAGCTCATCAGAAAATTCCCATGCGGTGGGCCATCCGTTAGGACCGCTGCCGGTGGGACGCTCTGATGCCTGAGGATCCTGCCCGCCGGGCACAGGCTGCGTGCCCGTTCCGCTTTCCTTCTTCTCCTTAAGCTCCATGCAGCAAACGGCGACCTTGACCGCTTCGGAGCGCTTTAAGGTCTTTTCCGGCTTAAAGCTTCCGTCATCATAGCCCTCAAGAACTTTAAGCGCCGAGCAAAGAGATATATAATATTCGTCCTCATCCTCATAGGGAACGTCCGGATAAGCTTTGTGCTCGACCTTTTCCGGAAGATCCGCGTTCTTCAAGAGATAGCCCGCGGCGATCAGCGCCATGTCTCTTCTGGGGATAGGGTCGTTAAGCTTTGCCGCCGGGATCTCGACCTCAGAGTAATAGCCAAGCTTAAGCCCCATGTTGTAATAAGGGATACCCCAGTGACCTGTATCGATCTGGGACACCTTCTCATCGGTGGTCTGCTGCTCGACCATCATCGCGATGAACTCCGCGTATTTGAGCAGCTTTTCGGGCTTAAAGCTTCCGTCGGGATAGCCTTCGACCATGCCGGAGGACACCGCTTTTGAAACGTATTCCGCGTACCAGGCGCTGTCCGAAACGTCCGGGAACACGCTTTTCGCGCTGACTGCGCCAGGGCTAATCAAAAGCAGAACGCAGATGAGCAAAAGTGCAGTAACTTTTTTCATGATAAGATCCTTTCTCTCTTAGCAGATTCCATTTTTGAAAAAATGCGTAAGTGCTAAGGGCATTATATATTGAAACTATTATTTTACTCAAGAGCCGGAATTATGGATGTGAGAAGGACAGCGTGCGCTTTCCGCTGCCCTTGCCTTTCGCGTTTGATCCGTTGATTTGGATCCCAAAACGCGGGGCGGGTATATGCGGGTTCGGCAGAATCCTCTTCTAAATTTGATTATATTTTCACTCTCAGGGATTTTACCCTCATAGAAGTCATTTCTAAGGAAAGATATTCATCAGGAGAACTCTTAAGGGGAAAAAGAGATGTGATTATAAACTGAATCGATGCCTAAACAAAAAGCGTATCTGCATACTCGGGTTTCCGAGTCACTGACACGCTTTTACGATTTGCCTATTCCCTGTTTTTTTGTGTGGAAGACACGCCTATTCGCTCAGAAAAAGTGTGCGAGGACTGTAAATGAGGAACGCGTGCAATTCAATACACATTTTTCTGAAAATATCAGCTCCCAAAATCACATTTTTCCGATTCAGTATAAAGGCGCTCTCACAGTAGTTTTCTGGTCTTTCCTACGAGGTATAATGGCAGATTTGTTATCTCACCATCTTTCCTGTACCCACGCTTTGAATACCGTAAAGCGTGCTCGGGTTGATTTTCCTTAATGTACTTTTTGAAAGAGGGGGCAGACTTGTCTTCACCGCCCTTTGCCTCAACGGGAATGATCTCAGTACCGTTTTGCAGGACAAAATCGATCTCGCTGTTCTTATCGGAATAGTACCTAGGCTCAACATCGAACTGTCCTCGAAGCTGCTGCAGCACATAGTTTTCTGTCAGCTGACCCTTGAACTGATAATCTGTTTTCAAAAGAATAGCGCTGTTGTCGATGCCAGCCATGTGCTTGAGCAGGCCAGTGTCAAACAGAAAAAGCTTGAACTGATCCAGTTTATCGAAAGCTATCAACGGATGCTCCATCTTGG
>JAFSXN010000140.1 GCA_017444015.1 Lachnospiraceae bacterium | reverse complement strand
GAGGCTGTGGATTCCGCCTATGAGTTCCTGCAGAGAAAGGCTTCCGAAGAGGAGGCTGCCGCACTGAAGGCAAAGGAAGAAGCTCTTGCACAAAAGGAGAGAGAAAAGGAAGAGGCCCTTGCCGAAAAGGAGAGGCAGAAAGCGGAAGCAGCGGAAGAACGGGAGCGACTCAGAGCGGAAAAGGAGGCGCAGAAACAGGCGGAAAGAGAAGCTGCGGCGCTGGCAAAGGCAGAGGAAAAGGCAAGGATCGCAGAGGAAAAGGCTGCACAGAAGGCTGCCGAGGCTGCGGCAAAGGAAGAACAGAAAAAGCAGAAGGCTTATAAACGGGCGGGGAAAAACGTTGCCTCCTCGGCAGCAGGCACCCTGGGCAGAGAGGTTGGAAATGCTCTCGGGTCCTCGTTTGGAGGGAAGTTCGGAAAAAAGATCGGCGGAAATGTAGGAGCATCCTTAGGCCGTGGGATCATCGGGACGCTGTTTAAGCTGTAGATCCGGATCCCGGGCGGCGATCATGCGGCAGATACACGGTTTGGCCGCAAACGGCAGGCATTGATCAGATGATATAAACAGGCAGGAGTTATGGCTATGGAAAAGGAACTTGTGGTCGTCATCGACTACGGCGGACAGTATAATCAGCTGGTGGCGAGAAGGGTCCGCGAAAGCAATGTGTATTGTGAGATATATTCGTATAAAACAGATCCGGATAAGATATGGGCGCTGAATCCAAAGGGAATTATACTGACCGGAGGTCCGAACAGCTGTTATGCGGAAGGGGCGCCGGGAGCGCCGAAGGAACTGTTTGAAAAAGGGATCCCCGTTCTGGGGCTTTGTTATGGCGCACAGATGATGATGCATGTTCTGGGCGGCAGGGTAGAGACGCCTGAGGTCGGAGAATACGGGAAAACAGAAATTCATTATGATGGATCATCTGTCCTGTTTAAGGGACTCCCGGAGAAATCCGTTTGCTGGATGAGTCATTTTGACCGGATTGCAGAGCTGGCGGAGGGATTCTGCATCACTGCACATACGGCGGACTGTCCGGTTGCTGCCTGTGAAAACGCAGGGAAGGGCTTATATGCTCTTCAGTTTCATCCGGAGGTTTTGCACACTGTGAACGGAACGGAGATGATCCGCCGTTTTGTTATCGAAGTCTGCGGCTGCAAGGGTGACTGGAGGATGGATTCCTTTGTAGAGGAGCAGATCGCTCTGATAAGGGAAAAGGTCGGCAGGGGAAAGGTGCTGTGTGCTCTGTCGGGAGGTGTGGATTCCTCGGTAGCTGCCGTACTGTTATCCAGGGCTGTAGGAAACCAGCTGACCTGTGTATTTGTAGATCACGGGCTGCTTCGTAAGAACGAAGGGGATGAAGTCGAGGAGGTTTTCGGACCGGACGGCCCCTATCAGCTGAACTTTATCCGTGTCAACGCTAAAGACCGTTATTATTCGAAGCTTGCCGGCGTTACGGAACCTGAGAAAAAACGGAAGATTATCGGAGAAGAGTTTATCCGCGTGTTTGAAGAGGAAGCAAAGAAGATCGGAGCCGTAGATTTTCTGGTTCAGGGAACGATCTATCCGGATGTGGTCGAGAGCGGACTGGGCGGGGAATCCGCCGTGATCAAATCTCACCATAATGTCGGCGGGCTGCCGGAATATGTTGATTTTAAGGAGATCATAGAACCTCTCCGGGATCTGTTTAAGGATGAGGTCAGAAAAGCGGGTCTGGAGCTTGGGATTCCCGGAAAACTGGTATACAGACAGCCTTTTCCGGGTCCGGGACTCGGGATAAGGATCATCGGAGAGATCACCGAAAAAAAGGTCCGGATCGTTCAGGAGGCAGACGCGATCTATCGGGAAGAGATAGAGAAGGCGGTTATAGCGTGGCAGAAGAGCGTAAGCAGTAAAGCAGCGCAGAAGTCTGAGTTTTTGAGACCGGCAGAAGGGGAAGGACTCTCCGGACAGCTGCCGCCCTGGATGCCGGACCAGTATTTTGCAGTACTTACCAATGTGCGTTCTGTCGGCGTTATGGGTGATGAACGTACCTACGATTATGCGGTAGCCCTTCGTGCCGTACAGACCATCGATTTTATGACTGCCGAATCCGCCCAGATCCCTTTTTCAGTTTTGCAAACAGTAATGAGCAGGATCATCAATGAGGTGAAGGGTGTTAACCGGGTGTTCTATGATCTGACGAGCAAGCCGCCGGGGACGATTGAGTACGAATAATAACATCGACCTCGGAAACCCAATATTTATGCGGATTGCAAGCATATTTGTTTAGTCGATGACAACAAAATGACAACAGTAATCTAAATCTGATTATTCTAAAGAACAAAAGGCTATCTGATCCAAGGTGGATTCAGATAGCCTTTTTCTTTTTGTTTATCCGACGTTAACGGATGGAGGGCGGGTAATGGAGCTTCCACTCTTCATAAGCAGCAGAAGAATCGAAATCAGCCTGGCCGTTCTTTCTGGCTTCGTTCCATTTCAGCAGCATATCGAAGAGCTCGGTATAGTCCTTGTGGGAACGATCCAGGCGGAGGCAGAGTTCGCCATCAATCTCGTCCACATGGATCCCATACGTTTCTTCCAGGTCGAAGAACATGTACATGAGGCCTATGTAAGTGTTGTAGTCAGGATCGGCGATAGCCTTTGGCTTGACCTTAAGAACCTTTGCCATTTCCTGAATCACGTCCTCTTTGGGCGTCCGGCTGCCGGATTCATACTGGGCGACTCTGACATCAGCCGACCGCTCCGGGAACCCCAGCGCAATACCCAGATCCTTCTGCGTCATACCGCGCAGCGTACGGATACGCTTGATGCGCTCCCCTATGTTCATGATAGCACCTCCTGAAAAGGTTAAGCATAAATGCTAAGTGTAGTATACAGGATGGATCTCAGAAATGCAAGAGGAAATTAAGCAAAAAAGTTTAAATATTTCCTCTGAGACTACTTGACATAAGCAAATATGCTTAGTATAATCGTAGATAGCTAAGCATAATTGCTTAGTGCAGACAACTGAATGACCGTGTGAACTGAGATAAACCGCGAGGATCCCGAACAGGGGGAGCGCCCCAGAGTATGGAGAAACAAATAAGTTTCTTACCGCCGAACGCCGAACAGGGGGCCCGGAACAAGGCCTGGACGCAGAAATGGGGACGGCACAGCGCCGAACAGGGGACATGCCTGTCAGGAAGCAGCAGAGGGTAGAGCGGCAAAGGAAACAACAAAAGGGTGTCACAGGAGCAGTGCACCCAAAACACCACCAGAGAAAGGAGGCGATCACATGGACACCTTATTCATGACCGCGGATGAAGTCGCAAAAGAAATGAATGTCTCCAAGGCCTATGCCTATAAAGTCATTCAGCGAATGAACGCAGAGCTTGCAGAAATGGGTTATTACACCTTTTCCGGCAAGGTAAACCGAAAGTATTTCAT
>JAFSXN010000012.1 GCA_017444015.1 Lachnospiraceae bacterium | reverse complement strand
GTCTGTCTGTCTGTCAAATTATGCGTTATGTAAACCATATCTGTCAACTAACTTTTTCCCATATTTTCTGTACTGCTTTGAGACCTTCCTCACTTTATTGATCTTGGAGCCCAAGCACTTAACGATTATAATTCAAAATTCAGTTCAGTGCAATAAATTATTATGCGCGTATGCGTTTGCCCTGTTTACCTGAATAAGACAAGCAAAAGAAAATCGAGTTAAAGGAAAGGGTTCCTTATCCTCAAAAAAAGAAAACCACCCCGAACAATTCAGAACCATCCGGGGAGGTTTTATCCTCAGAATATCTTATTTATACTTGTTAACGATTTTCGTTGCCGATAAACCAGACTCGCAAACGCAATTTCAGTATATTTGCTTAGTCGTAATCGGCAGCTAATTGCGTTCGCGAGTATAAAGTCCAGCTCACACTCAATCCCTCTTCACAACCGCCGCGCAGCCCATTCCGCCGCCGACACAGAGCGTTGCAAGGCCGGTCTTTGCGTCTCTTCTCTGCATTTCATAAAGCAGGGTCACGAGGATACGACAGCCGGAACAGCCCACCGGATGTCCGAGAGCGATAGCCCCTCCGTGAACGTTTAAGATCGCGGGATCAAAGCCCAACTCCTTCTGAACCGCCACCGACTGAGCAGCAAAGGCTTCATTGGCCTCGATCAGATCGAAATCGCTGATCTTCATCCCGGTTTTCTTCATGACCTTCTTCGTCGCGGCAACAGGGCCGATTCCCATGATCCGGGGCTCAACTCCCGCAAGCTCTCCGGCAATCCAGGTCGCCATCGGCTTAACGCCTAACTCCTTGGCCTTCTCTTCGCTCATAACGATGATCGCGGCAGCGCCGTCATTGATCCCGGAGGAATTCGCCGCGGTCACTCTGCCGCCCTCCTTGAAGGCCGGGCGCAGTCCCGAAATACCCTCTGCCGTTACGCCGGGTCTCGGCCCTTCATCCGTATCAAAGATCACAGTCTTCTTTTTCTGCTTGACCTCGACCGGAACGATTTCTTCCTTAAAGGCTCCCTCCTGTAACGCTTTTTCCGCCTTCTGCTGCGAATTTGCCGCGAATTCATCCAGCTGCTCCCTGGTAAGTCCCCAGTCGTCACAGATATTCTCCGCTGTCATCCCCATATGATACCCGCCGAAGGCATCCGTTAAAGCGTCGCTCATCATGGTATCCACCAGGGTATCATTTCCCATTCGATACCCGAAACGTGCCTTCTGAAGCGCGAACGGAGCTCTCGACATACTCTCCATACCGCCCGCTACGATGATATCCGCGTCGCCCATAGAGATCAGCTTCGCCGCCAGATTGACGCAGTGCAGACCCGAGCCGCAGAGCACGTTGATCGTCGTCGCCGGAACCTCTACCGGGATCCCTGCGTTGACCGCAGCCTGCCTGGCAACGTTCTGTCCCTGTCCTGCCTGGATCACGCAGCCCATATAGACCTCATCGACCTGATCCGCCTTAACTCCTGCCCGATTCAACGCCTCCTTGATCACGATGGTTCCAAGCTCCGAAACCGGAACACTGCTCAGACCTCCGCCCATGGTCCCGATCGCGGTCCTGACCGCGCCTGCCAAAACTACTTTTCTTGCCATTTTAATACTCCTTTCATATTTGTACGGAAAATATGCTTTTCATATTTCCCATATCAATTCAGAATCGTATACCTCTTTAACCCTTCAAAATCTAAAGCGCCGTCTCCCCCTCCGTCTCCGTCATCCGCTTAAGCTTCTCCCGAAGTCCCGCATGTTCTTCTCTGCTAAGCTCAGGATCCTCCGAAAGAAGCCTGTTCACGTCTTCCGAAGCCCGCTTCAGGATCGCCGCGTCTGAATAAATATCTCCGAGCCGAAAGGTCAGCTCGCCGCTCTGCCTTACCCCAAATAACTCTCCCGGGCCCCGCAGCTCCAGGTCCTTTCCGGAGATATAAAACCCGTCGTTGCTCTGAACAAGGATTTCGAGACGCTCTTTATTCTCCGATTTTTCATCGCTGTTTATAAAAATACAATAGCTCTGCCACTCGCCCCGTCCGATCCGACCTCTCAGCTGATGGAGCTGGGCCAGACCGAAGCGTTCCGCGTTTTCCACCATCATGACTGTCGCGTTCGGGACGTTGACCCCGACCTCGACTACGGTGGTTGATACGAGGATCTGGATGCGGTTGCTGTAAAAGTCATCCATCACCTTCGCTTTCTCCTGGGCCCGCAGCTTTCCGTGAAGACAGCCGATCCCGATATCCGAAGGAAAACGGCTCCGTAAAATCTCGGTATAGGTCTTTACATCCTTTGCGGAGACCCCCTCGCTCTCCTCGACTAAAGGACAGATCACGTAGCACTGACGGCCCTCGCGGATCTGTTTTTCCATAAACCGATACGCCGTTTCGTGATAGGCCTCCCCTACAACGCAGTTTTTGATCGGAAGCCTCCTTGCGGGGACCTCGTCGATCACGGAGATATCCAGGTCTCCGTACAGAATAATCGCAAGGGTCCTTGGAATCGGCGTCGCGCTCATTACAAGGACGTGCGGCGTACTTTCGCTGTTTTTGTTCCGCAGCGCCTCTCGCTGAGCTACCCCGAAGCGGTGCTGTTCATCCGTGATAACCAGAGCCAGACGGTGGTATACGACCTTTTCCTGAAACAACGCCTGCGTCCCGATGATCACGCCGGCCCTTCCGCTTGAGATCTCCTCTCTTGCCGCTTTCTTCTGGGCAGCCGTCATAGAGCCTGTCAACAGCACGCAGGAAAGCCGCCCGGAAAGCCCCTGTTTTTCAAATAGCTCCTGCAGAGCTTCATAATGCTGCGAAGCAAGAATCTCGGTCGGTGCCATGATCGTACACTGACACCCATTTATCGCCGTCATTACCGCGGCTAAAAAGGCAATGATCGTTTTTCCGGAGCCGACGTCCCCCTGTACGAGACGGTTCATGGAAAAGCTCCCCGTAAGGTCTTTTTCGATCTCCCGCCATGCTCTCTCCTGCGCCCCGGTCAGAGAATAGGGAAGCCCCCGGATGATCTCTTCCGTCTCGGGAACAGGGACAAGTCCAAAGTCGTTCCTTGCCCTTGCGTTCTCGTCCTTTAATCTGCGAAGCCGAAGCAGATACAGGAAAAATTCATCATAGACAAACCGCTCTCTGGCCTGTCTGAGCTCCTCGAAACTTTTCGGGAAATGGATCGAGGTAAAATCCGCCTGATCTTCTTTCGAAGAAATATCCGTCAAAAGGCGCTTTACGGATTTTTTTACCGTATTATTGCTGAGGCCCTTGGTCAGAGGATAGACCGGCTGGAGAGAATTTTTGATCTCCTCAAACTGCTCCTCGGTAAAGATCAGCGGCTGGTCGATGCAAAGCCTCTTTCCGCTCTGATAGAGCCTGCCGTAAAAGATATGGCTGCTCCGGGGCTTCAGATTCCGCGTCAGATACGGCTGATTGAACCAGATGGCATCGATCTCCGCCCTCGTTTCCGTCTGATAGAGCTTTGCCGAGACGATCGTAAGCCTTCCCGCTCTCCTAAGAAGCGGCCGTTTCTCAACGACCGCCTTAAACGCCAGAACCTCTCCCTGTTTTTCCCCGGAAAGGGGAACGAGGTCGTCATACCGGACATAATCCCTCGGGAAATAATACAGCAGATCCTCACATGAGAAAACCCCGAGCTTATGGAACAGCTCCGCGGTTTTTTCTCCCACGCCCTTTATTTCTGTAATGTCTTTGTTAAACTCTGTCATTCAACGGATGTTATATAATAGTAAACCGGCTGCCCTCCGAAATGCAGCTCTACGTCGCAGTCCGGGAAGCGCTCCTCGACCTCCTTGCCAAAGGCATTGGCGGCCTCCTCCTCGACCTGGATCCCATAATAGATACTGATCAGCTCCGATTCCTCATCCACCATTTTCTGAAGCATCTCAAGCGCGGTCTTTTCAACGGATTCTCCGACAGAAAGGATATCGTGATCCCCGATCCCGATAATATTTCCCTGCTTGATCTCCATATCGGAAATGATCGTATCCCGGATCGCGTAGGTTACCTGACCGGTCTTGACCCTTGCGATCCCCTCATTGATGAGCTGCTCGTTCTCCGAAGCGCCCGCGTCCATGGAATAGTTGATCAGGGCGGTAATCCCCTGCGGCACCGTCTTTGTCGGTATAACAATAATATTCTTTTCGTCCGACATCAGCTTCGCCTGATTGGCAGCCATGATGATATTCTTGTTATTAGGCAGGATAAAGATATTCTCCGCGTTGACCCGGTCGATGGCGTAGAGCATATCCTCCGTGCTGGGGTTCATGGTCTGTCCCCCGGAGATTACATAATCCGCGCCGAGTCCCTCAAAGATCTCCGTCAGCCCGTCTCCCGCGCAAACCGTAATAAAGCCGATATTCTTCGGAGGCTCGGTAAATACCGGACGTTCCTCCTCCTTAGGCTCCTCGGTGTATTCTATGGAAGGCTCCTCTGCTTCCTTTTCGCCCTCTTTCTTTGCTTCCTTTTTCGCTGCCTTTTCCGCCTTTTTCGCTTCCTTTTCGGCCTTTTTTGCCTCCTTCTTTGAAAGCTCCCCGAAGGACGGATCCGGCGTCAGATCTACCGGAGCGGTATTCTCTACGGAAACCTCTGCAAGAATACCGTATTTTAAGCCCTTCTGAAGTACGAGTCCGGGGTCGTTCGTATGTAACGATACGCGGACGATCCCGTCCTTTGACTCATAGGAAAGCTCCTCCCCGAGAGAATTCAGATAGGTTTTGAAGTCCTCTTCGTTCTTTGCGTTAAAAACATCTGTTATTTTATCTGTAAAGCGGACGATATAAGCAAATTTCGGGGTCTCCTCCTCCGGCTCCTCCTCCGCTTCCGTTTCCTCGCCGATGGTCAGATCCAGCTCCTTGCCGCACAGACAGTCATAGGCCCCCTTAAAGATCTCTACAAGCCCCTGTCCACCGGAATCCACGACGCCTGCCTGCTTTAAGACCGGCAGCATCTCAGGGGTCTGGGAAAGTACATACTCCGCGTGCCTTATGATCTCCTCCATAAAGGTAGAAAGATCCCCCTCCGTTTTCGAAAGCTCCGCCGCCTTCTCCGCCGCGCCCTTTGCCACCGTAAGGATCGTCCCCTCCTTGGGCTTCATAACCGCCTTGTAGGCCGACTCTGTGGCTTTCTGCATCGCGTTTGCCAGGATCGTCCGGTCTAACTGCTCCTCCGATTTAACGACCTTGGTAAAGCCGCGGATCAGCTGTGACAGGATCACGCCGGAATTTCCCCTGGCTCCCCGAAGCGAGCCCGAGGACATAGCCTTGCTTAACGTATCCATCTTCACTTCCGGCAATGATACGACTTCCTTTGCCGCCGACATGATCGTTAACGTCATATTGGTACCCGTATCTCCGTCCGGTACGGGAAATACATTCAATTCATTGATGAGCGCTTTCTTTGCCTCCAACGCCTTCGCTCCCGCCAAAAACATCCTGGACAGCGCCTGGGCGTCAATCGTATTTATATCCAATCTGAGGTTCCTCCTTGTTGATTCTGCAGGTATTAATCTATGACACGAACGCCTTCGATATAGATATTGATGCATTCGATCTTCAAACCGGTAAATTCCTCCACCTTATACTTGACATTGCTGATCAGATTCTCCGTTACGGCCTGAATACTCACTCCGTACGCGACGATCACATGAAAGTCCAGCTTCAGAACGTCATTCTCGAATTTTACATTGATCCCGTGCGTCAGCGTTTCCTTGCGAAGCAGCTTTACAAAGCCATCCTTTACACTGACCGCTGCCATTCCGACGATCCCGAAGCACTCCATCGCTACGGTACCCGCGTACTGCGCTATGACTTCGGTATTGATAGAAACATTCTCTATCGGCGTATTGATCTTACCCTTCATATTTGTACCTCCCGTTCTATTCTCGGTAAAGCGTCTTCTTCGTTTCTATAGTATATCTTATGAGCACCTGTTTTTCAAGGTGCCATAAGATAACGAGCAAATCGCCAAAAAAGTCTATATTTGACGGCGATTTATACAACCGATATACTAAATTTGATCATGCTTTCAACGAGATCCACGGCTATCTGTTCGGCAATCAGGTATTGCAGCGCTTCGGCCGTTATATACTGGATCATTTAGGCGACCGGGGAGATGTCTATCGGCTGGACGGAACCAAATTCGCCATTCTGAGTACTTCGCTGTCCATTCGGGAGCTTGCGGAGAACTATGAAGCGTTCCGGACCCATTTCCGGGAGGGCTTTGTCGTCGATGACAAGGGGATCATCCTGGATCTGAACGGTGGTCTCTTCTCTCTCGATGATTTTTCCGTGGATGTTCCGACGGTCTTTACCTGTCTGAACTACGCCTACGCGGAGTCGAAGGTCCGAAGGAACGGGGATCTCGTAGAGTTTTATAACGACCTGACGAATGACAATCAGAAACAGCTTGAGAAGCTGCATATCATCCGGGCCTCGTTCTTACAGAACTACAAGGGCTTCTGCCTCTACTATCAGCCGGTGGTTGACGCGAAAACCGAAAAACTGACCGGCGCTGAGGCTCTGATCCGCTGGAGAAGTCCCGAGTACGGGATCGTAATGCCGGATCAGTTTATCCCGCTTTTGGAAAAGGATTCGCTGTTCCCGGATCTCGGAAGATGGATCCTTCAGACCGCGCTTGAGGATGCAAGAAAGATCCTGCCCTCTGTGCCTGGCTTTATGATCCACGTCAATCTCTCCTATGCGCAGCTTGAAAAGCCGGATTTTATCGATATGGTTTTAGATGTCCTTCAGGAAACGGAATATCCGCCAGAGCAGCTCTGTCTTGAGATCACGGAGCGGTGCCGGCTTCTGGATCTGGAGCTTTTGCATAACGTGATCCTCGGTTTAAAGGAGCATGGGGTCCGCTTTGCCCTGGACGATTTCGGGACCGGTTTCTCTTCGATCGGTCTTGTTATGCAGCTGCCCTTTGATACGATCAAGATCGACCGCAGCTTCGTTGCCCGGATCGAGGACGATATCAAGGAGCAGAATCTGATCAAGGACTTTACCGACGCGGCGATGACCTACGGAGCGACCGTCTGTGTCGAGGGGATCGAGACCGAGGGGATGTGCGAGGTCCTGAGGCAGTACCCTGTAACGGCCTTTCAGGGCTACTACTTCTCAAGGCCATTGGAATTCTACAGCTTCCTTGCGTGGAAGCATGAGAGGGAGCAAATGATCTGACGATAGAAAAATCATCATAACGATTCAAAACCAGGACTCGGAAAACCTTTAATTTCCCTCGTTTAGGCTTCTCGCCAAATGGATTTATTGAAAAATACAGTACTGAATACAAGTATTCGTCCCGCATTTTTCAATAAATCCGCTTGATTCTGAAGAGTTAATATTTCTTCCAGCACGACGGGGAGAACAAAATCAGGATCGGGAACAGCTCGAGTCTTCCCGCAAGCATATCAAAAATCAGGATACATTTCGAAAAATAGCTGTAGACATCAAAGCTGTGCGTCGGTCCCACCAGGTTCAGCCCGGGGCCGATATTATTTAAGGTAGCAAGAACAGCGGTAAAGTTGGTTGTAAAGTCCAGCTCGTCGAAAGCGATCAGCAAACACGATCCCAGAAGAATAATGGAATAGATCGCGGCATAGGCACTGGTAGAACGAAGCGTCTCCTCCGGCAGACTCTCTCCGTCCAGATAGAGTTTTTTGACATGCTGCGGATGGATGATGGAGCGGATCTCCTTGCCGATGGATTTAATCAAAATCAGGACCCGGGAAACCTTGATTCCGCCGCCGGTACTTCCGGCGCAGGCCCCGATGATCATAAGCAGAATCAGGATATTTCTGGAAAGCTCCGGCCAGGTATCAAAATCCACGGTGGAAAATCCGCTGGTCGTAATAATGGAAGCAACCTGAAAGGCCGAATGCCGTAATGCGACCGACAGCTTTCCGAAGATCGGCAGGATATTCCAGGCGATCGCCGCCGTACTGGCAAAGACAATCAGAAAATAACAGCGAACCTCTTCAAACGAAAGGATATCGCTGAAAGATCTGGTAACGATGCAGAAATAGACACTGTAGTTTACCCCGCTTAAGATCATAAACAGGGTCATCAGATTTTGCTGCAGGGGCGTAAAGGAACCGATGGAGTCATTATAGATCCCGAAGCCCCCGGTTCCGGTCGTTCCGAAAATCATCGTCAGGGCTTCGAACCAGTTCATCCCGCTCAAAAGATAACAGATCAGGCCGATGATCGTGATCCCGATATAGATCAGATAGAGAAGCATGGCAGAGGTCTGCAGCTTTGGCACGAACTTTCCGACCGTAGGACCCGGGCTCTCCGCGCGCATCAGATTCATACTGTGGCTCCCGACCAGAGGAACGACAGCCATAACAAAGACGAAAACGCCCATGCCGCCGATCCAGTGGGTAAAGCTCCGCCAGAAGAGGCTGGTATGCGAAAGCGCTTCGACATCATTCAGGATCGAGGCACCGGTGGTCGTAAAGCCGGAGACCGTTTCAAACAGCGCGTCGATGAAATTCGGGATCTCCCCCGTAAAAACAAAAGGCAGAGCGCCGAAAATACTGAGCGCTACCCAGGCAAGAGAGACAGAGGCAAAGCCCTCTCTGATATAGACCTGCTCGGAGAGGTTCTCTCCTCTGCGGCGGATCGCAAGAAACCCGACCAGCGCGCTGCATAAAGCTACCACGATATATACGATACTCTCGTGATATTCCTTGTATACAAGCCCGACGATGAACGGGACAAGCAGAAATATCCCTTCAAAGACCAGGATCCAGCCGATGATATATTTAACAACCTTCAGATTCATTGTTCAATGATGTCCTTAAATTCAGATATTTCAGTTGATGTAGTCAGGATCATAATATTGTCGCCGACCTTTACCTCCTCCCGTCCGACCGGGATGATCAGCTTTTCATTCCGGGTGATCGCGCAGATGATCGTTCCCTTTTTGATCCGAAGATGCGAGATCGGAACGCCGGTATACGGATGATCCTTCGTAATAAAGAATTCGTAGATCCTTGCCTTTCCGCCCATGATCTCAAAGGTATTTTCTACCTTTCCCCCGGTGCCGGTAAACATCGTCTGAGCGTATTTCGCGATATATTCGGCCGTCAGGAGGCTTGGAAAGACCGCGCTGTCGACCTGGAGATTATTCATGATCTCAGTATAGTTGATCCGGCGAAGCTTTGTAATGGTTCTGGCGTGGGAAACTCTTTTCGCAAATAGCGTCAGGATAACGTTCTCCTCATCGATCCCGGTCAGAGCGGCAAACGCGCCGACGCCGCCGATGCCTTCTCTGAGGAGGAGCCGTTCATCAGTCCCGTCGCCGTTTATCATGATCGCCTTGGGAACTTCATCATTCAGCAGCTCACATCTTGCAGCGTCCGCCTCGATGACCTTGGTACGGATACCGACCTCCGTCAGACGCCTGGCCAGATAGAAGCCGACCGTCCCGCCGCCGACGATGAGAACGGATTTGATCGGATGCTTGTAGAGGCCGATCTTTTTGAAAAACGCGTGGGCATCCTTGGGTGTCGCCGAGATCATCAGCTCATCCCCCTCGCGCAGCGTTTCGTCCGGACCCGGTATGATGAGATCCTTGTTCCGGATGATCGAGCAGATCAGGATATTGTACTTAAAGCGGTTTTTGACCTGACCGACCATTACACCCTTTAGAGGACTGTCCGCTTCGATCTGAAGATGCAGCAGCTCGATCCGCCCTCTCGTAAAGGTTTCCACCCCGATGGAGTCGGGATACTGGAATTTTCTCGCGATATCTGCGGCCGCGATCAGCTCGGGATTGATGATGAGAGCAAGTCCCAGCTCACGCCTGAGATAACTGACCTCCGTATTGTAGATCGGATTTCGTACCCGGGCGATCGTACGGCAGTTCTGGTCCGAACGCTTTGCCATAACGCAGCAGAGGAGGTTCTGCTCATCGGACCCGGTTACCGCGATCAGAAGATCGGTATGCTCGATCCCGGCCTTCAAAAGAACCTGATAATTCAGGCCGTCTCCGACAATACCGATCAGATCCTCTTCATCCGCCAGCGCGTCGACCTGATTCTTGTCCCGGTCGATGGCGACAATATTGTGGTTATCGTTTCTCAGCTTTGCGGCTAACGAAGCGCCTACATTTCCGCAGCCAACTATGATCACATTCATATAGAGCCTTCTTTTCTGTACGGATTTGATATGCTTTGGCACCCTCGAAAAAGCAGAGGGCATATATAGTAAACGAATATACTCGCGAACGCAATTAATTGCCGTTTTTGATAAAGCAAACGTACTGGAATTGCGTTTGCGAGTCTGGTTGATCGGCAACGATAATCGTTAACCGGTATAAATTCGTTTACTATAATTATTGATGCGCACGATTGCGGCAAGGAAGCGCTTTCAGCGCTCCGCAATCGGCGCAATAGGAAACGAATAAATTCGTTTCCTATTCCATATTTACTATAGCACTTTATACAATAATTGAAAAGAAAAAAGACAGCCGATGATCGACTGTCTGTCTGTCTCTTTCAATATATACTTGTTTCAGGCACGTTCTACGGCGCCGGACTTCAAGCATCTCGTACATACATGAAGCGTCTTGGGCGTACCGTTCACTTTGCACTTTACTGTTCTGACATTAGCCTTGAAAATTCTGTTCGATCTTCTATGTGAATGGCTCACGTTATTTCCGAAATGAACGCCCTTTCCGCATACATCACACTTCGCCATGACTACACCTCCCTACCTGTTATGCTGCAACTCTGATATAATAACAAAACTTTTTTTGAAATGCAAGCATAAGTTGAATTTTCTTTTCAACTACAGCCCCAGATCGGCCGCGTACTCCTCAAACTCCAAAGGCGGGAGGGGCTTTGAGAAATAGTACCCCTGAATATAGCGGCACCCCATTTCCTTTAAAAGATCGAACTGTGCCGCGATCTCCACGCCCTCGGCGACTACCGGGACCCCGATGAATTCCGCCATCTCCATGATCAGTCCGACCATCCGTTTGACCTTCTCATCCTCGTGGATCTTCTGAATAAAAGCCATATCCAGCTTCAGAACGTCCACCGGCATGGTCGCGAGCGAATTCAGGGAAGAATAGCCTGCCCCGAAGTCGTCCATTTCTACCAGAAAACCGTTGGAGCGCAGCCGTTCCACCGCTTCGACCAGCTGCGTACTGTCGCTTGCGTAGGCGGATTCGGTGATCTCGATCATCAGATCCTTTTCCGAAAGTCCGTTCTTTTTAAGGCCCTCCAGAAGATAGTCCGCAAGCTCCGGATCATACAGATCCACACGGGAGATATTTACGGAAACAGGGATTTTTAAATCCGTCGTCATCCGCCAGACTCCAAGCTGCTTTACCGTCTCATCCAGTACATAGTGATCCAGCATACTGATCAGACCATTCTCCTCAAAGACCGTAAGAAAGCTCCTCGGCCGGATCATCCCGTACTGCGGATGCTCCCAGCGGACCAAAGCCTCTGCGCTTGAAAGCTCCGGCTCCTCTCCCGAAATATCATAGATCGGCTGAAAATGAACGGTAAACTGCTTCTGCTCTAATCCCTGGTGAATATCATTTACCAGATGCTCTAAAAAGATCGACCGCTCTCTGAGGGACATATCATAAAACGCAATGGAGCGCATATAGTTTCCCCGAAGCGTATTCCCGGCAAACCGTGCGTTGGAGAAGCGCTCCTCCATGGAAAGCTCATGCTCAACCCGCGAATAGACGCCCATACGGAAACGGATATGCAGCTGTCTCGAAAGCAACGACAGCTTGTTCTGGATCAACGTCAGAAGCTCTTCATAGGAATCCTGATGGGCCGCGTAAATATAGAATGTATCCGCCTCGTTCCTGCAGGCCAGTCCCTCCGTTCCGGAAAGAAAGCCCTGCAAAGTATCCCCGATGATCTTTAGGACCTTGTCGCCGAAGCTCCTTCCGTAGATCTCATTGACCAGATGGAAATGCTCTACATCCAGGATCACGGCATCCGTTTTGATATCCGGATGATACCGATCCATCATTTCGGCATATTCATAGAAGAACGCCCGGTTATACAGACCGGTCAGCGGGTCCTTCTCCGTCGCCTCAATAAAGTTGCGGTCCTCGGAAAGTTCGATCGTTCGCTCGATCCTCGCGCGGATGACCTCAGGGCTGCCGTAGGGCTTCGTAATAAAGTCCGCCGCTCCCATCTTCAGGCTCTTTACCTCGGCATCCTTTTCGGAGGTCAGAACGATGACCGGAAGGTGCTTTAACTCTTCGTCCGCCTGCATGATCTGCATAACCTCAAAGCCGTCCATTTCCGGCATCATCAGATCCAGAAGCACTACTGAAAGCGTCGCCTTATTCTCCTTTATGATCTCTAACGCCTCGCTTCCGTTCACCGCATAGATCACGTTATAGACATCCTTGATCAGATTCCCCAGGATCTCCCGGTTGATATACTCATCGTCAACGATCAGGACAAACCGCTTGATCTCTTCGCCTTCGCTGAATAGCATTTCCATACCGCATTTCCTCCAATGAATGCCTTACTGTATCCTCCCAGGCAGCTACAGACGATCCTTTAATCCGCAAGGGTCCCAAGCGGATCCCAGGGCTCCAGTTCGATCGGCTCCTGCTCAAACAATTTCAGTGTTTTCTTTGTCAGATATTTTTTATCAACGACCACCTGATAGACGAATTCATCAAACCAGGCATCGGAGGCGACATAGTAGCCCTCCATCCCCGAATCCTTTCCCCAGCTGTTCTCGATCCGCCACTTGTCCGGGGCTCCGTTCTCATCCAGATTTACCCCGAGGATCACCATGGCATGGTTCATAGCGCTGTCGCCATAGATCAGACGCTCTCCCTTCGTAAACTCATAGTTGATATCAAACAGCTCCTCGATATTCATAGAGTTCCGATCGAAGATCCCTGCCTTGCGCAGACCGAATTTCGCGCAGTCCGAGCCGAACCAGACCGGATGCCCGTTCTTCAGCTGCTTTATGACGGCGTCCTTAATGGTCTCTATTTCAAGGTTCAGATACTCTACTCGGCCTCCCTCCGCGACATTTCCCAAAAACTTTACCGTATACATCCTGTTCATCGGTTTATTCTCCGCAGGCGCGTTGATCAGGCTCACCCGGCTGTCAAGATCGATCCCCACGTATTTTTCAAAGAACTGAACCGGCGTAATATTAAAATCCTGGGTCACCTTGTCGTCCTTATCCCGGACCGTAAAGTCAAAGACCTTCGGCGGCTCTCCGAGGCAAATCGCAAGGATCCGGTAAACCTCCTCTAACATCGACAGCTTCATCTTTCTAAGCTGAGCTTCACTCTTTTTCCCCTCCAGAGCAGCCTTTCGTAACGTTACGGCAAATTCCCTGAGCTTCGAGGTCAGGCTTTCTTTCATCCAGCGGGAACTCTCCGCGCTTTTTGCCTCCGGATAGATATCCTTAGGGATCACGCCGTATTTTTTCACCAGATTGGCAAGCATATCCCATTGTCCGCCGTCCTGTAGCGGATCCGCGTTCAGGAAATCATAGAGTCTGCTTCCCACCGGCTCATCCTTAATGGCCAGCATATTCTCCAGATACATATTGGCCTTTTCCAGCTTATCGTAGAAAAACAGATAGCTTTGCGACAGTTCAAAGTCATTCAGTTTGAGCTTCTGCATGATCTCATAGCGAAACGTATTTAAAGCCGCAAACAGCCAGCAGCGGCCGCTCTGCTTCTGGTTTGTGATCTTCCCCTGCTTCAGATCGATGGAAAAATGCGGGGAAAGCCGTCCTGCCACCTCGTAGTCCTTTGCGCTTTCCATCAGGCCGTTATTGACCACCGCTCTGGACGCGATGACATAGGCCTTGTTCGCGTGAAAGGCCTCACTGTATTTCTCTGCCTGCTCAGGCGTTACTGCTCTGTTATCGTTCTTCATAATCCACCTCTGTATTTTTTTATCATTACTACTATAATAATGATATTGCGGTTCTCTGTCAAACCATTGCGAACGAAAAAAGCAGGAGTACAAACTTCCCCTGCTTTTTCACGCGTACTATATATAGGAAACGAATTTATTCGTTTACAACGCCTCTCGCAAGATCTGATATTCTTCGTTGATAATCTGAACTGCTTCGACATCCCCCGCCAAATTATCGGGATGATAGATCTTTACCAGATCCTTATAGCGTTTCTTAAGCGCCAGTAAGTTATCCACCCCGTGGAACAGAAGACTCGAATCGTCATAAGCGTTTTTGCCGCCCCGAACCGAGCATCTCGAAAAGGCGGCTTTTTCGGCGTTGAAAGCCTCCTTTGCCCGCTCGAACTCCTGCCTGTCCTTATTCAGCTCGTCAAAGCCGTTTTGAAGGATCGCGAACTTCTTCTCCATCAAAGACTGCTCATAGGCCAGCGTTTTCTTATCCAGATCCGCCTTTTCCTCTTTGTTCTTCAGCGCCTCGATCAGTCCCTTTTTTTCTTCCTCAAAGCTCTTTTTCTCGGCCTCGAATTCCTCTACCTTCTGCTGAAACTCATCCTTTTCGATCTCAAACTCGATCTCTTCCGTTTCAAATTCATCCCGTTCGGCTTCCAGCTTTTTGATCTCCTGCATGAGCCAGAACTTGATCGAATTCAGATCATCTACCGTAACGACCAGATCCTTCGCAATATCCATTTCTCTCCCCTTATTGCCTTTCGGCTTTCCGGCAATAGAACCATACGTTTCGTTCCCCTCGTATCGCCCTACAGCTCGTAATACTTACCCTTCGAAGCATTGAAGCGTGCGCTTCCCCAAACACACACCACATAATGTATAAACGGCAAAAGAAGTGCTATACTCCCCTGCCGTTTTATATAATAAATCACGTCAATATCAGTGTCAAGAAAAATTTTATGTAAATCAATTATCCTTCGGGAACGCCGCGTCTACAGCATCCTCGTCACTGACGGTCTTATTCTTTTTAGCCGCAAAATTATTTACCAGATCCGGTACCATATCCAAGATCTTTGTCAGGCCGTCCTGATTCTTTATGTTAACGAGCCTCGTCGTTCCGTTTGAAATCACCAGCACTGCGCTCGGCGTCATCTTCCCGGACAAAGCCCCTGCTCCGTTATCCTTCTTGTCTCCCCGAAAGCTCCCCGCGCCGATGCCAAAGGAAACATCCACAAAGGGTACGATGATCGTCTCTCCGATCTTTACGGGCTCCCCCACCACTGTTTTAGAGGATAAAAATCCATCCATCCCCCCGATCAGCGAATTCACAACCTCATTAAAATTCTTTTCCGCCATTTCAAACCTCCCTGGTTCTGTAGTCCTTCATCATCTTCCGAAAACCCTTATGGAAATATATGCGAAACAGGATCAACAGTACGGTAAAGATCCGTATCCTCCCCCGCATATTCAGATCAATATCCAGAATGCTTTCCTGAAAACGCGGTGAAACGACAAGTCCTCCGCCAAAAAACGGATAGATGATCGCAAGCAGAGAAAGGATCTGCCCTGTCGTATCCGGCTCCTCTGTTCCAAAGACCAGCGCGCACCGAAATTTTTTCGGTCGGATATGTCTAAACAGCTTTCCGGTTTCCTTAAAAATATTCGAAAGCTGTTCTTTCGTATTCTCATCCGACAAAAACGCCACGTAGAAATCTATTTTTCTTCCAGGCTGCTTTAACCGATTCCAAAGCGTTTCCAGCTTTTCCTTGCGCTTTACGAAGAACTCCCACAGCTTCCCGAAAAACTCCCCAAGCTTCTCAAAGAGCGACTGCTTATCCTCTTCCGAATCCTCTTTAGGACCCTCCTCGTTCGAATCGCTTTCTTCCTCTGTATTTTCCTTCGGAACCTCTTCTTTCAGCATATCTCCGGATTCAGTCTTCGATGTATCCGTTTCTCTTCTGGAATCGGCTTTCACATTGTTCTCACCCAATCCACTCACCGAAGCCTGTTTTTCTTCCTTCGAATTCTCGTCAGAGTTCTCCTCTGTTGCCCTTCCCTCCTCCGACACGTCCTCATAGGATTCGATCCGAAAGTCCATATCCTCGTACTTTACGGATTCCTGTTCCGTGATTTCAGTATCCTTCGCATCCGCCTCGGGATTTTTTTCAGAGCGCTTAAAACGATGTCCCCCGTCCGGTTTCTTACGTTTCTTCGATTTCCTTTTGTTCTTTCTTTTCTTCTTACGGGACGGTTTTTCGTTTTCCCCCACGCCGCTTCGTTTGATCGGAATCCCCAAGAGCCTTACGCAGTAAGTAAGTCCTCCCTGGTATTCTGCCGAAATATGAAGAAGATGCAGGAGCCATGAAATAACCGCCTTCCCCTCCAGTTTGTTCTCGGCAGTTGTATCTGCCCAGCTACCCTGGGCAGATACGGCAGCCGGGGCAGCTTGCGCATTAGAAATGCCCCGGCTGCTTGGCCCTGTTGCTTTATTGGTACGCCACTCGCAAGTATGCGAGCGGCTGACTGGGCAGTTACCGGCAGTTACCTTACTCCCGTCCACCCGGTAGCGTATCGGCACAAATAAAACAAGAAGGATCAAAAGTAGCAGGACTCCTAAGATCACTAGCAGCGTGATCCCTATCGTCTTTAAGACCGTCAAAAAAAGCATCACCCGACCACCCGCTCTTCAAGATCTCTTCGGAAATCCAGGTAGCTTCCGGTAACATCATAATGCTCCCTGAGCATTTCTTCCACTAATTTTCCGCAGGCTCTCCAGCTTTCCGCGATCCCGAGCACGACATGTCTCTCCTTCCGAAACCGCTTCTGCTTAAACATCGCGGCAGGAACGATATCCAGAACATCCTCCGGATTTTTCGAGAGCATGATCACATAAATCCCAAGCATTCCAGCCCCGGTATAGAGCTTGAGCTTGATCGGGATAATATCCTTCTTTGTCTGATTGGTAAGATAGAGCTTCTTGCAGTAATGTATCATAGTAACTAACTCGGAAACGCTCTTATTCGTTTACGATGATTTTACACTAACAGCCCCCGGTTCGCAAGCCGGGATTCGGGAATCGCTTGTATCTGCCCAGTTACCCTGGGCAGTTACAATCCTTTCCTCGATGCTCGTGACCGTCTCATTCATCCGGCTCTTAACGAAAATACGCGTCAAACACCGCGCCGGCCATAGGTGCCGCGATCTGCCCTCCAGATCCGGCCTTTTCCGCGATCACTGTAACAACGATCTCAGGATCCTCTGCCGGAGCAAAGCCGGTAAACCATGCGTGAGACATAGCCTTATTGGAGGAAAACTCCGCGGAACCGGTCTTCCCGGCGGCCTCAAAACTTTCGTCCCTAAGCCTGGTAGCGGTTCCCTCCGTAACGACCAGACGCATCAGTTCCCGAAGCCGTATCGTGTATTCCTCATCTATGATCCGCCCCAGCTCCTTAGGCTTGTAGCTTTTGATGACATCCCCGATCTCATTTTCAACGTGATCTATGATATAGGGCTTCATCAGTAATCCGTTGTTTGCGATCGCCTGCGTAATCATTGCCATATGCAAAGGACTCATCCCGGTCCTGCCCTGACCGATCGCCGTCTGCATCAGCTCTCCGGTATCGGAGTCCTCGTTTACGGGAACAAAGCTCTCTTTATAGGGAAAGCGGACCGGAAGCGCCCTGTTAAACAGCAGTTCCTCACAGGTCTTCTGAAAAGCCTTTTTATCCAACGTCACGCCGATGCTCGCAAAGGCTGAATTACAGGATTTGGAAAAGGCAGAATTCAGATCCAGTTCCCCATGCACAGTCCCATGATAACAGTTGATCGTATCCCCTTCATAGGTATAGCTTCCGTCACAGTCAAAGGCAAATTCCGAAATCTCCTCGGGACTGTTCTCCTTCATATATTCAAGCGCCGTTACGATCTTAAAGACCGAGCCCGGCGGATACAGACCTAACGTCGTTCGGTTCAGAAGCGGACTGTTCTCCTCATCCGAATTAATCTCCTCCCAGATCGAAACGATCCGGTTCGGATCGAAATCCGGCTTGCTCACCATACAGAGCACCTCTCCGGTCCTTGCGTCAAGCGCAAGTATCGCGCCCTTATAGCCGGAAAGCGCCTTATAGGCCGCGGCCTGCATCGAAACATTAAGTGTCGTGACTACATTGTCGCCGATATTCTTTTTCCCGCTTAAGGTATTCCTCAGCTGATCGACAAGGAAGGTATCGGAGGTCAGCAGCGTAAAATTCGAAAGCAGCTCTACACCGGTCTTTCCCTTCTGAGAGTAGCCTACTGCATGAGCAAAGAGGTTTTTATAGGGATAGCTTCGTGTCTCGCTTCCATCCTCACCCACTAAGGTTTCCGCCAGGATCTCGCCGTTTTTCGAAAGGATCTTGCCTCGAACGACCCGCTTAGCGTACAGCTCCTGCCTGGAATTATAGGAGCTGTTGATAAAATCCGGGGCGGTAAAATATGTAAAATACCCGATGTAACCGATCATCGCAAGAAAAAGGGCCACAAATACATAGGTAACCCGGGCGATCAGGCTGTTTTTTTTCTCGCGCTCATCTCTGCCAGACTGCATTATATAACCCCTGGATCATCGAAAACATCAATAACGTCACCAAAATGGAATTCCCGCCGTAGCTGACTAACGGCAGCGTAACTCCCGTCAACGGAATGAACTTTGTCACGCCGCCCAGATTCAAAAAGACCTGAAAGCCGTAGGTCACGGATAAGCCTACCGCCACTAACTTATAGAACAGGTCTGAAAATTTCATTGCGATATTCATAAACATCACAAATATACTTACACAGATCAGGACCACACAGATCCCGAACAAAACGCCCAACTCCTCGCAGATCGCGGCAAAGATCAGGTCCGAATATACCACCGGGATCCTGCCCGGAGCGCCCTGACAGAGTCCGAGGCCAAAGAAGCCGCCCGTTCCCAGCGCAAACAGCGCCTGAGCGATCTGAAATCCTGCGGAATCAATGGTTCCCACCGGATCCAGGAAACCCGCTACCCGGACACGGACGTGGGAGAAAGCTCGATATCCGACCACACTGGAAACGATGCCGCTAAGGAGTCCGATCACAAGATACCTCAATTGATCGGTGGCGATGAACAAAAGCACGATATAAACGGTAAAAAAGATCAGAGCGCTTCCCAAGTCCCTGGAAAGCACCAGGATCAGGATATGCGCGCCCGCGATAAGCGCGGTAATTGCGATATCTTTTATTTCCTGCGATTTTGCCAAAAGTCCCGCGATAGCAAAGACAAAGGTGAGCTTGACATACTCGGAGGGCTGAAAACTGACTCCGGCAATGGTCAGATTTAACTTTGATCCGTAGACCGCGGTAGAAAAAATCAGAACAAACAAGAGAAGCCCGATCCCAAGTCCGGCAAAAAGATAGTAAAAACGCCTCAGGTTGCTGAATTTCATCAAAATCAGAGGAATGATTGCCGTAAATACCAACGAAAATACAGCGATCAGAAGCTGCTTTACCGCCTTGTCAGAGGAAAGCCTTGCCAGCATAATAAAGCTGATCGACAGAAGCATACACATATTGTTTACGATCAGGCGGTTCGCGCCCCTGTAGACCAGCCGATAGAACAGAATAACAGCAAGCGTCGTGATCTGACCGGCGATATAAAAGGCCGGCAGCCGTTCGTTCTCCTCAATGTTCATATACAGGACCAGAAAGGATAACAGAAAGATCATCATCATGGCGATATTCTGTCGGATATAGATGCCGTTTCGCTCATGCTCATTCTCATAGCGGAAGACGGAAAAGCACTGAAACGTATAGATCGCCATAAGGATCGTCAATATGTACTTTGAAAATTCCGCCAGAATGATCCCCACTTATTCCACGCCTCTGTTAAAATGCCCCTTGGTATACTTTTCGATCCCTGCCGCTTTACCATCAGAAGAAACTTCAAAGCTGTGATTTATCTCCGCGGCTCTTAAGGAATCGGCATAACGCTTTAAGAAGTTTACATAATATTGAATTATGTCATCTATCTCTTGCTCAGTTTCTCTGGTGAATTCCAGCCGCAGAGAAACCGGGGATAACTCTCTTAAAAATCCCTTTGGACCTGGCTTAGCAGAGCTCTTTTTTACGTCTGCCCGGTACTCCTTATTTTCACCTGCTAAAAGATCCTTTTCTTCAAGGAACAGCGGCACACAGTTATAGATCACGTTCGTACACTCTCCGCAGAGATTTTCGCAATAAAAGGTATTGCGGTATCGGTCGGATAAGCCGATGATCTCCCGGGTATGATCGCACCCCGCCGTCGTTTTCTTCACACACTGACTGCTTAACATCATCGGAAGATAGCCGTAAACGATAAGCTCCTCGCCTAAGCTCCCCCGCCTCAGAAGCTCCCTTCGATTCAGCTCCACAGGTACGGTCGTAACAAGCTGATGGCCATCAGCCCTGTTCAGATACTCTACTGGTTCGCTACTCGTAACTTTATGAGAGGCGGAACGAGCAATTACTTCAGTTTCCTCATCAGATTCGTCTCCATCCTCGACAGACTCCTCTGCAATAACCTCACTCCGAAGAAGTAGGGCTGCCATACGGTTCATCGCGTACAGGTGGATATCCGCCAGGATCATCTTATCATAGCCGATGTCCCGGATATAGTACAGCTCCTCCGGATTGTCGATCACGACACCGTCGGTATGCTTCAATAATAGCTCCTTTAGCGCCGTATCCCCGGAAAGGCTCCCGTTTCTTACGATCCTTGGCAGGATCAAAAAAAACTGTTTTCCGGCAGTCCGGACCCTTTGACTGAGCTCCTTAAGCAGATCGATCCGGCTACTGAAAGACGCTTCAAAAGAGCCACTCTGCTTTTCTGGCGTTTCTCCTCCCGTTATCAGATAGGGCATGGAAATAATATCCGTTTCCCGGTAGTTTAACGCGGAGGAAAGCCCTGTTAAGCCATTCAGACGGATATGCAGCAAAGGTCGTTTCCACCCGGACTGACTGCTTGATTCGGCTGTCGGTTCGCTGTAAACTTCCTGTTTTATTGACACGCCGTCTGCCATTCCGCAAGCTGCTGATTGTATACTTCCATCAAAGCATCGCTTGTCCGTCAGCAAGCACTTTCCTTGACCTTCGTTTTTATCGGAAAGCTCTCGCCTCGTCCCGGAAAGGATCTTCTCCCGCAGCCTCCGTAGTCCCTCTCTTCGCAGTTCATTTAACGCTTTTTTTGTTAGAAATACTTTCCCCCGGATCTCACAGGAAAAGCCCGAAAGGATAAAGTCCGTGTTTCCGGCCCTTTCCAGCTGTTTTCGGACCTCTTCTTCGGTAAGCGCCTGAGTTTTAGCGCTCTCGCATACTTCACCGTACACCTGGACGGAAATCTCTTTACAAAGAACGGAAGGATGCGCCGGATCCCGCTCACTGCAATCCGCCTGTGCCTGAGTCCGTAAGGATAATGTAAGAAGACTCCTTTCTCCCTCCGTAAAAACCGCTTTTGCATCAAAAGGCAGCCGCAGCTCCTGACCCGCCACCTCAGAAACAAGCCTGTGTTTTTCCTCCTCCCCGGCGCTTTCATAGGAAGGGCTCGTTAAGGAGATCATCTCCGGCCCGTTTTTCTGAAAATAATAGCCCTGGGAATTTCCGCTGCGGGTATAGAGGTTTATAAGCCGCTCCCTGTCCCTTGAAAGCTCACGCAAGGCTTCCTTACTCTGCGCCTCGCCTGCAAGGATCCGATTTAACCGCCTTCGATAAAGACCGGTAACGCCTGCGACGTATTCCGGACTCTTCATCCTCCCCTCGATCTTTAGAGAATAGATCCCCGCCGCAAGCAGTCGGTCCAAAATTTCGATCGTACAGATATCCTTCGCGCTTAGAAGATACTGCCCGTTATAGGGGAGCCTGCAGGGTCCGGCGCATCGCCCTCTGTTTCCGCTTCTTCCGCCGATGAAGGAGGACATCAGACATCTTCCGGAATAGGAGTAGCAGAGCGCCCCGTGAATAAAGCACTCAAGCTCCATTCCGGTCTGTTCTCTGATCCGTCTTAATTCCTCCAGGGACAGCTCTCTTGCCGGCACGACTCTTTTAATTCCAAGCTCCTGTAGATACCGAATCCCCTCGACATCAGATATGGACATCTGGGTACTCGCATGGATCGGAAGCTTAGGGAAATTTTGTCTTAAGAAAGCCACAACTCCCAGATCCTGAACGATCACTCCGTCGAGCCCTGCCTCATAGAGCGGCGCAAGCTCATCATAAACCTTCGCTAACTCGTCGTCCCGAAGAAGTGTATTGAGTGTAAGGTAGATCCTTCTGCCAAACAGATGCGCGGTTTCCAGTGCCGAGATGATCTCCTCGGTCGAAAAATTTTCCGCATATGCCCTGGCCCCGAAAGCTTTTCCTCCCAGGTAGACAGCATCGGCTCCAGCTTTCAGCGCGGCTGGAAAGCAGGCCATATTTCCCGCGGGCGCAAGCAGCTCCGCTCCCTGTCCTCTGCCCCTTTCCCCTGTTTTCTTCTGTATCGTATTTCTCCGGTTTCCCTGTTCTGTGTTCTGCTTCATTTGCTCCATACATTGAATTAAGTAGGGAATACGAAGTCGCGCCTACTCGCCGCGCGGCCCGATGATTGCTACGCAATCTTGGGTTGCGCACCCGCGTCCGGCTTCAGCCGGATAACTTCCATACACGGGCATGCGCATAAAAATGAAAGGGCTGTCACCGACAGCCCCTGCTTTTAATTCTCCTCCGCCTGCTTCTGATAGCTGCGGATCAGCTTTTCCTTACTTTCCAGCTTGATCTGCGCCGCGATCAGTTCATGCTTGATATCGTACATCTCCGTATCCTTCGCGGCCAACTCCGCCTGTACCTCCTCTAACTGCGACTTAGCT
>JAFSXN010000139.1 GCA_017444015.1 Lachnospiraceae bacterium | reverse complement strand
TATTGCGCCGATTGCGGAGCGCTGAAAGCGCCTTCCTTACCGCAATCGTGCGCATCAATGGTAACAGAGTCCGTTCTATGACAGGAGCGGACTCTTCTATTGCGTCCATCATACCTTTGGAGTATGATAAGTGTTATCAGTTGTCAGTTGTTGTAGTTGTAGTCCGCTGTTTGCTGTGCGGATCTCAAAGCAAAAGGAGCGCCTTATGGATCTTCGTCAAATCCGATATTTTCTGACCGTAGCGGAAGAACTGAACATTACACATGCCGCGGAAAAGCTGCTGATCTCCCAGCCGCCGTTAAGCCGTGCGATCATGGATCTGGAAGAGGAGCTTGGCTGCACACTCTTTATCCGCGGAAAGCGCCATCTGACCCTGACCCCCGAAGGGCTTGCTTTAAAGCGCAGAGGTCAGCAGATGTTAGCGCTTGCCGATATGACGAAGGAAGAAATCTCGGAAATGGAAAACGGGATCAGCGGCACGCTTTACCTGGGGCTTGTCGAGGGCGCCGGTCCTTTTTTAGCGGCGCAGTGGCTGAAGGGCTTTAAGGCTCTGTATCCGAACGTCACCTATGAACTGTGGAACGGAAACGCGGATGATCTGACGGATCGTTTAAAGGAGGGTCTGATCGATCTTGCGATCACCATGGAGCCGTTCAATCAGGAGATCCTGGCGGGCTTTCGCGTAGCGGAGGAGCCGTGGGTAGCGATCCTTCCGGGCGATCACCCGCTTGCAAAAAAGAAGAATAAAACAATTTCCTTATCGGAATTGCAGAGCATCGATCTCATCATCCCCTCCCGCCGCTCCAGACGAAGCGAGATCAGCGAATGGTTTAAAGACTGCGGAGGAGAGCCCGTATACCGCGTGGTCGTGGCTCATTCCTCAAACGCAGTCGAGCTGTCCGCTTATGGAATCGGAGCGGCGATCTTTCCTGCCTCCGCAGGAAAAAATCTGAGTAAGGATGTCAATGTCGTCGTAAAAGAGATCCGTCCGCTGATCAAAGCAGTCTACCTCCTGGCCTGGGACAAGGACAGGCTCCCGGGAAGTCTGGCCGCAAAGTTTGTCGAGTTTGTACGAAATTCCCTCTGAAGCTTTCCGATCAGGGTAATACGGTCAGAGCTACCGTGATTTTTTTCTGATTCACCGTACAGGTAAGATTCACAGAGGTCCGCTTTTGAACCGCTGCCGTATGTACTACCCCGTATTCATCCACATACGCGACCAGAGGCTTGCTGCTTTTAAAGAGCACCGGCTGATACAGCCGATAGTAGTCAGAATCCTCAAATTCCAGAGGATAACTGCTGTTGCCGCTCATATTTAACGTATAGCTGTACTGACTCTTCGGTTGCAGCTCTGCGCCGGCTGAGATTACCAGAGCAGGATTCTCTATAAATACCTTCACGTTATAGGTAAAGCCGTCTCCCTGCTCACCGTAAGGATCATAGAAACAGCTTATTTCGGCTTCCCCCGCTTTCAGTGCCTTCACCGTCCCGTTTTTAGCAAGAGGATCGGCAGCAATCAGACTGCCGGCATCCTCACTGCTCCACTCAGCGTTTACGTTCTTCACGTTATAAAACTTCAGGGGCTTTTGCTGTCCGACATTCATATACATCGTTCTTTCTGTCGGTTCCTTCACCTCAAGCTCAATTTCTACCTCGTTATCGCAATACAGCGTAGTCGTGCCGCTCCCTGCTGCCGTCAGCTTTCCCTTCGCGGTAATATGCGCCACGCCGTCATAATACACTGTCTTAGCCCCGGTACCTGTGCTTTCCATGCCAAGACTGGAAGTCCATCCGACATTCTGGAAGCTCTTTCCCTTTAGCTTTAACGTAATGCTCTGCAAGGGTGCCAATTCGATTTTTACCTTCTCGGATGTGACGCTCGGATTTCCTGTATTTGCTACCTTGACTTTCGACGTATACTTCTGACCGTTGATACAGGCCGTAATGGTGGCAGTTCCCGCGCTGATCGCATTGACAAGACAGCCATCAGCGGTCTTCTCCGCTGTCGCGATCTCAGGAGAGCTGCTGGTCCAGAATACAGGATACTTTGCGGAAAGATCTGCCAAACCAGGGGACAATGAAAGCTTCAGCTCACCTGTCTCCCCGCAGATCAGGCTGAGGCTCTTTTGCGCGATCTCAGGCTGGATCACTGTGATCTTATAAACCGTATTATTACTGCCGTCTACGAGTTCCGCCCTTCCTTCTCCCTTTGCCGTAAGCTTTCCCGCATTGGTCAGGGAAACCACTTTTGCGGCTGTCGTTCTCAGGCCTTTCCCGTTTGTCAGCGTAAAGCTCTGCTTTTTTACCAGATACAGTTCTTCCCTCTTCAGATCCGGCACAGGATTTAAGGCCGAAGACTCTTGCTTCTTGATCTCCTGAACCTCATATCGGAAGCTTGCGACAGGACTGTCCTTATATCCGTCCTTCACAGCGATTGCTGTAATAACGATACTCGTTCCGGCCATATCCTCAGTGATGGGAATACCGGTCACCGAATTGTATTTTGCGGAATCCCTTGTGGGGGAAGTGCTATCGAACGTATAATATATGCTTGCCCCTGTAGTCCCGGAGTACAGGTAGACCGTATCCCCAACGTTAAGCTCACTCTCTCCTTCGGGAGTTGCGGAGGGCTTCTCCGCCTGCGGAAGGCTTACGGTCACGGTGCATTTCGCCTCGAATTTCTTTCCTGAAAGCACGACGGACGCAGTGATAACTGACGTTCCTTCCGATACCGCTTTCAAAACTGCCGTCTGCCCGTTCGGAGTAAGTGTCAGGACGGTCGGATTCCCGTTATTCCACGTTACCTCAGCCCCCTTATCTTCTGTTCCATCCGCATCAGTAACCGTCGCGGTCAAAGTCTGATCGGCCAAAGGGGTAATGGATAATTTCTCTGCACTCAGACGGATCTCTGCCAGACTGTCCGCAACCTTGTATGTAAAGGTCGCGACTGTACTATCCTCGTATCCTTCCTTTACAGCAATCGCCTTAATAACGATATTCGTTCCGGCCATATCCTCAGTGATGGGAATACCGGTCACCGAATTGTATTTTGCGGAATCCCTTGTGGGAGAAGTGCTATCTAACGTATAATAAATGTCGGCGGAAGCATTCGAACTCAGCCGGATAACGGAACCGACCTTTAGCTCACTGCCGCTTTCAACGGAGGCTGTCGGAGGATCAGCCTTAGGTTTTTCCGAATTCACGATCAGATCAAATCCGGAGGTTACGGTTTTTCCGTTCGATACCTTTCCGGTGGCGGTTATCCTTGTAGTCCCGTTTGATTTTATGCTGACCTTCCCTTCGTTGATCACAGCTACTGCTTCGTCTGAGCTGCTCCAGGAGATCACAGCGTTATTCATCAGGCTCCCGTCTGTATCATAAAGCTTCGCGCTGAATTCGGTATCTTCTGAAGCAGTGCATTGTCCGCCGTTAGAAATCTGTGTATTTCCCTGATAGATATCCAGCCTGGATTGTGAAACAACCGTATAGCTATAGGTCGCTACGGAGCTGTTATTATAGCCCTCCGCTGCCGCGATCGCCTTTAATGTGACAGTATTTCCGGAAAAACTTTTATCAAGCACGAGTCCATGATTTGCGTCATAGAGGCTGGATGAAAGTGTCGGTGTTGAACCGTCCAGAGTATAATAAATCCTGGCGCCGCCCGTTGCGCAGGTCAGAACAAGCTTTTCCCCTATTTTCCAGCTGCTTTCGGAGGCTTTACCCGCAGACGGCACAGCAGCTGTCGGGATAACAACGTCAGATACCGTATAAGTTCCGATTTTTAACGCCTCCATATCGTTCGGACTCTGTTTCAGATAATATGAGATCGTATTGCCCTTTGCCGAAAGGCCATAAATATATCCGATGCTGCTCTCATCCGAGCTCAGGCTATATAGCTTCTCCTGTTGTCCGTCGGTCATTAAGCTGTAAATGCTATCCTGCGTCGAATAATAAAACTTGTCCCCGACGCAGACACTCCCCGGAAAACCTGAAGTATAGTAACTCTGCTGTCCCCAGGCATACCATATTCCGCTTTGAATATTGTATGTTTCTGTTGAGCCATTGCTAAAGTCATATATTTTTCCAGAGCTGCCGCTTATAACAAGAATCTTTAGACCCAGCTGCGGCAGCCTGTACGTTGTTTCAGACCAGATAAAGCTGTCATAGTCCGTCCCGCCTGCTATGGTATTATAAACATTTTCAGCCGTCTCGCCTCCAACCCAGTCTGTCGACACGTGACCCTTTCCGCCGTCACTTTTCGCATTATAGGTCCCCTCTCTGCTTCTGAGAAAATTACCGTGCTTGCAAAACAATCCATCCCTGTTTGTAGGATCATCCCAGGTACAGTCGACATAATACCATTGCCCCCCGATCGAAACAAGGTTCCATTCATGATTCAGGGCGTTACTTGTCACAACCTGTCCCTCTAGCCCTGCCTGCTGTAAAAGATACTCATAAGCCAGCGCATAGCCCTCACAGACTGAGGTCCCTTTTACAATAGCCTGATAGGCATCACGTATTTGAAGACTCGTATCATACTCACAGTTGGTTACAAGCCAGTCGTGAAGATAAAGGGCCTTCTCCGCATCGCTCCAATCATCCCTGAGCCCTGACAGGACTTCATTCACCTTTGAATTGAATTCATCCACCATGGCATCCGTATACTCTGAGCGATATGTCGGGGTGATAATCGTGACATATCCTCCGGAAGAAGAATAACGAATTGTTGATGTCACATAAAACAGTTCGGGATGAGAATTTAAAACAGACCAATATACATCCGCGGCATCATCACGGGTTATCCGATAGGAACTCAGCGAAATAGTTGAAGCCTTGTCCTTCAGCCCGTTATAAATTGCATTTGTGGCTCCATTAAGATCACCGGCAGCGACGGCACTCAGCGCATCGGTCTCTGATTCAGAAGCTGCTTCCTTCTCTTTCGGAGAGCCGCCTTCCTGAATGACCCACTGGGACACATCGATAAAGCCGGTTCCTGACTCTTCCGAATCCGCTTCCGCCTCTACTACCTCGGTCTCCGCCTCGTCCACTATCTCCTGCTTCTGCGTAACCTTGTCAGGCTCGGCTGCCAGAACGGAAATATAATTTCCGGGTAATAATGACAGACTCAACAGTAACGCAAGTAATCCGGTCCATTTTTTAAAGTATTTCATAAGCTGTTTCCTTCCTTTCATACGAAACGCAAGCTGACTGCAGCTGCCTTCGATGCTGTATCCCTCTCTTATTTCTCTATGGTAAAACGCTTTTTCTCCGTTGTCAATTCCCAGAGACTGTCGTTACTCCCACGCTCCGCTCTCCTCAAACAGCGCGACAAGCTCCTCATCCAACTTTCCCTCCGCAGCCATATCGTGAAGAATGATAAACGCTCTGTCCTTTGGCATCGGGGGCTTATACGGCCGGTCCTCCGCCGTCAGCGCGTCGAAGATATCAAGAATCGTAAGCAGCCTGACCTCCTTCGGCAGCTCCTCCGCCGTCTTATGCGCCGGATACCCGCTTCCATTCAAAAACTCGTGATGCGAGGAAGCCCACTCGGGAACCTTCTCATAATATCCGCCGAATTTCATCTTATTCAGAAAATCCGCGGTATACTCCACATGCTTTTCCATTTCCCGCCGCTCCGCGTCCGTAAGCGTTCCTTTCCTGACCGTAATAGCGGTAAGCTCATCCTCCGTTAAAAGCGGGATGATACCACCGTCGATCGTAGCGCAGGACAGCTTTGAAAGCTCATTCAGCTCAGTGATCCGATCTCCGGGAAGAAACGGAGCCTGATCCGCTTCCTGGATCAATTCCCAGGCATCGCAAAGCGCCTTTTCCTCCTCCGTACACTTACTTTGCTCCTCGGGATGCTGCAAGCCCCTGACTTTTACCATCAGCCTTGCGATCTCGATCCTGCTCTTGATCCTCTCCCAGGCTGCTCCGAGTCTCGTCGGCTTATCCATCACGGCAAGCGGCACCACGAGCTTTCCGATATCGTGGAGCCACACGCTCATTAAGAACGGATCCTTGTCATTTTCGGGAAACCGTAAGGGATGCTCCGTTTCGTCCAGCCACAGCAGGAACCGCTCCGCGTAACGCACCATATGTCTCGTATGAGAAGCGTTGTAAGGAGTCCTCTTATCGACCGCCTCCACCATGACCCGGACAAAGGAATGCAGGATATCCGACACATCCTGCGCCAGCTTCCGATTGGTCAGGCTGATTGCCGCAAGCGACGCTAACGCCGCGATGATCTCCTCATATTCGTCCGCAAACGGTATCGTATGACCCTCCTCGCTAAGCGCGTTGATCAGCTGCAGCACACCGATCACATTCCCTCTGCTGTCCTCCATGGGGATCACTAACATAGATGCGGTCCGGTAATCGTTTAAGCTGTCGTATTTCTGCGCGCCGGAAAAATCATAGGTATCCGATGTATAAACATCCGCGATATTGATCCGCTTATTATCCATCGCGCAGCAGGCACAGACATTCTTTCTGGTCAGCTTGACCGGAGGCAGCGTGATCTCGCTCTCGTGACCACCGGAGGATATCCCCTTTGAGACCGTGATCATGCGATGAAAATGCAGGCAGTCGTTCTCCGGATCATAAATATACACCGTACCGCCGTCGCAGGAGGTCAGCTGCATCGCTTCCTTCAGGATCGCGTCCAGAAGATTGTCCAGATCCTTCTCGATCGAAAGTGAGATCGCGATCTTTGCCAGCCGGTTCACAGAATATTGTTTCATAGCGTAATGATCTCCCCTTCTCTTGCAAACGAGACTCCCGCAGCCGTAAGCTCCTTCTCCTGGTTGGTTAACATAACATCTGAATGAAAGGGATCGTGATGTACAAACACAAGCCTCTTCGCGCCGCTCTCCGCGAAAAGACGCAGACCCTCGCTCACTGTGGAATGCCCAAAACCCTTTCTTTTCAGGTACTCTTCCTCGGTATACTGCCCGTCATAGAGGATCAGTGCCGCGCCCTTCGCAAATTCCGCAAGTTCCCTCTGCTTCCCCGGCGTATGCTCATAGTCGCTGGCATATACCACGGAAACGCTATCAAGGCTCAGCTTAAGAATCGAAGCCCCGCCCGGGTGATTCCCGGAAAGCTCCTCGATCTCTACCTCCCCGAGCTGCATCGGGTATACAGCGTCGATAAAGTTCACCTTCGCCGGGTAAGCCTCGATCGTACAGGCCCAAAGAGGAGGAGACAGAAACCGCTCTACCTGCTCCTTTACCGTAAGATCCCCTCTTTTGGCTCCGTAGATATCGATCTCCGCCTGCCCCGAAAACATAGGCGCAAAAAAAGGAAGTCCCAGTAGATGGTCGATATGTGTATGGGACAAAAGAATGGATATCCTGTCATTCTCCGGGCGCGCATTAATTAAGCCCGTTCCCGCATCCAGAAAGATTGTCTGACCGCAGGCCTCTATCTGATAGCAGGAGGTCGAGCCCCCAAACTGCGCCGTTTCCTTTCCGTTTACCGGGATCGAACCCCTCGCGCCTAAAATCCTTAACGTCATGTTATGTGTATTTTGCATCAGAAAATCCTTATCTCTTCAGAAAATCTCTTTTAATTCCAGAACCTCAAAGCCTTCCTTCTTGCCCTTTAGCTTTACCGTATCCCCCAGGGAAACCGTCCGGATCCGCCCGGAAAGCGCATCCGCCACGGCTCTGCTGATATAGACCTTTCCGCCCGGAGCGTTTGCCTCAAGCCTCGCTGCCGTATTTACCGTATCACCGATGGCGGTAAAGTCCATACGGCGCTCTGAGCCCATATTTCCGACGACTGCCGGGCCAAAATGCACACCGACACCGACCCTTAATTCCTCGCCGATCTCCTCCTTCAGATCCTCGGAAAGCCTCTCCGCTCCCTCCACGATATCCTGGGCGGTCTTTACGGCAAGATACACACTGTCCGGCTCGGCAAGGGGCGCGCCCCAGAAGGCCATAGTCGCGTCGCCGACAAACTTGTCCAGAGTCCCCCGGTTTTTCTCAATACAACTGCTGGTCATGGTCAGATATTTATTCAGGATATAAACCACCTCTTCCGGCGACATTCGCTCCGACATAGTCGTAAAGCCCCGGACATCTACAAACAGCACCGCGATCTCGCAAAGCCTTCCCCCCAGAGACAGGCTCTCGGTTCCTTCCTTCAGGATCTCCTTTACGATCTGCGGAGCCACATACCGCTCAAAGGTCCTTGTGACCTGCTGCTTTTCCAGAGCAGCACCGACATAGCGGATCGCGATGGAGGCAATATAAAGTATTACCGCGCCAAACAGATACCACAGCGGATGTGTGATCAGCCCATTCTGATACATAAGCATCGGAAGGACAATACTGCCTGCTGCCGCTACGACGCAAAGGATCGAGGACGGAACGATGGACAGGCTCTGGAACAGGAAAAACAACAGAAAGCACAGAAAAAACAGAAGTAACAGCTGGAGTCCGCCTGAAGCCTCCCGTTTAAAGTTATTGTCGATAAACATCTGGATCACATTCGCCTGAAGCTCTACCCCGTACATCTGCTCCGCCCGGTCGATCGGGGTAAAGTAGGCATCCTGGAGGCCTGCGGCATACGGACCGATCAGTACGATCTTTCCCGCATAGTAATCTGCCGGAACCTCTCCCGCGATCAGGGCTGCGACAGACACCCCGTCATAATAAGTACCGGGTCTCGCGGAAAACGGAATATAGAAATCTCCCCGGGCATCGGTGACAGGAAACCGGATCTGCTCTCCCTGCTGCTCTAAATAAAGTCTTGCGGCTTCATAGGAAAGCGAGTAAACACGGCGGTCACTCTGCGGATCTACATATAAAAGCCCGTGACGCATGATGCCGTCCATATCGAGCATGGCGTTGATATGCCCCTCCGTAGTCGCTTCCCGCAGGGCATCAAAAGCCTCCTCGTACTGAACAATAACATAGTTATCCAAAGAAAGACTTCCGCCCTCATCGACCCGGACCTCCTCCCCAAAGGCAGCGGAGGCAGCCGTAACAACGGCGGGCAGGCCTTTAGCCGCTTCGACAAGATGGGCATCCGCCTCCGGATCGGTCTCTCCCGCGTACAGCGTATCAATGGCAACGACAGCGGGAAGCCTCTCCGGATCGGCTGCCAGCGCTTCGAGAGCCTGCGCCATGATATTCCGATCCCAGGTCCCGTAGCCTCCAAGCCTTGTTAATGCCTCCTCGTCGATCCCGATGACAACGATATCCTCCGAAACAAGCGAAGGCCTTTGAAACAACTTGTCCTGCACCCACCGGTCCAGGCGCTTTAAAGCCCCCATCCCCGCAAGAAGAATTACAAGCACCGCCCCCAAAAGGGCGATGCTCAGATTTCGGATCAGATTTTTTGCGGATATGTTCATTGAAGTCCTTTCTTCCCTAACTCTGTTCCATATCACCATCGGAACAATGTACCGTTACTGTCGAGCTTGGGGTAACTGAACTCCAGCCACTGTTAGTTGTAAGAGCCCCCCACTCCTCTTTTGTTCCGGCATAGTAAATATCAGTTAAACTTGTACAACCTGAAAACGCAGAATAATGTATCGTTGTGACAGAGGAAGGCAAACTAAGCTCATTTAGTGAAATACATTCCCCGAAAGCTAACTCACCTATAGACGTTACACCTGAAGGAATCATAATACTGGATAACGAATGGCATTCCCAAAAAAGTTTATCAATTATTCTTGTAATGTTTGGCGACAGTGTAATATTCACCAGATTCGTACAATTGTAGAAAGCACCCTCGCCTATATACTTCACCGAGGAAGACATTGTAATATCCGTTATTAAAGTGTGATCGCTAAACGTGTAACCTTCAATTGTTTCCACTCCATCTCCAACATTGACAGTCCTAAGATTAGAAAGAAATTCAAATGCGTAGGCTCCGATACCCGTAACTCCGTTTCCAATATTAGCAACTGTTATTGAATCCCTTATTGATTGATCAAAATCACTTACCATCGAATACAAATTTCCCTCCCCAAACGTCCGAAGAATACCATTCTGAACTAAAGCTGTCACACCGTCCCTGGTAACACTAGGTACAACATCCATATGAGAGTCATAAAAAACCGAATTCCCACTATTACCTGATGCTGTCGCTTTCAGGAATTTTACCCCATCAACCGTAACAAACTCTACAGTTCTGGCAATCCCTGATTCGTCATAATATACAGGCTTACCATTTTCATACTTCAGACATAATTTGTCATCTCCTGAATACCATAAATCCTCACCCATATCTTCACTTGAAAAGAATATCCTGGCTCCGTCCGGTACCTCGCCGCCAGCATTCGTATCTGTCCCGAATAGCTCTAACCAACTATAAAGATTATAGCCCCCTTCTCCTGTATATATATTGACTACGCCAGGGGCTACTGTTGCTTTAGTATAACAATCAATATTCCCTATTTTCCCACTGGTTATTGCATATTTACCATATCTGGTCTTTATTTCGCTATTTTCAATGATCCGCATCAATTCACCAAAGCTTTTTGAATTGTCGCCAATAGACCAGGTATTCACCGCTTCAAGATAATCAAATTCTATGTGAGCAGATCCATATGACGAGTAAATTCCCAAAACAGAATCTGGTGTATTGGAAATAATAAAGCGAAGCATATAATCAAAATCACCGTTTGTCTCCACATCTATTGGAATCACGCTTTGAATCCGCGTAATTTCCTTTGGAAGAATAAAATATGCTCCTGTGGGAACTCCGCTATCGCTTTCAATGATCAAAGTTGTGATAACAATCGGCGTATCAGTGTCGTCTACATAAACCTCCCCATCTTCTCCAACCAGGGGGGAGGAGGATATTGAAACAGGCATATTCGTTGCAAGGCTCAATATCTTTAATGTACTGTCATCCGTCAATAAAGCTGTATGTCCTCCCTGCAACGTAATTATCCTGTCAGACGGCACAGCCTGATAATTGCTTACAAACATCACCTCAAACGTTTGATCAAACGAAGTCAAAGACGAATCTACAGTAAATGTCTTTACAATATATTCGCCCCCAAAAGAATCTGTATTCATAACATATCCTGTAGGTGCCTCAGTCGCGATAAAGTAATAATCATCCCACGGCAGGTTCGTTACATGGATTTCTCCATTTTGGTTCGAAGTAAAGCTGCCATACTTGTAATACGCCGATGCATATGCAGTATCGCTGCTAACCTGCTCTGAGCTATTTGGCATTTTTGAATACAGTTCAAACTCTACACCCACAATCGGATTTCCCATATCCGACACAACTGACAGCGTCACACTTCCGGTTTTCTTTGCAAGCTCATATCTGACCTGTGCGCCTGTTCCGGCCACGGAAATTGTAAAGATTGAACGCGATGAAGGAGCAGAATACCCCTCTGGTACCGATACTGCCTCAGCATAGTACGTTCCATACGGCAGCCCGCTTACACGCAGTATCCCTTCCGATGATGTCAGCAGCTGTTCTAAATTTCCGGCTGAACTGTATTCATACTCACCTGCTGTACCCGCATCCACCATAGTCAATGCTTCTCCTGACACATTGCAGATTCTGTATAAAGCTCCAGCGATCGGAACTTTCGTCTCCGAATCCACTGTGGTCAGACGTAAGCTGCCGATAACAGGCTCGTCTTCCATAGTGATCGCCTGTTCATCTCCGGTTACGGTAAAGGTGACAGCTTCCGCAGTATAATACCCTTCCGGAGCTTTGGACTCCGTAAGCATGTACTGCTCTCCCTGAATCAAAGCCATAACGGAGTGCGGTTTGTCGGTAGATGTCCAGCTTTCTACCTCTAAGCCGGTCGAGACTCGTGTAAGCCTTAATGTCGCTCCTGCAAGGCTATCTTTACTGCTCTTGTCTACCTTGGCAATACTGATCATCGACGGCGTATATGTAAAGGTATTACCCTCATAGGAAGTCTTTCCGGACTCCAGGGAGATCGTATAGCCGCTCGTCGGCGTGACAGAGTAGCCCGTCAGCTCATCCGATAAAACAGAATACGTGACCTCCTTCAATACACCATTCGCGTTCCGGTATCGCAGCAGATTTTCGAAGGCATATTCCGAATCTGTCGTCCCCGCGGTATAACTCTTCTTATACTCGCCGTCAGCATACAGCAAAATCACCGGCATCGGACGCTCCGATACATTCCCCGAATCATTCCAGCCGAGGTCGCCGTAAATACTGATAAATTCATCCTTTCTGGTCGCTGTGATCTCATAGCTGTAGATCGTACCGCCATCATCCGCGACATCCTGTTCAGGCGACCCGATAACTACGATATAATCTGTCAGCTCAACAGCCTCGATCGAATAGGTATACCTGTGACCGGAATCCTCCGAATCATATTTGTCCAGAGGTCCAAAGGTAAATTCATTTCCCGTTGCCCCCTTCGAATCAACTGTTACTCCGTCCCTCTTTAGATTGATCGTCGGAAGCGGATGCGAGGCACCCTCTAAATCGACCCAGGTAATCATACCCTCAACGTATATTGTATCAGATTCAGTCGGCTCAGGAGTACCGGTCGGCGTACCTGTAACGCCCGGCTCCGCAGTCGGTGTTGACGGAGTCGCTGTTATCCCCGAACCTGTAACAACTGTCGGAACTGCGGTCACTAACTGCGTAGGCTCTGCGGTGATCGTCGGTGCCGTTGTGATTTCCGGCGCTGTCGTGATCTCCGGCGCTGTCGTGATCTCCGGTGTCGTCGTAGGTACTCTACTCACAACCGGAGCGACGGTAGGTGTAACCCTTCTTCTGGGTGTTTCCTCCTGCTCATCCTCGGAGGACGAATCCTCGGTCTGCTGTGTTTCCGTCGAATCCGGATTCGAGACCGTCGTCGTCGGTTCGATCACTGTTTCGATGATCGTTGTAGTAACGCCGGACCCCGAACCTGATCCCGTCGTCCCGCCGGAAGACGGCGAACCGGTAACGGAAGACGCAGGCGTAGTTGTCGTAGTTGTCGTTGTCGTCGTATTTGAAGTCGTCGTTCCTGTATTGCTGCTTCGCAGCGCTGATGTCGGCGTAGGAACGGAGGTTACCGTTCCCGTCCCGGATTCCGTAGACGTTTGAGTGGAAGTCTCTTCCGCAGTTGTTATCGTTTCCGTTTCCGTCACTACAGGAGTCGGCGAAGGTATCGGCTCCGAAGTAACGGCGGCAGGTGTCGGTGCCCCGGACGCAAAAGCCTGATCTGCGCCTCCCTCTGCATCCGCTATAAGCTCTTCTTCGATTTCCCAGCGTCTGACAGCTTCCCTGTTCTTATAATGCAGCACGGAGATCTCGCTGTCTCCGTAAATATCCTCTTCATTCGCTTCTTCGGCGATATCAAGCAGCTTTTCCTTATCCCAGCCGGTCTCCTCGCAGACCTGATCCAGAAGCGCTTCGTCCTCTACGAGCTTCACAACGACAGAAACCGGGATATCCTCCTCCGAAAGCTCCTCCTTTTCAAAGGTAACGGTATCCTTTTCTCTGTCATAATACAGATAAGTCCATGCCCGCTCTCCCGCCTCGATATCAATTTCCTTTGTTTCTCCGGTGACGGGGTTGATCCCGGTCAGGTGCACTTTCCCGTCTAACAGAAAGATCCCGTCGTGTCCCTCTTCATCCACACAAACGTAGCCGGTCGTTCCGCGGATCCCGACAACCATGGTCGAGGTACGTATATCGAAGGTTTCATCATCCTCCAGCTTTTTGCTTACATCAAAATAAAGCCTTCCGTCCGTCAGTTTAAGCTCTAACTCCTTTTTCTTCTGATAAAACTCAGCGCGCGAAAGCTCTTCCAGAGTAACGAGCTTGGTATCGTCCAAACTGATCGACGCAAGGCTTTGTTCGTCCGTATTCAGGGCATTCCCGTCATGAAGCTTCATATTCCTGAGGATAGTTCTTGCGCTGCCCTCTGCCTCCAGACGCACGGTCCCCTCGATCCGGCGAAGCCGCATCGTCGCCGCCGAATATCTGCTCTCCGACAGAAAATAGATTCCTATGACGAGCGCAGTAACAAACCCGAAGATCATCAACAACAGCTTCACCGATTGACGGTACTCATTCTGTAAGCTGTTCTCTCTCCTTTCGGATCTTTCCTTTTTGTTGTTCCCTGGTTTTTCAGACGTGCTGCCTTTTTTTGTATTGCTCATAACGTACCTTGATCTTTGCCACCCTGGAATAATGCTCATATACGACTCCGGCTACCGGAGCATGTATATCTGCCTCAACAATAGTGTATGTCTTTTAATATCCTATATCAGATAATCTCTACCCGTTTTCACAAAATATTCACAATTATTTTAACACATATGCATATTTTATACAACCCAGTGCATAAACTATTGTCGAGCTGAATATCCTTACTTTTCAACTGTATAACGCAAAAAGGCAGCGGTTCCCCGCTGCCTTTCCTATACCATATATTCAATTCATAAATCTGGTCACCTCATAAAATCTCGGAAGCGAAAGGCCTACATACCCGTGAGTTTCTGACACCAGAAGCCCGCTTTTGACAAGTCCGTCTCTGTATTTTGAAAAGGTTCCCGCAGACATTGATAAGACCTCAAGAATCCTTGCAACCTTAACTTTATCCGTATCGATACAGTGAATGATCCGCCGTTCCGATTCTGACAGGCTGTTCCAGATTTTCGTATACACAAAATCCTCCAGAAGCTCATCGAACTTTGACAGAATGCCCGGCAGTTCCATTGTCTTCCCGTACTCCCAATACAACATTCCGAGGGCCTGAAAAGCAAACGCATAACCCTTGGTCAACTCCGCAAGTTTTATCGCTTCCTCTTCGCTAATCTGAAATATTGCTTCATATTGCGACTTGATCTGAAGCATACTCAGCGGTGTCAGACGTACCTTGGGAGAACGAAGCAGAAAGGTCAGACTGACATCATTCTGGATCGCATATATATTCTCGTATAAGCCGGTCATCAACAGAAATACCGGGTAATCCTCCCTTAACCAGATCTGAAACTGGCTGGCGAATTCTCGCATATCCTGGTTATGAACGACCTCATCGATCGTGATCAGGATCCTTTTCTTCTTTTTCTTCGCCGCATCCAGCAGATCATTGATAACGCTGATTTCATCCTGATAGGTATCGCTCCCGATTCCAAGTCCGACTCCGGCGACCGACAGATTAAAACCCTTGTCTAATAGCTTCGGAACGCCTTTGCAGGAATCATACAGACGATGCGCCAGATCATTCAAAAGCTTTCCGGCAGCATTCAGATCCACTACGATCCAGGTCTTATCTTCGCGCAGCTCCTGACTGATCGTCGTCATTAATACGGTTTTCCCGCTGCCCCTAAGCCCCTCAATCAGATAGATCTGACTCACCGGTATCTCTTCCCGAAAGGCACTCAGGATCATATCTGTGCTCTCATAGCGCGAAATATACTGGGGCGGTTGCTTTCCAAACGTGAGAGAAAACGGATTTGTTTTCATAAATCACCATAATTCACCATAATTTTGCTGCGAACCATATTTTACCATAATTCACCATAATTCGCCATAATTCACCATAATTCGCCATAATTATTTCTCAGGTCCTCGTCCCTCTTTTCCAAGGATCATCTTCAGATAAAACGGCATCAGGAAATAGATCAGGACAAACCCAACGATCATACTAAGGACAAGAGAGCGCAGAAACATCGGTAAAAACGGAATCTCCGCCCCGTGGCTTGTCGCGTTCCTCCATGCCATAAAAACCATACAGAGCGTAATCACCGGCGTATAGATCAGATCGGAGATAAACGCCTCCATACACTGTTTTCCGATCCCGGGCTTCATATTCTTCGTCGCGTTATCCGACACCTTCTTCATCGGAACGAAGAACCCGATCAAAAGGCTGATGATCGTACTGATAATAAAGCTCAGTAAAAACCCGGGAATCGTAAACCGCCCTGAGGACAGATTCCCTACCAGGGAAAGACAAAAGGATAATGTCACTCCCATATAAATGCTCATTTTTCTTCCGACCTGCTTCATTTTCTCTTCCATGTACTCTTCTCTCCTTTTTTAATTGAATCCGACCAGCCTCTGGGCAATCCTGTATTCCATCACCGAGATCTTCCGCCCGCTCTTGCCCGGAAGATTCATATTCGTCCCGCAGAGACTGAACCGGAGCCGGATATAATCCCTCGGATCAGTATTCTTCAGATAATTCCAGAGATCCTTTTTTTTCTGCAGCGCCTCCTCGGAGCCCTCCTTGATCAGAAGGATCGAGGAGATCGTCATCATGATATCCAGATAACTCAGCATATAACGCTCCTGCTTTCTGCGGAGATTCCTTGTGGTCTGCGCCATGTAGTCGATCATCAGCTTGTTGACGGTGATCTGCTGGTCCACCCGCCCGATCATGATCTGCTCGTTGACAGACTGATCCGCCCTGCCGATATAGTAGCGATAAAGATTGACATCCATATAGTACATGGTCTTAACGTGGGTCAGCGGCTGGAACACAAAAAGGTTGTCCACATAGAAGGTATGCTTCGGCAGCTTCAGCCCGCACTCCACAAGGAGCTTTGTCCGATAGATCGCCGAGTGCATCAGGATATACTGTCCCGGCTTGAAGATCCGGACATCGTCCCACCCGAACACACAATTCTTCGGAAGGGCCGAATGATACGTCATAACCTTCTTATGCTTCTTGCCCTCCTTCTCGTATACGAAATTGCAGACAAACAGATCGACCACCGTTCCGTTGCCGACAAGCTCCCGCAATTTCTCAAGCACCTGAAGATAGGCCTCCCGCTTGAACCAGTCGTCGGAATCCAGGACCTTAAAGAAAGTCCCGGTAGCGTTTTTGATCCCGGTATTCACTGCTTCGCCATGCCCGCCATTTTCCTGGTGTATGGCCTTGATGATCCCGGGATACCTTGCCGCGTATTCATCAGCGATCTCTCCGGTCCTGTCCTTCGAACCGTCGTCCACGATCAGGATCTCTACGTCGTCGCCCCCCGGCAGCAAACACTCGATCGCCTTTCTCATATAATCCTGCGAATTATAGCAGGGTACCGCTATAGATAGAAGTTTCATCGCAATCTGTCACTTTCATATTTCTTTTTCGTTTTGATACAATCAAGCACCTCGAGGCACCGATCCTCGATCGTTTCCCCGGCCAGCCGGATATCCAGGTCGATGGCTATGGTCTGAAGCATATCCTCCGTGATCCGCTTGCGAAGGAGCATAAAGATATCCAACTTCCGGTCGTAGGAGCGCTCGTCTAAGAAGGCTTCTAACTCCGGATCCAGGACACTGTCGGAATCATCATCCAGATAGTCGATCTCCGTTTCCGGCTCCTCATAGGACTCGACGGGCGTTCTCGGCTCAGGCGCTTCCTTTTTCTTTTCCTCCAGAAGCTCCTCCCCACTTGCTTTGCTCTTTCCGCCGCCGTGAGTCTCTCCGCTTGCCAGCGTAAAACGATACTGCTGTCTGGCCTCCGGATAGATATTCTTATCGACCTCACTCAGAAAAGAACCAATGGGCCTCGCGTAGACCTCCCCCTCCTCAAATAACGGCCGGTAGATCACTAATTGCTCATCATACTCCGTATGTCTGGCCACTGCGATGACCTGATAGTATTTCCCCTTAAAATGTCGGTAAACTTCCTTTTCCTTCGGTATTTCCCTCATGTCTTTTTCCCCTTATCAATTTCTGTTTTTTGATTATACCAAAAATGATTTTCATTTTACAATCAATTCGCAAGAAGCTGAATTATAATCATTCTCATCCTTCTCCGGCATCGCTATGATTTCATAACATCCAGGATTGGCTTCACTACTCACAGAGACCACTCCATTCTCATTTATTTTTATGCCTTCAGGCGAATTCACAACCTCCCATTTAATGGTTGGTTGATCAGCTTTCTTTTTTGAATTGATAAGCATAAAGGCTATCGTCTTTGGCTTTGCGCCTTTTCCTGGCGAATCTACAATCACCGAAGTCTTATTAAGCGTGATATAGTTACCACTATATTCGCCTACCTTTATCTCAATACTTTCAGATATTTTACCTGACTTAACTGTAACGATTCCGCTTTCTCCGGGAATAGTTGCCGAAACATAGCCAGATTTGGAAACCTTTATCCCCTTTCCTTTAACACTGAATGTTAAATCATTGGGGAAAGTATTTCCCGGCGTGCATACAACGGTGAGTCTTTTTCCCTGCCCGACACTTAACGTAAGTGGCTGCTCAGATTTTTCGGAAATACTTAGTTCAGTCATAGGTTTTTTAATCAGAACCTTTGTGCAGGCGGTGGTCTCCTCCCCGTTGTCATCCTTCATTGTCCAGACAATATAGGTTGCCCCTGCCTCAATCGGCGTTATCTCAATAACAGCCCTTGAAGCCTTCCCTCGATCAGCATTATTAAATACAGGTTCGCCAACCTCGCAGATCCCGTCAGTAATGATTTCACAGTTTAAGGCTTTAGATTCTTCCCTTAAATTAACCGGAATTCCTATATTTATCTTCTTAGGAGTACCAACCTCAAGGCTTACTGATTTAGGAGCAGTCAATTTAAATGATTTCTTTCCATCTTTTATTTCCCTGCTCTCCGGAACAGTCCCGTCAATGGAAATATTAAACGTTACTGTTTGCGAAGCGTATACAGCCTTAATCACAGCCCTCCCCTCAGTGTTTCCTTTACTTAAGTTTTTAGCTGTAACTATACCGTTTTTTACGGTGACACAGTTCTTAGGCTCTGAACTCTCAAGAGACCACTTAACACCGTAGGTATACTGTCCATCATTATTAAAGCTCAAGCGCCTAGTCTCTCCTGCAAGAAGGTTAATTTCAAATTCATTTAGATCGTTGTTTCCTACCCTTACCAGGCACTCAGCCGTATATCCTCCATCCTCAGTAGTTGCTGTAATCCTCACCGTTCCTGTTCCGACACCAGTAACCACTCCCTTGTCACTTACCCAAGCAACACTGTCGTTCGATGAATTCCAAGAAATGCTTCTATATGTAGCATTCGAAGGTATCAACTCAGCTATAAGTCTTGTACTCTCTTCGATCTCTAAATTAAGCTGTTCAGGAATAGATACCCCTGTAACTGGAATATCATCTCCGCTAACCGTTCCGTCTGTCTTCACTAGAAAATCTCTATCACCATCATTCAGGTCAGCTATTATTATTTTATTATCAGTATAAGTTTTTGTTTCAATATTATTCAGAACCTCTTCAGAACTAACGCGAACTTCCGTCCCTTCAACACTGATAAAAGTCTCAGCTGTTGCATTTCCTGATACAGCTATCAAACTGGAGGTATCCTCTTCTTCCCCTGCCGATGTATATGCAGTAAAAGAATACTCACTATCACCGGAAACTAACACGCCTTTCCCTAGCGCTATTTCAGCGCAGGAAATATTTTCACCCTCCAGAGCTGCATAGTTTGTATCATCATATATTGTGAAGTCTGTAGACCCTGCAGATTTATCATCAAAGATATACTGACTGTTTCCATCAAGTTCCAAACGATATATAACACTTTGATCTCCATCACTACAGATAGGGTCAAGAGAGTAAACGTTCATATCTCCCGAAAAACCCGTCCCATCATATGTCAAATTAAACCCTTCAGTATTTCTGAGAACAAACTGTTCATCTGCCCTGACCAAAAAGAAAATATGCCCTGAAGCATCATCCTGTTTGCCAAAATTACTTACTTTTGCTGCTGTAAGCATATGATCTGATGTTATGTATTCAAGATATGTGTAATTATTCTGGTCTATCACATCTCCCTTCCAATTGGTCATCCGAAATGATAAATAATCATTAGGGATAGTTAAGCTCAAAAAATCTCCGGCTGGTTTATCGCTACTAACAGTATTCTCATCATATAACTGTATTTCATAGACATGATAATTTGCAGCCGGAACATAAATCTCTTCGATCCCAGTGGCGAGGATAGAATGCCCGGAAGCATCATGTCCATAGCTCAGCTGTACTATTTTTCCATCCTTAAGATTCTCAACAACCCCCTGTAAAACTGTTGAAAGAGGGGTATTATTTCCAAGCCAATTCTTAAGATCCGCAAAAAGACCTTCGTTATGCCTATTTATAACAGAGTACCTATCCTGAGCACTCACATACTGCGACAACTGATAGTAATTGATAAGGCTCAGAAACTTTGTATTCAAATAAGGCTTTTTCATTTCGTAATAATTCTTTGCTCCGGATTGTATATCTGAAAGATTTAAATTACCGTTATAGGCAAGGCTCATAGAGGCCGCAATACCATAGCATGACCCCTTCCACTCACTGTCTATTTTCTTCTTCAGGTTATCCTTTTCGCCATCCGTTGCCTTATTGAACAGTCTTTCCCTGAATTCATTATTAATAAAGTATGAATTTATGTCATAAAAACCTCCGCCATCTCTTTTATTATGGGGAAAACTGTTATTATTTACTCCCAATGTAAAGAGATTATTTCCAAAATGAATTGTAGCATTTTCAAGGCTTTCATTTTCCGCCCCTATCGCTATTCTGTTCCATTCTTCTTCTGTACCCGAGTAATAAACATCTTTGATAGGCACACCATAAAACACAGAATCATCAATCTTTTTAACCGACCTCGGAATATGTACCTCTTCAAGCCCTGTATGAAAAATAAAGGCACTATCCCCTATATCGGTAATACCAGACCCAATATTCACCCGAGTAATCCATTGATGAACGTCCCACCACGGAATAGTAACATCTCCTGCTTCTCCGTCATCAAACGTAAAATCATACATATTTCCGGTCCCGAAAATATTCAGTATCCCATCCTTATAAGTCCAATATGCATTCTCGCCGCATTTCGAGTAATTCTCTGATGGTTCAGTTTCATTTACGGTTCCATTGGTACAGACTGTTCCCGCATAGGAAACAAAGGTTGAAGAAGGAGAAATGTGTAGGGCCGGGCGAATTCCTCCGCCAGGATAATCTACTTCAAGACTCCATGAAGAAGAACCATTGTAAGCTACTGCCTGGACCGTGCGAAAAGAGTTTCCCCTCAAACGCAACCACCACATACCATTTCCCAGGAATTCATCTGTATTGTTCGTATATGCTAATCTTTCCCTGGCAAAATCCGAGGTCTTTGCTTTTCTTGCCTCATTAAATACACTATCGGAAGCCGAGAAGCCGTAGGAACTATTTATTGAATCTTTATAGGAAAGAAAAAAAAGCTTATCGTTTGTATTATTTTCATCGCCGTCACTATACTGATATTGGGCTTGATCTGAACTGTTATCAACAACCGTAGTCTTTATTTCTGATTTCTGTGAGCTGTCAAACGCAGTGTTTATGAAATTAGAGAAGGTATAATCAGTCCCTCTATTGTTCTCATTCGAGCCATATCCATTGAGCCAGCTTCTGACTGTAGACTTTTCCCAGGTTGTTATAGTGAATTGGGTATTGTATGGATTAGCGTCTAGGATTTTATCTGAGATAAGAAAAAGATCTCCCTCAGACGCAGACAAAACTCTCCATTTAATAGGTTCTTTAACATCATTTGTATCTGCTATACCGTCTCCATTAGTATCATTCTGCCAATAGTTTCCGAACCATACACAGTCATATGTAACAGATCCATCACTATTCCAGATCGGATTTCTATAGGAAATATCCTTGATACTGGTTTCCAAAGCTAACGGATAAACCGGTTTTATTAATAAAAACGTCATTATTAACAAAATAGATAGCAACCGTTTGAAAAAAAGATTTGTCATTTAGCATATCCTCTAAAAACTATATGAGCGGAACCCTGATAATATATAAAAACTTCGAGAAAGCTTCTAATAAGCCTTTTCTTAGTCAAGAATGGCAACATAATCATATTACTCAACAGTTACCAGACATTCTGCTTTTGCTCCCCCTGTTTCTGTATAAATTATCGCTTCTCCGTTTTTTATGGCTCTGATTATTCCGTTTTCGTCTACAGATACCGCCTCTGGATCACTGGATTCCCACTTTACATCCGTTTTCTTAAGTTTTGTATTCGTCAAAATGATCCTGAAGGTTTGCCCCGGTTTCAGCCTAATAGAGGCCTTATTTATCTTAGGCTCCGGTACATGAATAGTGCAGCTATACAATTCCCCATCGATATTCGCAAATAAAGTAGTATCTCCGAAAGATAATCCCTCTACAACAACTTTTCCCGTCGCAACACCCTTATTGTTCAATTGAGTGGTGGCTATAGCGACGCTTTCATCTTCTGTATAGTAATCCGGATTTGTTACAGATGTAACATTCTTCATCGCCAATATCAGCTTACCACCGGTTAAAACTGTATACTCTTTCTTTACGAACGCCGGTTTCTTAAAGCTCAGACTTGCGCTTACTTTATATGTGCCCTTTTCGCCCTTTTCTCCAAAATATGCTGTGATCTTCGCCGTTCCTTCTTTCACCGCCCATAAGGAGCCGCTTCCTTCGTCAAGTATCTCTATCACCTGAGGATTGCTGCTTTCCCATAACGAAACGATATCTTCACTTGTATCCTCCGTTATAAAGAAATCAGCTGCATTTATGGCCTGTCCTTCATGGGTTAAGTTGGCATTAAATTTCAATTTCGGTTTGTTCAGAATTCTTACTTCACAGGAGCCGATAGTCTTATACGTGTTCTTCCCCTCGAGCTTTTGTGCGGTAACCGTAACCGTTCCCGGCTTTAGCCCCGAAAGCATATCCTTTGAAACCGAAGCAATCTTTTTGTTATCAATAGTGTATCTCGCTATTGATTGATTTAGCTTGGGAAAGCACATATTCTTCAGATTGATTTTCTGTCCGGCTACTATTATGGCATCCTCTCCCTTAGTAAAGTCAGCATTCGGATCCGTACCCGTCCTAAAATAGCTTGATAATTCAAGAACACTATTCCGGTTTTCATCCTGCAGAATTGCGTTAATATAGAAATACTTACCGGTTTTTGCTGTCTTGGAAATAGTTAAAAGCCCATTATCATCGATCTCTACACCGTCATAAAGATAGTATTCATCACCTACGGCTTCTTGCCTGACAGACCATTTTACATATTTATAGAATTCTTTCGTAGTCTCAGGCCCGATAGCAAGCTGCACTGATTTTCCTGGCTCTATGTACCTTTCTCCAATGATACCTACGTGCTCTATCTCTTTTGTTGCAGTTGCGACAAGTTCATTGCCTTTATAAGCATTTGCTGTTAAGCGAATAGGATTAATGGATTCCTTTGAAACGTCAACTCTGGTAGATACATAATGAGATTTGCTTCCCACATCTACTGAAGAATATGAAAGGCTGCATTTCGGATCATTTATTTCCCATTCAATTCTATCCATAGCGGTAGGGTCTACTGGAACACTATAAGATGATCCATACCAGGAATTATTATTGTCGGGTATTAAATCATTACCGGATATCGTAAACTTTTCTACGCTTATCCACATTGTGTTAGTAATACAGTCATAAGGGGACAGCTCAATACTGCTCACCCCGTTATACTTATATTCTGGAACCTTATATGAGAGTACAATGTGAGATTGTTCTGTTTCATTTTCATTATTTTCAACTAATATTTCACTAAAGTCACCTTTGATTTCTTGCGGTGTAATCTGCGCCCCATTAGATACTTCAAGAGTCCATATGATATCTGAGGTATCTACCCCAGCATCCTCCGGTGTAATATTTGCTGAAAGAGTTCCCTGATGTTTCACCCCGGAAATAATATGATATGGAATGACAGGTTTGACACTTTTTACCCGTTTAACGAAATGTAACGTTGAAATATTGTATCCTTCATTACTGCTTATGGATGTTTCAAAATGAGCCTGACCATGTATATGAGTATAATCAGGATTACCGCAAGACCAGTTACCTATAGCGTAATTCACATCATCGGACATAGCAATGTATGTTGTAAGGTAAACCTGATCTCCCTCAAATCCGAAATTACTGCCTGTCCTGGCAACGCTGCATTCCATAGTAAGATGCGGCTTCATCTCATTATAGGCAGCCTCCGGCTCCGCATTAAATGTAAATCTATATGCCGTTAATGGCGCTGTTTCATAGCTTTTGCAATTTATTTCGATCGCCGCTTTATAATATATTTTATTTGCAGTGGCAAGTTGATCTGTCGTGATATATCCGGCAATTTCTTCTTGCGACCATCGAAGTACCTCGCTCTTGCTAAGACTTAAAGTGCCTTCCCCATCAGAGTAGACAGTAATACTCTCCGTACTCTTCTTATAGAAGTTTGTACCATCGATCCCTATTTTCATTTCAACAGGATAAGTACCCTGTTCGCAGCCGGAAATCCTTACTTTTACATCATAAGAGGATGCTTCCGAAAGTAAGGAAATACTTGAATAAGGCAGTTCTTCCGCTTTTGCTTGAACGACAAACAAAGCTGTTATTACGAAGACGCATATACATACTTTAAGCAAATATACTTGCCGCACATATGTTTTTAATGTGCCATTATTATTCAATATTTGCATGCTTTTTTCCTTTCCAAACCGCCTATAGCATTCACAGATTTTCACTGCAATCGCGCTCAATATCTGCTGATCCTGTCCTCGGAATCGTCGGTGGAATTGTCGATTTCCTTAATCACAATATAATAGCCGTTGTTCTCGGAAAGCTCAACAAAGACCCGGTCCCCCTCCTTGTGCCCAAGGATCGCTTTCCCCAGCGGAGATTCGATACTGATCAGACCGTTCAGGGAATCGGTCCGGACCGAGGTGACCAGCTTGTATTTCTCTTCCTCTTTGTCCTCTTCAAAATAAATCGTAACAGTGTTATTTATTCCAACCTCGTCCTCCTTCGAGGAGTCGTCTATGATCTCCGCATTCTTTAGCATCCGTTCCAGATAGCGGATCCTCGAATCGTTCCGGTTCTTCTCCCGCTTGGCAGCGTGATACTCGAAATTCTCCGAAAGATCTCCGTGCGCCCTCGCCTCCTTGACATCCGCAAGCAGCTGCTCCCTCAGCTTTACCCTGCGGTACTCAATCTCATCCTCTATTTTTTTCACATCTGACTTCGTTAATCTATCTCTCATAACTATTCCTTTCGCTCTGCCATGAGTGCCGAAAATATATAATCCGAGTGAGACGACTGTAAAACGTCGGGCCTTACGAACCCTCCCACTCTTCCATCAATAGCAGCAGCTCCTCCTCCAGCGAATCGATCTCCTCCTGTATCCCTGTCAGCTTTTCAAAATCCGAAGCATACCTGGGATCCGCCAGCTCCTTCTTTTTCTCCGCGATCCGCTCCTCGAGCCCCTCAATCTCGCTCTCTAACTTCCTGATCTTTTTCTCTCTCCGGGAAGCAGCCTTTCCTTCTTCATAAGAGAGCTGTCCTTTTTTTATGTCAACCGAATCGTCCGACTTATCAAAACCATTATTCCCGGATTCGGTTGAATTATTCTTTAAATACTGTAAATTCGACCCACTCCCCTTACCTGGGCTGTCAGATTTTATGTCAACCGAAATCACATTCCCGGACATGGCGATCCGATCCCGCTCCGATCCCTGGGAGAGCTTTTCCTGCTCCTCCCGGTATTGCTCATAGCCAAAGGGATACAGCCGGACGACCCCCTTTTCCAGCGCGATGAGCCGGGTTGCGGTCTGCTTCATAAAATACCGGTCATGGGATACGTAGATCACGGTCCCCTCATAGTTTATCAGCATATCCTCAAGGGTCTCCTTGCCGATGATATCCATATGATTCGTCGGCTCATCCAGCACCAGAAGATTCGGCCGCTTCATAAAGATCTTGCAGAGCGCCAGCCTCACCTTTTCCCCTCCGGAAAGGGACGAAACCGATTTAAACACATCCTCCTTCGTAAACAGAAAGCCTCCCAGCGCGTTTCGGACCTCGGTTTCCGTAAGGGTCGGATACTCATCCCAGAAATCGTCGATCACGCTTTTGTCGGAGGTATACTGCGCCATCTGCTGATCGAAATACCCGATCTCAACATTGGTTCCGAAGCGGATACTGCCCGACAGCTTCGGGACCGCGCCGACGATGGTCTTTATCAACGTCGATTTCCCAAGCCCATTGCCTCCGATGATCCCGAGCCGATCCCCCCGCTTGACATCAAAGGTCACGGTAGACAGGACCGTATCATAACCGATCGAGAGCTCATTGACAAACAAAATATCCTTCCCCGGCGTAAGTCTCGGTTTAAAGTCGGCGTGAAAGGAGCGGCTGTCGATCTGATCCGGTGCCTCGACGGGCTCCATATGCTCAATCGCCTTCAGCTTGCTTTTGGCCATACTGACCTTCGTCGGCTTCCCCATAAACCGCTCGGCTACGGACTCCAGCCGTTTTATCTCCGTCTGCTGGGCGTTATATTCCTTGAGCTGTCTCTCGTAATTCTCCTTCCGCTGCTTCGCGTAGGCGGTATAATTTCCGTTGTAGCGCGTGAGCTTATGGTTCTCGATCTCATAGACCGCGGAAACGATCCGGTCGAGAAACATCCGGTCGTGGGAAACGATGACGATGGATTTGCTGTAATTCTGAAGATACCCTTCCAGCCACTCGATGGTCTCGATATCCAGATGGTTGGTCGGCTCGTCCAGAAGCAGGATATCCGGCTTACTGAGCAGGAGCTTTATAAACGCCAGTTTCGTCCTCTGTCCGCCCGAAAACTCGGAGAGCCTCTTCTGTTTATCGGCAGGAGTAAAGCCGAAGCTCTTCAACATAGCGTCGTACTCTTTCTCATAATAGTAGCCGCCAAGCTCCTTGAATTCCTCCTCAAGCCTCGTATATTCCGCAATCGTCTTCTCGCCGGCTCCGGCGTTTAGCTCCTCTACAAGCTCCGAAAGCCTCTCCTTCATACGAAGGACCCTCTGAAAGACCAGCCGGATCTCTTCATCGAGCGTCCGGCTGTTATCTTCAAAGGTCAGCTGCTTCAGATAGCCGATCGCAGGATTCCCGGTAACAGAGATCCCGGAGGAGATACCGTCCTCTTTGATCGGGGTCAGCTCTCCCGCAATCGTTCTAAGCAGCGTCGTCTTCCCGCAGCCGTTTCTTCCTACGACCGCAAGCTTTTCAGTTTTATTTCGGATCTCAAAATCCGCGCGCATAAGGATCGTATTGCCCGACAGCTCTACGGTCCCGTTTGACATTTTATACAGCATCTTTTTCGGTCAAAGCAATCCTTATCGCTCCAACTCCTTTACAAGAGGTTCCACCTGCGAAAGCAGATTATCGATGTTTTCAAACATCACACTCTTAGTAGTTCCCAAATCATTCGCCCTGGCGATATGCACCTGAACATCCGAATATTGGTTCTCGATCTGATCAAATTCATTCGAAAAAATCTGCAGCTCACCAGCCGCATTCTCCGATACGTTGCGGATCTCATCCTGAACCGCGTCTGCTCCTTCGGCAGCCTGATTGATCTTTTCGATCGTCTGGGTCGCGTTCTCTACCTTGTCGATATTTCCCAACATGGCTTCATTTGTCGTCGTAATGCTTTCGCTTAAGAGCCGGGAACCTTCATTGACTCCCTCAATATTTTCTTCTACACCGGCGACCAGGGTTTTGATCTCACCGGCCAGATTCTTTACCTGCTCCGCGACCACGGCGAAGCCTCTTCCCTGCTCACCAGCTCTGGCTGCCTCGATCGAAGCGTTTAAGGCTAACATATTCGTCTGATTCGCGATTGCGGTGATCTGTGCCATGTTTTCCGCGATACTGGTGACAGATTTCTGAAGCGTCTCAAAGAAGCTTTCCATCTGCGCGAATTGATCCCTTACGTCTAATGAGCTCTGTCTCAGGATCTCCATCTGCGACCTGGCCTCATCCACCGTTTCCGCAATCTCGATCTTCACATCGTCATATTTCGCCGAAGATTCTTTGAGATCCTCAAAAACCTGTCCGAATTTTTCCATCTCCTCCTTGATCTCATGATCCTCCTTCAGAACCTCGTTAAAGGATTCATGGATAAAGCGCAGTTCCTCCAGGGAATCTACCTCCTTGTTAACCAACTGCCTCTGACAGTCGAGGACGCTTCCGGCGATCTGTCGGATCGGAGTAAAGTCCTTCACCTCCTTTACCTCGGGGGCCTCGGAAACTGTCCGGTTCTGTTTCTTGAATAATGCCATCTTCTTCCCCTCCTATTCAAACACCGCGCAGGACATAGACTGATTGATAAACTGTCCGTTGAAGTGCTCACCGTTGGCGAAAAAACCACAGCTTGGACCTATCGTAGACATGGCGGAAAGATAATCGTCCATATAGTGATGATTGTTAAACACAATATAGCGGAATACACAATTAATGGAAATCACGCCGGAAACTTTCGGAAAATCCGACTTGATCGCGGAGATCGTCTCCCCTGTGATTTCTCTGAAATCCTGCATATCAAGAAGCGTCAGCACATCCGAATCGTTGACCTGTCTGTAGCAGCAAAGACCGCTTCCGGAAACCTCCTTCAGTGAAATAATACAGATATCCTGCCCCGTAATCTTCCCGAACGGGTTCTGGAAGGTCTGCGTCTCAATATCGCTTTCGCTGATATTCAGGTATTCCTTATATACATCCTTTGCCGGCCTTCCGTTCAGCTCGCCGATATAGTACCGGCTACGATCAGTTTTGCTGGCGATAAAACGCGTATCATCCAACGGACGGTAAAGATTTTCCTTGTAAACCCGAACCTTCCCGGATTTATTCTTTAGGAACAGGTATACCGCGGCATCGCTGTAGATCTCGCCATTTACCGCAACGGAAGGATCCATTGAGGTTCCTCCGACTAAAGAAATTCCGCTTTTTCCAAGCACACTGGCCATCGAAGTCAGCACGCAGGCGTCATTTCCCGTACAGATATCAATACACACCGTATTGCCATTGTTCCCGGAGACCCTGGACAGATTTTTCCGAAGATCCGCTACATCGTGGATCGGCATCGTCGAGGCATAGCGCATAACTCCGGCCGACGCGACCACCCCCGAGAGCGCTATGATGCCGACACCGCCCTCTTTTACGGTTTTCCCGTAAAAATGCCCGGTTCCCGCAATGCTCGGCGTATCAGGATACAGCTCCTTCAATTCTCTGACATGAGCTTTAAACTGCTTCCCGTTTGAAATCATAATAAGAGCGTCAGCACCGGAAATCCCTTTCAGAGCTTCCTTCAGATTTCCGCTGTCACTTTTTCCGTAAACCTCTTTCACTGTATTCCTCCTGTTATCCTCGGATCTCCTTTACGATCCCGGCAGCCTCCTTTACAAGTCCTTTGATCTTCTCAAATTCTCCGGCCTTGATCATATCGCCCTTGACCATCCAGCTTCCGCCGCAGGCAAAGATCTTTTCCCAGGCAAGGTACTCCCTGACATTCTCCGCGTTGATCCCGCCTGTCGGCATAAACTTTACATTGACATACGCCGCAGCCACAGCCTTGATCATCTTCAGTCCGCCCGAAGGCTCAGCCGGGAAGAATTTTACGACATCAAGCCCCAGACTCAGCGCTTTTTCGATCTCGCTCGGGGTCTGAACGCCGGGAGTCATAGGGATCCCCTGTTTCAAAACATACTTTACGACCTTCTTATTCAGTCCGGGAGCCACGACAAACTTCGCGCCCGCATCGATGGCCCGGTCCGCCTGCTCCGTCGTCAGAACGGTCCCCGCGCCCACTAACATATCCGGATATTCCCTCGTCATGATACGGATCGATTCCTCCGCCGCATCCGTCCGAAACGTTACCTCCGCGCAGGGAAGTCCTCCCTCGCAGAGCGCCTCCGCAAGCGGCGCCGCATCCTTTACATCATTCAGTACAACTACGGGGATAATCCCCATCTTTGCCAATCTGTCCATTGTTTTGCTCATCGCTCTACCTCTCTGTATGAAAAATATGGAAACCGGAACCTCGTCTTAACACGGGATCCTGATAGATCATCATCCGCATTATTATACCAGACCCCGTATACCTTTGACAAGTCGCCCCGGCCATGCTATATATAGGGAGATTGTTTTTTAGTTTTCAGATTTCTTTGTTGAGAGGATTATAAAAATGGATAAGGTATTACTGTTCTACCCGCCCGGAGCTCTGTTTCAGAGAGGCGAGGACCGCTGCCAGCAGAACGTTGACGACGGCTCCGCCCAGGCTATGCGCGCCTGCAACGATCTCGGCTACGCGGCGGCAATTCTTCTAAAGGAAGGCTTTGAGGTAAAGCTCAGAGATTATCAGACCGAGGGAGCCACCATGGACGACCTCACCCATGATTTTGAAGAGTTTCAGCCGGACCTCATTATGATGAGCATAACCAATACGACGATCTTTGACGATCTGAAGCTCATCAATACCCTGAAGGATAAATATAATCCCGTCGTCGTTCTTAAGGGCGCTCTCTTCTACGCTCCCGAGCAGGCGATGTTGGATCTTCTGGATCTCTCCCACGTCGACTATCTAATCGGCGGCGAGGTGGATTTTGCTATCGGACAGGTCGCGAAGTTCGCGCTTCGGGGAGAGGGAAAGATCGAAGAGGTGCTTTCGATCCTCTACCGGGACGAAACCGGAAAACTTGTTCCGACCGCCTTCCATACCTGGGGAGAAAACCTGGACGATCAGCCTTTCCCGGCAAGGCAGCTTATGAACAATGCCCTGTACAAGCGTCCGGATACCGACGAGCCTATGGCGACGATCCAGACAGCAAGGGGCTGTCCCTCCAACTGCGTATTCTGCCTGACACCGGAGATCTCCGGAAAGCGGGTCCGCTTCCGCTCTCCTGCAAATGTCCTTGCGGAGATGACCGAGTGCTATGAGCAGCACGGGATCAGGAATTTCTTTTTTAAAGCGGATACCTTTACGATCAATGAAAAATGGGTCAGGGAGATGTGTCAGCTCATCATCGACTCTCCGCTGAACGGAAAGATCCAGTTTACGGCTAACTCGAGGGTCCGCCCGCTTTCGAAGGAAACCCTTCAGCTGATGAAGGACGCGGGCTGCTTCCTTGTAGCCTTCGGCTTCGAGTCCGGGTCCGACGAGATCCTTTCCCTGATTCGCAAGGGTACGACCGTCGAAGAGAATCTGCAGGCCGCCAAATGGTGCCACGAGATCGGACTTCCGTTCTGGGGCTTCTTTGTCATCGGCTTCCCCTGGGAAACGAAGGCGCATATCATGCAGACCAAGAAGCTGATTATGAAGGCCGATCCCGATTTTATCGAGGTCACCATCGCTCTTCCGTTCTACGGGACTCCTCTCTACGAGGTCTGCAAGGAAAACGATCTTTTAGCGGAATCGGTGTTGGGATCGGATTTCTTCCACTCCAGTATGAAGGGGACGAAATACCTGACCGTCGACGAGCTGATGAAGCTCAGACGGGATATCCTGCTCTCCTTCTATCTCCGCCCGAAGTATATCTTAAAAAAGATGGGCGAGACCGTGACCCATCCCGGCGTTTTCGTCAACTACGCAAAGTACGGGATCAAGCTGGTGGTGAATTTATTTAAATAAGTATTATGGATAATCGACAGGATTTTCTCAGAGGAATGCGAAACGGCGTTCCCATCGCCTTAGGATACCTCGCGGTATCCTTTTCTCTTGGGATCGCGGCAAAAAACGCGGGGCTATCGGCCCCGCTTGCTTCGCTTGCAAGTCTTCTCTGTATGGCAAGCGCAGGCGAGTTTGCGGGCTTTACCCTGATCGCCGCCTCCGCGGGCCTTTTAGAGCTTGCTATTATGGAATTTGTCATCAACGCCAGGTATATGCTGATGTCCTGCGTCCTGAGCCAGAAGATCCCTGCGGATACTTCACTGATCAAGCGCCTGGTCCTCGGCCTTACGATCACGGATGAGATCTTTGCGATCTCCGTCGCCTTTCCGGGAAGGCTCAATATCTTCTACTCTCTCGGGGCGTACGCGGTGGCCGCTCCGGGCTGGACTCTCGGGACCTGCCTCGGGGTCGTGATGGGAAACCTGCTTCCCGCAAACGTCGTTACCGCTCTCAGTGTCGGCCTCTACGGGATGTTCATCGCGATCATCATCCCGCCCGCTAAAAAGAGCCGGATCCTTCTTGGACTCATCGTCGTATCCATGCTCGCAAGCGCCCTGTTTACTTATGTCCCGCCATTTTCAGGCATCGGCTCGGGCTTTCGCGTCATTATCCTGACCGTCGCTCTGTCCCTTGGCGCCGCTCTCCTTTTCCCGGTAAAAGATACGGAAGAAGAGGCAAAACAGCCTGAGATGGAAAGCAGTGAAATATTGAACCGAAGGGAGGAACAGAGCAATGCATAACGCCGTTATTTATGTTCTGATCATGGCGCTTGTCACCTATCTGATCCGCGTATTGCCCCTGACACTGATTCGCCGGGAGATCAAAAATCCGGTCATCCGGTCCTTTTTATACTATGTGCCCTATGTTACGCTGGCTGTCATGACCTTTCCCGCGATCCTGTCCGCGACCGGCTCCGTGATTTCCGGTGCCGCCGCCTTTATCGCAGGAATCCTTCTTGCGTGGTTCGGACTGCCCTTACTGCCGGTCTCCGTCCTCTCCTGCGCCGTAGTTTTTGTGCTTGAATTGTTTCTATAAAAGAACAGACAGCCCCCGGATCTTTTTAGCTCGGACCTTATGGACTGTCTGTTTTTTATGTATCCTTTATAATTCACTGTTTACGATCGTATCTCTGACCTGAAGGATATATGGTACCGAAACCGACAGGCCGTCGACCCCCATCTTGATAAACTGATTGGTATAGTTGACATCCGCTCCCAGCTCTCCGCAGATCGTGACCCGTTTTCCGAAGCGGTGTCCGTTATCCACGATCATCCTGATCAGCCGAAAGATCGCCGGGTGGTCGATATCATAATACTTGTCGATCTTCTCATTCTCCCGGTCCGCGGCCAGAGTGTACTGCGTCAGGTCATTGGTCCCGATACTTAAGAAATCGCACTCCTGCGCCAGAAGGTCGGAGATCACCGCCGCGGCAGGCGTTTCGATCATCACCCCCTGCCGAACCCGTCCGAAGGGGATCTTATCCCTCTCCAACTCTTCCATGACCTCCTCTGTCAGCTTTTTGACGCTCTGGACCTCATCCACAGAAATGATCAGCGGATAGAGGACCGAAACATTGCCGTAGGCGCTGGCCCGATAGATCGCCCGAAGCTGGGTCGTAAACATCTCCTGCCTGTCAAGCGCCAGGCGGATCCCCCGAAAGCCCATGGCCGGATTGTTTTCCTTCGGGATCCGGATATACTTCGGCAACTTGTCCCCGCCCATATCACAGGTCCTGATCACGACTTCTTTACCCTTCATCCGCTCAGCGACCTGTCTGTAAACCTCAAACAGCTCCTCCTCCGTGGGATAGGTACTGGATTTCAGATACATAAACTCGCTTCGAAACAGCCCGATCCCCGCCGCGTTATTCTCCAGTACTCCCTCCACATCGGAGAGATCGCTGATATTGGCATAGAGAAAGACCCGTCTTCCGCCCCTTGTGATATCATCCTTTTCCTTCAGGGCGGAATAGTGCTTTTGGATATCCTCCGCCTGGGTCCGCTTATCGGCATACCTCTTCTCCGTTTCGTCATCCGGCTCGAGGTAGATCTGTCCGGTATAGCCGTCGATGATCGCCGGTCTCCCGTTCCAGTTCTTCCGGATCGGGGCCCCGATAACCGCGGGGATATTCATGGTCTTTGCAAGAATGGCGGTATGCGAAAGAGTCGAGCCCTGCTTCGTAACGATGGCAAGGACCTTGCTTTTGTCGATCCGGATGGTCTCGCTCGGAGAAAGCTCATCCGCAACGATAATAACCGGCTCCTTTAAGGCCGCGACCCGGTCCGCCGTATCCCCGTTTAACAGGTCGATGATATTTCCGGATATGTCCCGGATATCGGACGTCCGGACACGCATATACTCATCCCCGAAGCTTAAGAAGCGGTCACAGAGCTCATCCGCCGCATAGGAGACCGCGTACTCGGCATTGACCCGCTTCTCCCGGATCATGGTTCGGACATTTTCGGTAAACTCGCTGTCCATCACGATCAGCCGGTAGATATCAAGGATCTTTGCCTTGCTCTCTCCGAACTCGTTAAGCGCCTTCTCATAGAGCTGCTCCAGACGGTCCGCGATCCTCTTACAGGCACTGTCGTAGCGCTCTACCTCCTTTTCCGGGTTGCTGACGCGGATACAGACCGTGTTGTGCCGGTCCTTCGGAAAATATAAGATATTGCCCTCGGCGATCCCACCGAAGACAGGAAAGCCCTGAAAAGTTTCCATAGCTTACTCCTGCCCGCCTTCTGCCGCCCCTTCGAGCTGCCACAAAGGCTTCTTAAAGAAGTCCACCCTGGGCTCTAAAAACTTTAAGGTATGAGTAGAAAAATCCGGAATATAGGCGCTAAGCGGCTCCAGAATATAATCCCAGGAAAACAGCCTCTCATCGATGTTCATATACTCCCGAAACATTTCACACCCATCCGGCGCAAGCGGATGAAGCAGTACCGCCATAACCTTGCAGGAATAGAAGGTATCAATCAGCAGCTGCTTCCACAGCTCCATATCGTCATTCTTATCCGCCTCTCTGCTCTGAGCGGCCCAGCGCTTGTTCGTTTCGCGGATATATTCATCCAGTACGTAAGAGATCCGGTGGAACTCCTGGTTATACATAAAGCGCTCATATTCCATCGCCTTCTTCCCGGCAAACTCCAGGACATCCTCCGAGATCTCGCCCTCCGGCAGCTTACCCTCAAACTTGTTCTGTACGGTATAGAAGCAGGATCGGATCAGGCGGTTATACACATTCGTCAGAAGATTCCCCTCCTTAACGACCATATCCGCGCCCTGCCGTTCGTTCTCCGGCATATAGACCTGAGGCTTGAAGCCGGTACTCTTATTGTTCAGACCGAGACTGATAAAGTGCATCCGAAGCTGGTCCGCCGAATAATGCGCAAGCAGCTCGTCCGCCATGGGAGGCTTGATCGCGGAGCTCGAGCTTGCCTTCGTATCCATAAAGAGGATATGGCGGTTCGCTACGATATGGGACTGCTTCAGATTTCCCAGCGCGTTCCACATACCGGTCTGAGCGATCGAGTAGAAATAGATATTATCCTCACCGATAAACTGGTAGACCTGGGCCTCGTCGTCGTTCCACCACCTCTGCCACTCATCATCGGGAAGACCCTTCTGCTTAAAGTAGGTTCTCGTAAAGGAGATGGGAGCCCAGAGGGATTCCGGCCATACCCAGAAGGTCAGGTCTTTCGTATCCTCCTTCTCGGGCACGGGAACGCCCCACTCAACGTTTCCGGTAAGTCGGAAGGGTACCAGAGTCTTTCCCGCCGTAAAATGCACACCCTCTTTTTCGAGGAGCTTCTTTGCCTCGTCCCGGTCCTCAAGAGATTCAAATATACACATCAGCGACTTCCGCTTTTCCTCGTCAACAAGCTCATGCTTCGGAAGGCTCTTTAAGATCGCCTCCTGATCCTTTCCCTCCAAAAACTTCTTCGGGATATGCACCAGGGGCTTATTTAAAAAGTCCTCGATGACCGTCAGCTCAAATTTTCTCGTATTGGTATTCCGCTTTAAGTCCTCGACATATTCCTTCATAAAATCAAGGTCGTTCTCTAACTTATAATACCAGTTTGTCACATTCCGAAACGAAGGCTTCTTCCCGGAAAGCACACTGACCGGATCGATCAGCTCGCTGGGCATAAACTGGTGGCCTAAGGAGCACTCATCCGCGTAGGCCTTCTCCGACTGGCAGCCTTCAAAGGGACACTTTCCCTCTACCTGCCTGCCGTTTAAAAACACACCGAACTCCTCATCATAAAACTGCGGCGTCGAAAGCTTTTCCAGACAGCCCTTTTCATATAAGGTTTCAAAGATCTCCTCGGAGACCTTGTTATGCATCTTTGCCGCTTCATCGAGCCCCGAAGCGCCGAAAAAATCCAGGCTGATCTTATAATCCTTAAGGGTCTCCTTCTGCTTTTCGTGGTTTCCCCGGACATACTCCTCGATCGGCTTGTCATATCCTTCCTCCGTCAGCTTCCGGTAGCTCTCCAGAGCCGGCGACCCGTAGCAGTCCGTTCCGGAAACAAAGACCACGTTCTCCTTCCCGATCCGGTCTCTTAAAAACCTGGCAAAGACATCCGCATGGACATACATCCCGCCGATATGTCCGAAATGCAGGGTTTTATTGCCATAGGGCATCCCTCCCGTAACGATCGCTCTCTTCGGAAAGACCGGACGCTCCTCCGGCCGGATCCGTTTATTATAGGTTCCCAACTATTTTTCCTCCTTTGTCTCTGTGCTTTTTCCTTCCATGAGCGCTTCAAACTGCGCCCCGGTCAGACGGTTTTCTTTCAATAAAACATCCGCGATCTCCCGGATCTTATCCTTTCCCTCCTCGATGATCGCGATCGTATTTTTGTATTCTTCCGTAAGGATATCGTTGACCTTTTTAATATAGTCCGATGCCAGGGGCGAAGACAGGACCTCCTGACGATTCAGGACGACCAGTCTGTCCGCCATACCGTATGTGCACAGGATCTGAAACGCATAGTCTGTCGCATGCTCCAGGTCGCTCGATGCCCCGGTATTGATCGCTTCCTTCTCCTGAAAGAATACCTGCTCAGCAGCCCGCCCCGCAAGGGAGGTACGGATCCGTCCCAGAAGCTCACCCTTCGTACGACTCGGCGTATTCTCCGAATTTGCGTACTGCATATACCCTCCGAAGCTGCCCCGGGATTCCAGCGTGATATACGTCGGTTTATCACCGCTCAGATAAGATACATATGCATGCCCAGTTTCATGGATAGCGACACTCTGATAATACTCCTGTGTCCATTCCTTCTTTTCTCCGTAAAGATACGTTTCCAGGACCGTATACAGATCGTCGTCGGTCGCCGGTCGCCCTTCGTCGGTGGCCTGTCTGAAAGCTAAATCCAGAACATTTTCCAGGATCGCAAGGCTCTGTCCGGTCGTCCGCTCAGCGATGCTCTGCGCCGCAGCTTCCGAGATCCCCTCCATATGCTTTTTCGTCCGCATCCTTAAGATGTATTCCTTCCGCTCGCTTTCCTTAGGCAGATCTACCTGGATCCTTCTGTCAAATCGCCGAAGCAGCGCTTCATCTAAAGGCGCGATCCCGCTTCGCTCAACCCCTGCGTCGTAATTTGTCGCAGCCAGGACAAAACAAAGCTTTTTGCCCTTTGGAACAACCGACGAATGTTCTCTTCGCTCTCACCGACATACTTATTCTGAAATCCGGCTGCCGTAGCCTGAAGGAAATTGACTCCTGATTCTCCAGCAAGAGCCTTGGCAAGCATAGTTTATGCCTGGCGAACCATTGGTGCGCTGACTCGAGATCCTCAAGCGCGTCCTTGGAGATCAGAGCCTCCACCTGCTTTTCATCCATGGACAGCAGCTTGGCATACCCGAGGATAACGATCTCCGGGGTCGCCTCTTTACTTCTTCCGCTTAACTGTAAAGCAGTCGCATAGACCGAATTATCATTCGTCTGCATCTCAGTGCCTCCTCTTTCGCTGTTCACAGCCCTGGGCCAATGAACAGCTGCTTTCTATAGAATATACTGATCTGCCCTGACAGACCATACCAGTATAACAAAAAAACCGAAAAATATCATCCCCTCCGGTGCAGATCCCTCTTCTTTCTCTGCTCATACATTCTGGCATCCGCTTCCTCGATCAGCTGATCAAGCTCCTTTGATCCGTCTGTCAGCGGGGCGAAGACCCATCCAAGGCTCGCGCCGATCGTAAAGGGTCTGGCATTTTTCTCATTATAGAGCCGGAGCCCCTCATCCACTTTTCCCTCGATGGACTGCGGTTCATTGCTGTCTTTGTCGAGAGCGGCCATAATAAGAAACTCATCGCCGCCGGTCCGAACGATGCAGGCACCCTCCGGCGAGGCCTTTCGAAGTTCCCCGGAAACCGCCGCGATCGCTTCATCTCCCGCGGTATGGCCATAGGTATCGTTCAGATATTTCAACCCGTTTAAATCCGCCACACAGACAAAGAGATACTTTCCGGTACGCTCGATCTCCTGAAGGGTCTTTTCAGTATGGTACTGGAGGCCCTTTCGGTTATAGCAGCCGGTCTGCGCGTCGGTCATATTTTCCTCATACAGCCGGTCATAGTTCTTTTGAAGCTGTAAAAAGATCTCTCTCTGCTCCCGTTCCTCAAACAGAGCAGCGGTCTTTACAGCATGGATGTCCTGCAAAAGCAGCAGGAAGTCATTTCCCTCAGAGCTGTCCTCCTTATCGGCATTGCAGAGCGTTACCCGGGACCAGTAGTATTTTCTGTCCGTATGACGAAGCCTGCAATCGAAGGAAAAATAAACCTCTCCGGATAATATGTCCAATAAAGCGGACGGTTCTGTGCTCTCAGCAAACAGCTCCCGCTCCTGAGGATGAACGTTATCGATCATATTCTCACGAAATTCAAAAAAATCCCCTGCCTCATCAGAGATACTCCGAAGTTCCTTATTCTGATCAAGGATCCGATACTCCATCGTATCGCCCTGAACGAAGAGAATGATCTGATAGAGGCTCCGGATCGCGTTTCCGGCTAACCTCCGCAATTCGTTTTCATCTTTGGTCTTATTCATGCTTACTGCCTCTTTCTGCTCCTGACCGTAGTTCTTTCTATGTTATCCTTTATGATACCATATTTGAGTGGTTTTGTATGCTTATTTTCCTCTGATGAGCGTCGCCCCGCAATCGGCGATGATGGCATCTCCCCTAAGTTTCCCATCCTGATCCACATACTTTGAAAATTTGGAGCCGGGGATCGAAGCGTTGCACAGCATTCCCTCGGTTTCAAACCTTACCTGAAACAAGGAATCCGGCTTCGCGCTGATTTCCGAAAGATACCTTCTTAAATCAGTCCGTTTCGGTACCACCTTTATCTTCTGTCCGGGGACAGCGCGGGAAATCCTTGTCTTTATTACGCTTTCCTCGCTGAAACTTCGGATAAGTTTCCGGTCCCTCCAAAGCCCCGTTATTACGGACAGAATATTCCTGATGATATACTGGTTAACGATTTTCGTTGCCGATCAACCGGACTCGCAAACGCAATTCCAGTACGTTTACTTTATCAAAAACGGCAATTAATTGCGTTCGCGAGTATAGTAACCATTCCTGCTGTTATTTCCTTCTTTTTATTTTATCATAGCTTTACAAAGGAGCAGGTTATGTTGTAAGATAAATGTATGTGATATCAAACATTTAAGTATCTAATGAATAAATTATCAGGCAATAGAGAGGTATGATCATGCCAAGGAATAAGCTTGTAGTTATGCCGCAGACAAAAAAACGTCTGGCGACTCTGGGAGAACAAATAAAATATGCAAGACTCCGCCGGCGGCTGTCGATCACAATGGTGGCCGAACGGGCAAGTATCAGCCGTACATCGGTGTACGCGGTAGAAAAAGGGGATCCCAGGACTGCGATCGGGATATACGCGGGAGTGATGCTGGCGATAGGAATGCCTGATGAGATTACGGCGCCCTGTAAAAACGATCCACTGGGAAGATTGTTGGTTGACGCTGAGTTGAAGATCAGGAGAAGGAAAAAAAGATGAGTGAGAAGAGGATCTACGCTTATGCGGCGTGGGAGCAGAATAATCCGATCGGAACATTTTTCGTTAATCAGATCCGTGGAAAAGAAACGTATTCGTTTGAATATGATGAAACATGGCTCCTTCGTCACAGTGATATCTTCCTGGACCCGGATATTATGCCATATCCCGGAAGACAATATCTAAATGACGGTAAAGAAACATACGGTATGCTCCAGGATATGTCACCAGATCGCTGGGGTAGAAAACTGATCCAGCGTAAAGAGGCAATCGCAGCCCAAAAAGAAGGGCGAAGTGTGCGTACGCTGCTTCCCTCGGATTACCTGTTAAATGTAAACGATGTCACGAGAAGCGGTGGCATCCGATTAACAACCGAAAGGCAGACCGAATTCAACGATACGGTAGAAAAGCTATCCGTACCGCCGATCACAGAACTGCGTGAGTTAGAGCAGGCAGTACAGGGGTTTGAGCGAACGGATAAAGAAGAGGAAAAATGGCTGAACACGCTGATCAACCCCGGATCATCTCTTGGCGGTGCCAGACCGAAAGCAAATATTTTTTCGCTTTGCAGTTCAATCCTTTGCTTCCACTGCTTTTTCCAAAGAGAGCTTTCTGATCCCCAAAATCCCGAGTATGATCCCGATCGGAAAGATCACCGCAAGCCCGATCCCGATCTTTAAGTTGTCCGAAAACAGCTCGGACAGCAGGCCCACATAGGTCGGTCCTCCCCCGCAGCCTACGTCCCCTCCGAGCGCTAAAAGCGCAAAGACCAGAGTCCCGCCGTTCTTTAAGGACGCAGCGGCGATGCTGAAGGTCCCGGGCCAGAGGATCCCTACCGAAAAGCCGCAGAGCATACAGCCGATCACACCGACGATCGGGTGGACCGAGGCAAAGATCAGGATATAGGACAGCAGACAGAGCAAAGCGCTTCCGACCATAAACCTCTGAAGCGGGATCCGCTCTCCATATTTCCCGTAAAACAATCGGGAGAGCCCCATAAACAGCGCAAACATCATAGGACCTGCGATGTCTCCTAAGGTTTTTGAAAGGTGAAGCCCCTGCTCTACGAGGGTTGAGGCCCACTGACTGACCGCCTGCTCGCTGGCTCCCGCGCAGATCATCATGATAAACAGCAGCCAGAACAGCTTCAGCCTTGCCACCTCGGAAAAGCTCATCCCTTTTTCATCCTCTCCCACTAAGGTCGCGATCGGGACGAAGGAAAAGATCACGATATTGGCCAACGGCACGATCGTCCATAAAAGTGCCATGATCCGCCAGTTTTCGATACCCGCCAGCCGAAAGAACAGCGTTGTTATAATCACTACGCCCATATGGCCCCAGCAGTAAAAGGAATGCAGAAGACTCATAGCGGTCGCCTTGTTATCGCTGGGGCAAGCTTCTACGATCGGGCTGACCAGAACCTCAAGAAGCCCGCCGCCGATGGCGTTTAAGATCACAGCGATCAGGATCCCAAAGTACGGAACGGGCAAAAGCTCCGGAAGAAAGCTCAGGGATACAAAGCCCAGAGCCGAAAAGCTATGCGCCAGTATCATGGAGGCCCGGTATCCGATCCGATCGACGAAGAACGCCGAGAGGAAATCCACCAGAAGCTGGATCCCGAAGTTTAAGGTCACAAGAAAGGTAACGCTGGCAAGGCTCAGGGCATAAGTACTCCGGAGCGTTACGAATAAAAGCGGCAGAAAGTTATTGACGATCGCCTGGATCACATAACCGAGATAACAGCCATAGATCGTCGCGTTATAATTGTTCCTGAGAAGTCCTCTGTTTACTGTATTTTTGTTCAAAAACCTGCCTCCTGTTCCTTTGATGACCGTTTTCCGTATTCCGTTTTTCGCACAAATCCGCTATGTATTATAGCACAAATCTTCTCCTCTCAGCTTGCTATTTCCTCCGAAAACGATTAAACTGAAGCTGTTGAAAACAAGTGCTTCATTCGGACCTTGCACGTCCGTCTGTGAGCAGGCTGATATCGTATACAGGAGGAAAACGATGAATCCCAAAACCATGTTCAAGCTGTCCTACGGACTTTTTGTTCTGACGGCGAAAACAACGAAGCTCAATGGCTGCATTACAAATACGGCGATCCAGGTCACGAGCGAGCCGAATCGGATTTCGTTCGCTGTGAACAAGGCCAATTTTACCCACGATATGCTGATGGAGTCGAAGGAGTTTACGATCTCGATTTTGAGCGAGGACGCGGACTTTGAGCTGTTTAAGCATTTCGGCTTCCAGTCCGGAAGAGACGTGGATAAGTTCGCGGACTTTACCGACTGCAGGCTCGCCGAAAACGGTACCGCGATCATTACCAGAGGGACCAACGCCTATATCTCCGGCAAGGTCTGGCAGACCGTGGATCTCGGAACCCATACACTCTTTATCGCGGACGTAACGGATATGGATATCCTGACTGATACTCCCTCCGCTACCTATACCTATTATCAGGAGCATATCAAACCAAAGCCGGAGAAGGTCGTCAGTGAGAAAACCGGAAAGGTCGTCTGGCGCTGTACAGTCTGCGGATATGAATACGAAGGGGAAGAGCTGCCGGACGATTTTATCTGTCCGATCTGCAAACACCCCAAGGCAGACTTTGAGAGAATTGAAAAATAAAAGGGCTGAAACGAAAGACTGTTCTACAGATGATCTCTGTAGAACAGTCCCCGGATTAAGCACTTCCTCCAATATTTCCACTTAGCTTGTAATCTTATATATCCTGTTTTATACAAGACAAGCCAATGAAAAAAGCCAATATTAATACATATAAATTATAAATAACGCCCGACCATTTTTCAAGGATTATTATCCCCGACATATGTATAACATGCGATATTTTTATCCAGTGTCGTCAGTTTTCTGTTGCCTGTTTTCCGTTCTTGTTTTCCGTTTCTATCGTCCTAATAAGATCACGTTCCAGGATGCCGGCTTCATCCAGGTATTCACAACGTTGTTATCTATCGTGATATCCGTTCTGCGAACCGGAGCGACCTTCTCTTCCGCCGCCGAATTCACGGCAAGCATATCCGAACCCTCCAGGGCCAGATATTCCTTTACGGTATAGCCCTCATATCCCGAAAGCACCGCCTCAAACTCCACGGCCTCCTTCACATTCCGGTTGACGGCAAAGATCGTGACCTCTTCGGCCTCCTCGTTGTCGACGGCAATAGCCTCGATATCCGTTACCTCATCATGCTCCGCGGTAGCATGCTTTCCGGTCCTGATCACCGGCTGCAGCGCATACCCCCTGCCAAAGCGCGACGCATGGCAGAAAGGATAAAAGATCGTCTGACGAAACGCCTTCCCGTTCTTCCCCTCCTCCGTCATGATCGGCGCGATCACGTTCACAAGCTGCGCAAGGCAGGCGACCTTCACTCGGTCCGAATGTCGTAAGAGCGTGATCAGCGCAAGCCCGTCGACAATGGCATCCTCATAGGTATAGATATCCTCTAAAAGATGCGGATGCAGACGCCATGGCTTATCCGCCATGTCCTCCTCGTCCTTAGCGTGGGTATGATACCAGACGTTCCACTCGTCAAAGCTTAAGTTGATATCCTTCTTGCTGTGCTTCTTTGCCCTGACGTAGTCACAGGTCGCGATGATCGAGCGGATAAAGTAATCCAGATCGTCCGTCAGCGCAAAGAAGTCCGCGGTATCCTCCGATTTCTTCGCAAAATACTGGTGCAGAGAAATATAGTCCACATAATCATAGGCTTCGGAAAGCACATCCGCCTCCCAGGTCGCAAAGGTCGGCATATCGACATTGGAGCTTCCGCAGGCGACAAACTCCAGGGAAGAATCCATCATCTTCATAGCCTTCGCCGTTTCCGCGGCAAGATGCCCGTACTCCTTCGCCTCCTTGTGGCCCATCTGCCAGGGGCCGTCCATTTCATTTCCGAGACACCAGAGCCTGATCCCGTACGGATCCTTCTCTCCGTGCTTTCTTCGAAGCTCGGCGTAATAGCTGTCCGTATCAAGGTTGCAGTATTCGAGGAGGTTCAGAGCCGCGTCCGTTCCCCGGGTCCCGAGATTGACCGCCATCATCACATCCGCGTCAGCCTTCTTCGCCCATTTGGAAAACTCATTGATCCCGACCTCATTCGGCTCCATCGTCCGCCAGGCCATATCTAACCGCTTCTTCCGCTCCTCCTTCGGCCCGACGCTGTCCTCCCAGAAGAAATTCGAAACATAATTCCCGCCCGGATAGCGTACAATGGGAACGTTAAGCTCCCGTACCAGCTGAAGAACGTCTTTCCGAAAGCCGTCCTCATCGGCGCTCTCGTGATCCGGCTGATAGATCCCCGTATATACCGCCCGTCCCAGATGCTCGATAAACGAGCCGTAGATCCGTTTGTCGATCTTTGCGATCCGAAACTCCTTATCTACCGTCATCGTCGTCTTCTGTGCCATCTTCTTCTCCTTTTTCAGAACAAAGCCAGTTTACCGCAAGTTTACCCTGCCGCCTTTTCCCGATACTCCGTTAAAGCCCTTGCCAGCTGATCCGGACACGACGTTCCGCGGCCTGCGCAGTCAATACCGGAAAGCCTTGAGATCACGTCATCGACCTTCATGCCCTCTACAAGCTTCGCTACTCCCTGCGTATTGCCGTTGCAGCCTCTCGTAAACCGAACGCTTTTGATCGTATCAGTCGCCTCATCGATCTCAAAATCGATCTGCGTCGAACAGGTTCCTTTTGTTTTATAGGTTGCCATATGATAATCTCCTTTGCTATGGAAAACACCGATTTTATCTCGGTTTTAGAAGTCTCCGAACTCCGCGCCGTCGATAGCCATATCATCCTCGGTCGGAGCCTCCTCGTCCTCTGTAAGATCCGGCTCGATAATAAACTCCGACAGATAGGCGTCCGCCGGAAGTCCCGCCATCATCGCAGGGATATTTAAGATGATTCCGTCCATATTATAGGGCAGCGTCAGCGATACCGCGTGAGCAACCGAATCTCCGCCCTTCTCTTCCGTGATCTCTACGATCATAGAGAAATTCTGCCCCATGGTCGAGGCCATACCGCGCTCTCCGTCATAGAGCTTCGCTACTCTCTCGCCGTCCACCGATACCTCGATCTTATACGGCGTCTCGTATTTCTGCCCGTTATATTCGCCTGATTTGTTATCAAAATAGACCGTATGCCCTCTTCCGATCAGAAACATCAGAGCGGCTATGGCAAGCAGTACTACGATCAGGACGATCCGCAAAATTACCGTTTTCTTCGTATTCATACCTGCGCCGCCTCCTGTTTCTTATCCGAAAGCTCCTGCTCGAGCCGTAGCTGCTCTCCGACCTGGCTTCTGGCTCTTCGTTTCTTTGTCTCGTACATCACCAGAGCCACCGTAATAACCGCGTAGGAAACGAATACACGGAAGTATTCGCCAAGCATCGAATCCCCTGTAATCTTCGCGCCCGCCGCGGGAGCTACGATAAACATCATATGAAACAGCGTAACGCCGAGAAACACGTTTCCGATAGAGGCTCTGTCGACCGAAGCGCCTCCGACTAAGAGCGCAGCGATACAAAACATTCCGATCTGGGAATGAGAGCTGTAGGTCGCGATATTTCCCATATTCTGAAGGTAGATGACCATTCCGATATCCGCAAGGATCGTTGAGATCACGATCGAAATAATCCTCGTTCTCTCTACGTCGATCCCGGCATCCCCGGCTACCTGCATATCCTGGCCGACCGCCCGCATATCCTGGCCGAGCTTGGTCTTTCGAAACCAGATAATAAAGAAGCAGAGAATCGCTACAATGATAAAGGTCATCACCGGAATATCCGCCCCGAACAGCTTTAACGGGATCAGCTTGTCCAGCTTCTGCCGCATGCTTAAGAGACTGACGGTATTCCGGATCCCGTAGCCTCTCGGGAGCTTGATGGTCGTATGCTTGATCGGAATGATCGAGCCCATCATATAGAGGACGACCAGCTGATAGATACCGTTGATGAAAAAGCTCATGATATAGCTGGTGATCATCTCCCGGCCCTTCGCCATATTTAAGATCTTTCCGCAGAAAACCCCGAGACCGATAGCGATCGGGATCGAGATAATAATCGCAAGCACCATTGCGGGGATCCCGACGATCTGCCAGTCGCAGACTAAGATCAGTCCGATCTCACCGGCCATAGCCCCTAAAGTCATACCGAAGTTCAGACCCATCCCGGCCATAATCGGAATTAATAGGCTCAATATCAGGAAGGAATTTCTTCCGATTCTTGTCATAATCTCGTTGAACAGATAGGACGGCGAGAATCCCGACAGCGGAATGCAGACCGCACAGATCACAACGAACATAATGGGAACCGAATTGTTTTTCAGAAGCTCGATGAAGTTTATGCTTCTTTTGCTGTTCTCGTTCATCTCGTTCCCTCCGTCTTCCTGGTCAGAGCGTAGAGGATCATACCCTGTGAAACGATGATCCGGATGACCTCGCTCATATCCATATGTACCATATTATTCATTACCGTCGGTGTCATCGTAACGATGCCCTGGAACAGGAAGGTTCCGATGACGACGTTGGCGATCGAAGCCTTGTTGACGCTCGCGCCTCCGATCAGGATCGCCGAGACCGCAGGCAGCGCCATATAGAAGGGCGCCATATAAAGCTGTACAAAACCGAAGCCCTGCTCATAGGTCAAAATCCCGATAGCCGCAAGCCAGGTCGAAAGAACGACTGAAAGCAGCCGCATCTTATCGACGTTAATCCCCGAAGCCCTCGCAAAGATCGGATTCGAGCCCACCGCCGTCATCGCGGTCCCTGTCTTCGTATGAAGGAAGGCCCAGATCCCGAAGGCGAACAGAGCGAAGAACAGGATCGCTCCGGTAGGAATAACAATGTTACCTATCCTGATCTGCAAGAACTGCGCGAGGAACTGATCGTAGTACCCTTCCAGAGAGATCGTCGTACGAAGGCCCTTTCCCGCAAGTCCCCAGACCATATTCGGGCTGTGGTAGGGAAGCAAGAGCCACATCATACACATAAAGGACACCGAGGAGAAGCCGACGTAGGTCGCGATCATCATTTCCCCGCCCTTGATCTTGTTAAGGAGCCAGCCGTAGCCCGCCCCCAGGAGCAGCGCAAAGGGCGTCGCGAGGATCACCGCCATTACGAAGGAGAAGCCCCCGGTAAAGCCGAATTCGATGGACAGCGTCGCTCCGAGAAGTCCCGAGATAATCCCGAGGGGCAGGCCGAAGTTCAGTCCGCAGCCCGAATGGATCATCGGAACCATCGCAAGAACCAGGATCGCGTTCCAGCTGAACCGGTTCAGCGTATTTGTGATCTGGGTCGGAAGATCCGCTCCGACGAGCGGTGCCAAAATATACAGAAGCAGGAGGAAGGCTGCTATGATCAACCTCGGCAGTCCGAAGCTCTCAAGCGCGCCCTTTGCCCTCTCTGTAAAGCTTTTCTTTTCTACATTCTCGTTCATTCCGTCCCCCTATCTCACCTGACTGCGGCATCGGAACGTACCGATCTTCTGCCGCGTCTGCCCGCCATGGGAAGATCTGCTTACGCATATGGGCGGGCAGCCAGGTTCCTAATCAAATGTTATCGCACCTGGCTGACCATAAGTGTCCCGAAGATTTCGCTGGATACATCCGCGGACACAATTTCCGCGATCTTTCCTCCCGACACAACAGCGATCCTGTCACAGGTGGATCGAAGCTCCTCAAGCTCCGAGGAGATCATTACAACCGTCGTCCCGCTTTCCCGGTTAAACTTTTTCAGCGCCTCCAGTACCAGCGCCTTTGCCCCGACATCGATCCCTCTGGTGGGCTCGGATACGAACAGGAGCTTCGGCTCCAGCGCAAAAGCCTTCGCCAGACAGATCTTCTGCTGATTGCCTCCGGAGAGTTCTTTGGCCTTCTGCTTTGTCCCCGTACAGCGGATCGCCAGCTCATCGATATACTTTTGCGTAACCGCTTCGATCGCGGCCTCATCCCGCCACTTGATCAGGCCGCCGAGATAAGGCTTCAAAAACTTATTCTGGATCTGCATAGCCGAAAAAGCAACGTTCCATCCCAGGGATTCATCCAGCAGAAGCCCTACCCCCCGTCTGTCCTCCGAAACAAAGGCAATCGAGGAATCCAGGCACCTTCTCGGATTATTTAAGGGAATCTCCTGCCCGTCAAAGATCACGGTTCCTCCGGCCTCGTAGAGCCCCATAATACCGTTTGGTATCCCGAGCTTCCCCTGTCCGGCAAGGCCTCCGATCCCAAGGATCTCTCCCTCCCTTACATCAAAGCTGACATCCCGGACCGTTTCCCCGGGCATATCCACCCAAAGCCGCTTTACCGAAAGGATCACGCGTCCGTCACCCGGATCCAAATCCCCTATTTTTTTCTTATGCGCTCCTGTCCCGTCAACCTCTCTGCCGACCATCAGCTTCGTTATTTCCGCCTCTGAGGTTTCCGACGCTCTTTTATCGGAAACCAGATAACCATCCCTCATAACGACGACCCGGTCGCAGACGTTTAAGATCTCCTGCAGTCTGTGAGTAATAAAGATAACCGATATACCGCGCTTTGCCATACCCCGAATGGACTCTAAAAGGACTTCGGCCTCCTTCTCGGTCAGGACCGCTGTGGGCTCGTCGAGGATCAGAAGCTTCATATTGTCCTTGCTGAGCTCTCTTGCGATCTCGGTAAACTGCTTATGACCAACGGGCATATCCTTGATCAGCATATCGGCGTCAATTTTTATCCCCATCTGGGAAATCGCTTTCTCCGCCATATCCTGCATCTCCGTTCGATTCAACGTACTCATACGCTGTCCGAAGACCTCGGCGATGACATTCGTCTTCTTCGGCTCGCGGTTTAGCAGAATATTTTCCGTCGCCGTAAATCCGGGGATCAGGGAAAACTCCTGATGCACCATACCGATTCCCGCGTTCAGAGCGTCAAACGGGGTTTCAAAAACAGCCTTCTCCCCGTTCAACAGGATATCGCCTCCAAAGCCCCCGGTCTCCCGAATCACGTCCGCACCGAAGACGATCTTCATAAGCGTCGACTTTCCCGCGCCGTTTTCTCCGACAAGGCCCAGTACCTCGCCCTCCCCAAGCTTCAGGTTGATATCCATCAGAACCTGATTGCCGAAGAAATCCTTCTTGATATTTTTAAGCTCCAAAAGCGGAGCCGCACCGTTTTCCATAGCAAAACTTCCTCTCTGTGCCAATTCACGAAGTGAATTGTGCACTTAGGTTCAAACTTTAGTTTGAACCGATTCGTTCTGCTTTGCAGAACGAATCATTTCCACTCATTGTTATCGCAAAGCGTTATATACACTTCCGCAAAAAGGAAAGGAGTGTATGTTCCGCTCCTTTCCTTTTGCTTTGCTCAGACCTTCGTCTGATTTTTATTTATTTGATCGTAAAGTACTTCTCAGGTACTTCTACCTCGGTCGAGCCCATATAATGTCCCGGGTTGCCCATGATATAGGTATCCTGATATACAAGGAATACATTGTCGCTCTTTACGCCGGTCTCAACGTTCGTATAATTGGATCCGTTCCAGTTCGCTCCCGGTGAGAATACGCCGTAAGCCTTTGCGATATCGTCGATATCAGCAAGCTCGCTGGTTCCGTCGATTACGTTCATAGCGTGCTGCGCAAGTCCCGCGGATACGGTATAGCCGTAAGAGAATGCCCAGGTTCCGAAACGGCCCTCGCCGCCCTTCTCAACTACTGCTTCCTCAACCTTGGCAAGGATCTTTTCGAAGTCGCCTGCTTCTTCCGTCAGGTCAAGTCCCAGAGCTCCGGGATATCCCATAAGCGGTGAAGGAAGGTCAGCCTCGATGAAGTATCCGCCGTACTCGAGAAGCTGCTTAAGAAGCGGCTCTGTATGAGCGTCATTCGTACAGAAGTATGCGCTGTTTGTACCGTACTTCTCAACCCACTCCGGAACATGCTCCAAAACGTAAGCCTGAGCGCCCGCTACACCTACATCGGTCGTCGGGTCGGGAGCGGTCTCAAGAACGAACTCCATACCGAACTCATTACAAGCTTCCTTCATAACCGCTACACGACGGCTCATGGTCTCATAGGACATATGACGAGGGAAGGAAATATGAACGAAGGTATCGCATCCCAGCTCGTGCGCTGTACGGATGATCAGATAGCCTCTCGCTACGAAATCGTTGTTACAAACAAGGTCAGCCGCGCTTCCGATCTCGGGAAGATCCTCGTGGGACTCACCCGCGATACAGAGGATGTCAGGTCTTCTTTCCTTGATCTGACGGAAAGCCTCGGTCGTTCCGGGGATCGCCTGGTTAACGATAATGGCCTTCATTTCCGGATCATCCGAAAGGTTAACGATGGTCTGGATCGTGGTCTCTAATTCTTCTGTAAAGTTATCGGGATAGATCGCGAGCTTTACGCGGTCCTCGCCGTACATTGCCTGGAACGCTTCCGCTCCTCTTCTGTCGTCCTCGGACTGAGAAACCGAACCGGTTACGATACCGATATGATAATCGCCCGCTGCTTCCTCTGTCTCAGCTGCCGCTTCCGCTTCCTCAGCCGGAGCCGCTTCTTCGGTCTCAGCTTCCGCTGTCTCCTCAGCCGCTGCCTGGGGCTCGACCGTCTCGATCTGAGCCGTTCCCGCGGTCCCTCCGCAGGCAACAAGCGAAGCGGTCATTGCCAAACTCATTACTAATGCTGCAATTTTTCTCTTCATGTTTACCTCCCATAGATTTTACTTACCTGCGCAGACCTCGACCGGATCGTATGAAAAACCCCGAATTTCGGCCCTGCGCAACAAAAAAAGACTACCATAAAACAAGCGTAAATGCAATGGAAAAATGAATTATATCGACTATAACGCCTCTATTGACCCTGCGCACCAGAGCGGAATATTGAGCATCCAATCCTGATCACGATAATCGGAGGCTGAAATACGATATGCTATTTCCGGTAAAAATTTGTCGCGATATGCTTTCAGACCCTTCGAGCGCACATTATCCTCCGCCTTAACAATAATTTGCGTTTGCAAGAATAAGAATTCCAAAATGTCCATTCATCAATATTTTAGGAATAAAAAATGTTGACAGATCAACATTTCAGAAAGTTAAAATGTCTGTCTGTCAACATTTCGGGTTTATTTTAAGTCTGTCCGGGGTTCAGTTACTCTGTGACCACCACCAAACATTCAAGCGTCGTATTGCCGACAATCGCGCTAATAACTGTCTCTCCGGAAGAGATAGCCTTAACTTTTCCACCGACAACCGTAGCAATTTCTTCGTCCTCGGAGCTCCACTCGATATCGCTCTTCTTCAGCTTGCTTCCTTTGACGCTTATGATCTTACTTCCTCCGGGCTTCAGCTCCAGTTCTTCTGAAGACAAAGTCGGCTCCGGTACAACGATACGACAGCTATACTCCTGACCGTCGATCGTGGCTGTCAGGGTCGACTCACCCGCTCCCGCAGCGAATATGGTAACCTTACCTGTGGAAACACCTTGCTTGTTTGTCATACCGGATAGCTCTAAAATATCGTCTCCGTCAATTTCCCATTCCGGTTCCATGCTCCCGCTAACATTCTTCATAGAAAGAGTCTGCTTTGCTCCCAGCACAAGCTTATATTCTTCCCTGGCAAAAGAGGGCAGCTTTACTGTTGCGGTAGCGCTAAGCTTCACCGTTCCGGTCTTTCCCTTTTCTCCGAAGTAAGCAGTGATCTTTGCGATTCCCGGACCGGTCACCTCAAAGATTCCTTCCTTCTCATCGTTTACCTCTACGACACTTCCCTTGGCGCTTTCCCAGAGAGTAACCGCTCTCGCGACATCATCGTCACAGATCAGATAGTCCGCGGCGTTAAAGCTTTGTCCCTCGTAAGTAAAGGGTCTTGTAAATTTAAACTTCGGCTTTGCCATAACCGACACTTCACAAGTCGCTATAGCCTGATATTTTCCATCGCGGTTCACCTGAGCTTCAACCGTTGTGGTTCCGGCTTTCTTTCCTGTAAGCATATCCTTGCTGATTGCGGCTATTCTACTGTTCTTTACAATATAACGATCCGGCTTCTCTTCAAGCTCTTCGAATACCGTATTGGAAAGACTCAGCTTCTCGCTGACGATCATAAAGGCGGAATAATCTGTTTCTTCCTCTTCTCCATCTCCCGGCTCCGAATCATTCTTTGTCCATTTGGCGTATAACTTCAGATTTGAAGTAACTGCTGTACTAAAATCATACTCCTCAGTATATTTTGAATCTATAAACCAGCCACCGAAAACATAGCCTTCTCTGACAGGCGTTTCAGGAGAGTAAATCTTCGCGCCACTGAGCACTTCATAGGTTTTGTAGGTCTTTCCATTTGAGACAAAGGTGACCGTGTATTTTTTTACAGTATCATCCCCTGTCTTTGATTTTACATTAACGGTAAATTCCTTCTCGGCAGTCCCGTAGCCGTTATCATATTTCAGCTTGAAGGTGAAGGTGCCTGTCATTTGAGGATATCCCCTCATTGTAAAGCTCTCATCATTACGAGAAAAGATTGACTCAGGCTCATAAGTAAGCCATTGTTCCCCTTCATATTCTACAAAATGATTATCGCCCACCATATTAGATATATATAATGTTTCACAATATAATTCACCTAATGTCGCATCCGGCAGATATTCATTAAGGATTTCAGGCTTATCAGCAGAGATAACAATAGGTATATCTACAGAAGCGCTTTTCCCATATGCATTCTCCACCCACACACGTACAAAGCCAATTCCGCCCGTTGTCGGAGTACCGCTTATAGTCGCTGTGGAACTATCTACGGATAAACCTCTGAAATTGACACCAACTAAACTCAGATGCCAAGTGATGGGCTGCGTCCCACTAGCGCTCAGTGTAAATGAGTAAGGAACGCCAACCTTTCCCTCCGGAATAGCTGTTGTAGTCACAGTCGGTGCGATCCCACCGATGGCAAGCGATAATTGCTTCGTCACGCTGCCCCAGTTATTTTTCGCCTGTACTGTAAAGCTATAGGTTCCGGCAGCTGTCGGAGTCCCGGTTATAGTGCCGTTTGAGTTAACAGTCAATCCAGTCGGAAGATTACCGGCAGTTTTGCTCCAGGTAATCGGCGCTGTACCGGTAGCTTGTAGGGTCGCATAATAGTTCTCTCCCATCTTGCCATCAGGAAGCGAATTCGTTACAATAGTTGGTACTGTACCAACTATTATTGTGCAAGTTGCAATTTTACCTCCATCGTCACTCTTTACTGTGATGTTTGCCTTGCCTGCTGATTTTGCAGTAACCACTCCACTCTGGTTTACTGAAGCAACGTTCGTATTGTCACTACTCCATGTAACGGATTTATTAGTTGCATTGCTCGGTGCTACAGTTGCTATAAGACTTTCGGCTTTGCCAATGTTCATATTTACACTCGATTTATTCAAGGAAACACCAGTTACTGAAATTTTGGGGGTTATCGTAGCAGCTACGCCATCATTAGGAATTCTGATATTTTTTCCCGACCCTATATTGATTGCGTAAACATATATAGTATGTTTTCCACTTAATGTAGTATTAATGGTAAGATCTATACCATGATAATCGCCAACTTGTTTATTATGAGCTTCATTTACATCCGTTCTTTTTGCATTTGCAATTCCTTTACCAATATAGTTTTTTTGTTCTGCACCATCTGCAAAAACATGAACCTCTAATTGTTTACTTGCATCATCCCAATCAAACACCCAACCTCGTATCTTTATTACTCCAATCCCACCTTCTATGTTATTGATATCGCCAGTCGGATTGTATACAGGCTTGATATCAACATGGGTACCACCAGAATTTAACTGAACATTCGTTCCTGAAGTTCCTGATTCATTAATGGCATAAACATATATCACATGATCGCCGACACGATCAGTATTAAGTGTGAATTCAAACCCATGATAATCCCCAATTTGACCATTATATGCTTTATTTACATCAGGGCGGTATTGATTTGAAACCCCAGTACCAATCACACAGTCTTGATTAGCCCCATCTGCAAACACATGTATGGCGGGTTGGTGAGAAGGTATATCAGGATCAAACACCCAGCCGCGTAGCGTTACCGTTCCTTGCCCACTAGATATAGAATCAACATGGCCTATAGGATTTCCTCCTCCCGATTTAAAATTCGGACGCAAAACTCCCCAATATCCAGACCAGTGCATACGGCATTTTTTTATTTTAGTAACTTCAACTTTACCATCATATATCAATCCGCTATTTTTATTATTTACTTCATAGGTCACATTATCGGATACATATATCCCACAATGCCCATAATCACCGTCAGTCCATATTAATACATCGCCCTTTTGAGGATCAGCCCCTTTTATCTGTTGCCAAGGGGAAAAACTGCTCGCTGACCAATAAGCATAATTATATGCATTACCTACATATGACACAGGAACCCCAAGATGATTTTGATAAACGGCAACAAGAGCTACGCACTGATTTCCCCATTGAGAATTATATCCCCCCACTTTTGTTATATCGATATTCTCATATCCTGCCACCCAAGAAACAGCTTGATCTGCCGTAAAGTCACTCGCTGCACCGACCGGCGATACTTCATAATCGCCGTCTTCATATTCTCCGATTTCGATATCATATATATTGTCAGGATTTATATCCTGATCAATATCTTCCCTCATTCCTTCAGAAGCAGCAGGAATCATCTCTCCGTCTTCAGTACCGATTCCATAGGTAATATCCTGTTCAGGTTGGTCGACAGTATCTTCCTGTTTTAAAGGTTCTTCTTCAGTCTTTTCATTTACCCGTTCAGCAGCTGCGGTATTCGTCGCTCCAGCACTTTCTACCTGATCCGCTGATTTTTCCATTGCCTCGTCCGCCAAAACCGCCACAGCTCCCGAGCTCATAACAAGCCCCACGGCAAGAACAAATCCCAACATCCGCGCAAACCATTTTTTCTTCATGCCTATCCTCCTTAAGCTCTCCTGTCTTCCATAGAGCGCTTCCCAAATACAAAACCGCCAAAAGTCCGATAATCTTCTAAACTAATATCCTCCCAACCGCTATCGGCCCGAAGGATCCCCGTTCCGCCCAAAAGAAAAACGGATGTAAAGCATACGTCTACACTTTACATCCGCTCTTATCGGAAATAACAAATCTTCTGCCATAAGCACAGCTTCTCGATCAAAATACGCTTTACCAATACCGGCAAATGGTTTAAAATGAAGCTGTGTATCGCAGAACTATCTGTAGGGTGTAGCGGTATCTTCGCTATACTTTGTCTGGCAGGGCTGCCACCCTGTCAGACGATGCACCTCGATATCATCCTATCTTTTGAACAGCTAAAACTGCAAATATATTGTATCATACCGCATCAGTCCTTACAAGAGCATTTTTCAGCCATCGGGATTGAATAGCCGACTGTATAGAGAAGGGCAAAACAATGGGGACCTACATCAATCCCGGCAACCAGGCATTTGCTGAGATAGCCGGAGCCAGTTATGTGGATAAGACAGGACTGCTTCGTCTGATAAACCAGGTGATCAGCCGGGAAAACAAACTGATTTGTGTCAGCAGACCCAGGCGATTCGGAAAATCCTGGACAGCCAAGATGATGACAGCGTACTATGACTGCTCCTGTGATTCACATAATCTGTTTGACCATAGAAATATAGCAAGAACAACAGACTACCTGTCGTTCCTGAATCGGTTCAATGTCATATCCCTGGATATCTCCGGTTTCATCTCCGGAATAAAGGCTGTAAACGGCTCTCTGATGGAGCTTACCGGAATTATTCAGAGGGCTCTTTGGAAAGATCTGATCGCAGAAGGCTTTCAACCGGAGCCGGATGATACCTTGAATGATTTCCTCCTCCGCTGCATAGATCAGTCTCACGGGAGGCCTTTTATTTTCATCATTGATGAATGGGATATGGTGATCAGAGAAGCGCAGGGCGACGAAGCCGCAAAAGAGGCTTATATGAATCTGCTGCGGGGATGGTTTAAAAACTCTAATTTTACGCCCAAAGCAGTGGCAGCCGCTTATATGACGGGAATCCTGCCGATCCAAAAGAATGGTTCCCAGTCTGCCATTTCGGATTTCCAGGAATTCTCCATATTAAATCCCGGTCCGTTCGCAAAGTATACCGGCTTCACAGAATCGGAGGTAAAAAGGGTCTGCCGAAAAAACAGAATGCCCTTTAACGAGGTAAGCTTCTGGTACGACGGATATGAACTGCCAGGCACTGCCACGATCTACAATCCCTATTCTGTAATGTGCGCTGTGAAAGCCAAAGCCTGCCGGTCATTCTGGGGAAAAACATCCGCGGCTGAGGGGCTGACGAATTATGTTAAAATTGATTTTGACGGATTGCAGGAAACCATAGCAAGCTTCATCGCAGGCTCGGAAATCAGCGTCAATACTGACGGTTTCCAGAACGATCTGGAAAGCTTCCGCTCGAAGGATGACGTTGTAACGCTCCTCATTCATCTTGGGTATCTGACTTTCAATGCGGAGCATAACACAGCCCATATCCCAAACGAGGAGGTTCGACGGGAATTCAGGAATTTTCTTGCAGCAGAGGATACGGGAAAGCACTGGATCAGGCTGATGAAACGGGCCGATCATGTATTAGACAATACGATTGCAGGAAATAGCGAAGAGGTAGCAAAGACTCTTTCTGAAATCAGAGAGGAACAATACGCTCCCCAGTATTACAATAACGAGCAGTCTTTGCGGGCGATCATCAAGTACGCTTACCTTTCCGCGATCGGAAAGTATATAAAGGTAGAGGAAATGCCCTCCGGCAAAGGAATCGCTGATGTGGTCTTTATTCCTGCTTCAGGCTCAAGGCTGCCCGCTCTGGTCGTAGAGTTGAAATGGAACCGGACGGCAGGCGGCGCTCTGAGTCAGATAAAGAGCAGAAAATACACGGCTGCGCTGAAACCTTTTGCCGGAAATATCATTCTTTGCGGAATAAACTATGACGCAGAATCGGGAAAACATACGTGCTTAATTGAAAGAGCATAATATCGGCAAAAAGTATCTACCCCACCATCGACGCGATCAGCGCGTCGATCTCGCTCTGGGAGAGCTTTTTCCCGCTGTCCATCGCGGGGGCTGCGGGAGCCGGTGCTGTCTGGACCGGAGCTGCTCCGGAAGAAAAGGCGAGCGCTGTCTGAGCAGGAACTGCTCCGGAAGAAAAGGCAGGCGTTGTCTGGACAGTAGTTTGCGCAGAGGAAAAGGCCGATGTTGTCTGCGGGGAGGACGTTGCCCTGCCTGTTGAAGCTGCCGGAGCAATATCGCCGAGCGCCGCCATGGGATTATAATTCTGCATCTGGACGGATTTCCCCATGATACTGTTATAGAGATCCTGCTCATCACTGGAAAGGACCTCCTCCGGCTTTGGGATCTCGATCACGGGATTCAGGTTCTTCATCTGAGAAGAATTTCCCATAATACTGTCAAATAACACCTGCTGCTCCGGCGTAAGATTATTGGCCATTTCGCATATGCTCCACTTTCTTATTTCTTTTCATTATACAAAGCACCTTTTCACGATCTCGATGATCCGCTCCTGCTGCTCCTCGGTCATCTTGTTATCGGACGGCAGGCACAGGCCCCTCGTAAAGAGATCCGCTCCGACATCCAGCGCTTTTCCCATATCAATATAGGCGTTGCTCTGTCCCCTGCCGTTTCCGTTCTTAGTTACAAAACCGTTCATCCGGTAGATCGGCTGCATATGCATCGGCTTCCAGATCGGCCTTCCCTCGGCATTAAGCGACGCGATCGCCTCAAGGATCTCTGTCGGGCACGTCTTCCCCTTTTCACTGATATACAACGCTTCCCGCTCGCCCCGTACCGTTTTGCACATGGCCTCTTTATCGATCAAAAGGCAGCTCAGCCAGAAATTCGGCTCCGACTTTTCCTTATCGTAAGGATTCATCTGTACCGGCAAATCAGAAAACGCGTCCCGGTAACGCCCATAGATCGCCTTCTTTGCCGCGATATGCTCGTTAAGATGCGGGATCTGACCCCGGATGATACCTGCGATAACGTTTGACATCCTGTAGTTATAGCCGATTTCCTCATGCTCGTACCATGGAGCCGCCTCTCTGGACTGCGTAGACCACTTTCGAACCTTCTCCGCGTCCTCCTTCGAGTCCGTCAAGAACATTCCTCCGCTGGAACCCGTAATGATCTTATTTCCGTTAAAGGAGATGGCATTATAATCTCCGAAGCTCCCGGTCTGTTTTCCCTGATAGGTCGCACCGAGGGACTCCGCCGCGTCTTCGATGAAAAGCGCTCCGTGCTTCTTACACACCGCCTTCAGTTCATCGATCTTTGCCGGAGTTCCGTAAAGATGGGCCGCTACGACAAGTTTGACCTCCGGATAGATCTCAAAAGCCTTTTCAAGCGCCTCCGGATCCATATTCCAGGTATCGTACTCGGTATCAATAAAGACCGCTTCTCCGTCCTCGTAGGCCACCGGGTTGACCGTCGCGTCAAAGGTCACGTCCGAGCAGAACACCTTCTTTCCAAAAAGCGTTCCCCTGTTCGGCTTCGGCGTTCCGTAAAGCCGCTCTCCCGCAAGCTTTGTCGCAAGATGGAGGGCCGAGGTTCCCGACGCCAGCCCTACCGCGTACCTGCAGCCGATATATTCGCTGATCAGCCTCTCCGACTCATTGATATTCTTCCCGACGGTCGAGAGCCAGTTTGTCTCGTAAGCTTCCTTTACATACTCCAGCTCTTCCCCGTGCATGGTCGGGCTGGACAGATAAACCTTCTGTTCAAAGGGCTCGATCCCTGAAAAATCCTTACCTCCGCTCATATTTCCTCCTGTACGGTGTATGAATCCCTCTTTGATGCCTTCCCCATTTGGAGAAACTTCAGGATTCTGTTTCCAAAAGCTTATTGTAACACAGTTTCCGTCACCGCGTCCATATACTCTTCGGAAAACTATCCTGTTACACCTGTTCCGAGTACACAGAAAGCGCATCCGTAAACCGAAGGGTATTCTCCGCGACAAGCTCAGCCGCTCCGAGAGGGTAGCCGTCAGGTAGGATCGCGCTGTTGACCTCGGGCTCCCAGTAAAAGATCCCCCGTCCGTTGTCCCCGGGAAGCTCCTTTAATACCTCGATCGTATCTTGAATAAAGCCTCTCGTTTCCTCCGGCTCGGACTCATAGCCCCCGATCTCAGCAATCATCACCGGCTTTTGATAGGTATTATAAATCCGATTGATCCTTTCCTTTACGCTTTCTTTGCTGTGCGTATAAGGTTCCCCTGTCTTTTCCCTGGTTTCCAGCTCCGCCCAGTAGGGATAATAGGAAAACGCAAGGATATCCGTCTTTCCGCCGTTTTCAAAGAAATTGTCAAGGAAAGGCTCTGTCTCCTTAGAATCATAGAGCCTGGAAAGATGGATCATTACCTGGATCGCGGGATCGACCTCCTTTACCGCCTCAAAGCCGGCGTTCAGAAACCGCACCAGGTCCTTCGGATGCTCTGAAAGGCTCCCGTAAGGCAGCAGTATCCCCGGATTGATCTCGTTCCCGATCTGGATCCACTCCGGCGTGATCCCCTCGCTTTTTAGCATCCATAAGAGCTTTAGAGTATGGAGCCGTACCCTCTGCTCAAGCATAACGTCGTTATCCATCAACCAGTCCGAAGGGATCTCCTGATACTCCGGATCCGCAAAATGATCGCTGTAATGCACATCGAGCATCAAGCGCATCCCGTTCTGCTTCACACGCTTCGCGGCAACAAGGACACTCATCGGATCACAGAAGCCTAACATACAGACCGTCCCGTCCCGCTTCTGCCAGTAAGCGCTCTTTGGCGGATCCACAAAGACACGAAGCCGTACCGAATCGGCTCCCAGCCGTTTTGCCGCAACATAAGGATCAATAAGCGTTCCTGCCTCATCGACCCAATGTATTCCCATGGATTCCAGCTGGCTGACCCAGCCGAAATCCACTCCATATGCAAATTTATTCATGGTTATCCAAGTTCCTTCTTTCTATCTTAAAACAGATTATACCGCTTTCCTCACATTTTAACGACCCGGGCCCAAACCCCGGCCCGGGCCAGAAATCACAGTATACGGCATCAAATACAGAACACGTGCGTTTTTAGCGTGTCAATGCTCACGACCGTGCCATTATTCCAGCGGTTTTCCGCCTCAATCAAAATCAAAGCTTGTAAACCTCGTCAGCATATCCTTATACCGAAGTCTTATCACCTCGTTGCCGCGAAGGACATCCTCTTCGGTCCCGGTAAACTGACACCGAAGACAGTAATACTCCTTCCTGTCCCCGTCATAAAACATATCTACGTCGATATCCCTCGCAAAGCAGGAGGGACACCTGAAATTCAGTTTGCCTTTTCCAGCCTGAGCCATGTCGTAAGCACCTCCCCTTTTCGAAGCTCCTTCCGATATCCCAATGTAAACATCGGAGAAAACGCGTAGCCCTCTCTTATGTAGCCGGTCGCTGCCTCATCCCTGCAGAGCAGCTTTACTCTTGTATTGACCGGAGGAATCAGGGCTTCCGCATAATCCGCGCCCTCCATCTCCTCCTTCCGATCCAGATAACGGTATTCGATCTCCCTGCGGTCCGCCTCCTGTTGATTTCCCGTTTGATCACCCTCCGGATTCTCCTTGCCCACCGCCAGTACCAGAGAACTCATATCCTCCGAATACTCATTCGTCCCGTAGCAGGCGGTAAAATAATCATCGATCATTACGCTGCCCGCCTCATCGGTCATATCAAGGATCTTCCGCTCGATCTTAATCTCGGAGCTTCCCTCGGTAAAGGTATAAACGGTTTGCAGCGTCACGGTCAGATCCTCAAAAACCGCTTCCACCGGATCCACCGTAAGGATCGTATCCTTTCCCTGCTTCGAATATCTTCCCTTGGTCCTCTCGAGGCAGAGATCCACCTCCTGCCCGTTTCTTACAAGCTTTGCGCTCTTAATTGTACCCTCCCCGGCATAGTGCGTAAAGTAACCGGCCCGGTACTTATCCTGAATCAGAAACGGATAGGACGCGTTCGTCGGATTTCCGGTATCAAGTCCCACCGGAATACTAAGCTTTGCCGCATAGGGCCTCAGATCGAAGATCGCTCCGCCCTGGTCCAGATTGATCCCGACCCGCATATCCGGATCGAGATACCAGAAGTACTGCTTTGTCGAGCCATAGAGGATATCTCTCCAAAGCGCGCACTCCGGCTCCGTATAGGTCTTCTTCTTACGGTAGTAATCCGCAAATTCCGCCATAGTCAGATCGGTAAGCTGTCCTTCCTTCTTCAGCTTCCCATAGTAAGCCATCCCGTCCTCATAGGACTTCTTCAGAAGCTCGTAGGGAGCCTCCCACCGGCCCAGCTTGTTGAGCCATCCGGGTCCGACAAACATCATATTATAGGAGTAGCCGTTATTGTACTTCTCAAGGGAACGGTACTGATCGATGATATTGTAAAGATAGGGATATTCCCAGGTCTTGCTGTCATAGATCATCCCGCGGAGGACATTCTGCGGATGCGTTCCGAAGTTTGAGCCGTTGCCGTCATAGCAGGCGATCAGATCCCTCGAAAGATGCGGGATCGCTACGATCCCACTGTCGTCCTCTTTAGAAGAGGCCGGAACGTGAGTGTTGTACTTCGACGGGATCCAGGGATTCCAGGGCCCCCCGTCCATAAAGGTATACCAGGAATTATTGCAGGTATGATAGGCCTTCGGACCCTCCTCCCAGCAGGTCGCCACCGCGCACTTGACCCCGGGATATTTTTCCCTGATATAGCTGATCAGCTCCGCGTCCATATAATAGGAGCCGGTAGACTCGGGATAAAAGCCGAAGGCCTCGTAAAACCGTTCAAATACATCGTCGACGATCTGCTTCTTGGTATCCATCGCAAACATCCAGATACAGAAGTCCCTCGTCTTGTACTTTTCCCGAAACTGCTTGCAGGGAAGCCCTAAGAGCGAAAGGGCAATCTCGTCTCCGTACTCCTTATGATCCTTCTTAGCCATCTCAATGATCCGCTCGGAAAACAGCGAAGCGTAGGTCATCTGGATCGTCGTTTTCAGTCCGTTCTTATGCGCCGTATCCTGCTGGAAGCGGAAGATCTCCTCGGATTCATTGAGCAAAGAGGACCTCCCGATATCGTCGGTCTTCCCCTGCCCGGTCACTTTCTCCGCGTATTCCGGCGCAAGCTCGGGGCGGTGTATAATATTCACAATAAAGTCGCTCATAGTTTTCCTTTCTATTTAACGGAACCGGTAATACCTTCCGCAAACTGCTTCTGCAGAATAAAGAAGATGATCATGGTCGGAACGGAGCAGAACAGAACGCCCATCATTAACATCCCGTAATCCACACTGTAGCCGTTTGACATATTACCAATCAAGATCGGCATGGTCTGCGCCCGGTTCTCTGTCAGAACGACCCTCGGCCAGAGATAGGCGTTCCAGGCGTTCATAAAGGTAATGACCGCAGCCGCCGCATAGGTCGATTTCATCACCGGCATATACATATAAAAGAAGATCTTTAACTCACTCAGACCGTCGATTCTTGCCGCTTCCATAATATCCACCGGGAAATTCCTGCTGTTCTGGCGGAACATCATGATCATAAAGGGCGTCGAGATCGCAGGCAAAACAAAGCCCCAGACCTTATTCAAAAAATGAAGTCTGCTCATCATCCCAAACAGCGGGATCATGGTAGCGACACCTGGAATCATCATCGCCATCAGAAGGATCGCAAACAGCCGATCCTTTCCCTTATCGTGATACAGCTCAAAGCCGTAGCCCGCAAGAGAACAGATAAATACGCAAAGGATCGTCTGGGCCGCCGCATAGATAAAGGAATTGCTCATAAAGCGCCCTAAGGAAGCCCCCGCTCCCTGCGCTGCCGCTGTCGAAAGCAGGTTCTTGAAATTCACTCCGGCCTGTGTCCCAAACCAGATCTTGCCCCGGGCGATCTCTACCGTACTGTTTGTAGCCGCCGTGACCATCCAGTAAAGCGGAAAGACGGAAAACAGCGAAAAGATCGTCAGAAAAATATAGCTGGGGATCAGTCGTCTCTGTATCACGGATTTATTTTTCTCAGTCACGCGTATCACCTACTTTCAGATTGATCGCCGCAAGGATCGCGACAAGGATCAGAACAAAGAACGACATCGCCGAGGCATAGCCGAAGTTCGCGACGCCGACACCGAAGGCATTGTTATAGATGTAATGTGACATCGTGATCGTCGTATTCGCAGGACCGCCGTTGGTCAGGTTCACAGATTCATCGAAGAGCTGCAACGTACCGTTGATCGACATGATAAAGGTCATGATGATAACCGGGCGAAGCAGCGGCACCGTAATGTACCAGAAGGTCTTCCAGCCCGTCGCGCCATCGATCTTTGCCGCCTCGTATACCGAATACTCGATATTCTGAAGTCCCGCCAGGAAAAAGACCATGTTATAGCCGGTCCAGCGCCAGATCAGAGCGAAAATAATAACAAAACGCGCCGTTCCCGTCTGGCCGATCCAGTTGATATTCTCATCGATCAGATGCAAATTCATCAGTACCATATTGACAAGGCCCTGGGTAGCAAACAGGGTACGGAAAATCAACGCGTAGGATACCAGAGAGATCGCGCAGGGCAGAAAGACACAGGTCCGAAACAGGCCCTTGAATTTCAGGTCCTTATTGTTTAAAAGCTGCGCTAAAAGGATCGCCAGTACCAGCATGATCGGAACCTGTATGATCAGATACAAAAAGGTATTTCCCACGGACTTCATAAAGATCTTGTCCTGGAACATACGCGTATAGTTAAAGCTGACCGGCGATGCCCATTTCATATTTGCCGCGGAGCCTGTCTTCAAGGACATAATCAGAGCGGAAAACATCGGATAAAAGCTGAAGATGAAGATCATCACAGAAGCAACCAGAAGGAACAGCCACCCTGCTGTCTTCTGCTTGGCTGAGATCGATCGGGATTTTTTGTTCACTTTCATCCCTCCTTTCTTTTTTAATAGAGTAGGAGGGGGACTCCCCTCCTACTCACCGCGAGCCGCCGGTTCGCGTAAGCGAACATCTTCCTGTCGGCGGCTCTGCGATAAAGTGGGGAATCGGAAAAACCGATTCCCCGCCCGATTATCAATCGTATATTTTATATTTCCAAAAACGGAGTTTGAAACCACAGACCCGCTTAGTTCTGAGAGCCGGCGATTTCAAATTCGATCTGCTCCTGCGCAGCCGCGATCTCGTCGTCGATATTCGCGCCGTTCTGAACGTTGGTGATCAGCGTATTAACCAGGGTACGCAGGCTGTAGTGGAAATCACTCTGCTGTACTACAGGTACGTGCGAGCCCATCTCAACGATATCGGAGTAAATGGCCTGTCCGTTGAAGTAATCTACGCCTTCCTGATATACATCCGACTTACCCGCGGAGATACAGGTCGTAATAACGCCGCCGTTCTTTAAAGCCGCGTCATAGGTCTCGATCGCGCCGTCGCCGCCGCCGAAGGTATAAGCTAAGAAGTCCTTGGCCAGTTCAGGCTTTGAGCAGTTTGCGGTAACATACAGAGAAGATCCGCCGTTAGAAGCATAGCCCTCTTTCCCGCCTGCCAGCGTCGGAAGAGAGGTCAGAGCCCATTTTCCACTGTTGTCAGCTACCTGCTCGATCGTAGGAATGATCCAGTTTCCGTTCATAACGCCGGCAACCTGATCGCCCATGATCGTCTGGTCCGTATACTCGCTCCAGCTGTTGGCAAGGATAATCGTTCCGTCGTTTGCGCCCGTAGCTACGATCTCGATCACATCACGGAAAGCGTCGTTTCCGACCAGGTTCGGAGTCGTATTGTCGGTCCACTGGGAAATTCCCTCTGCCTGCAGCATCATATAAGGAAGGTCGTCTCCGGAATGGTCCATGGAAAGCAGAGCATAGCCGGTCTTCTCCTTGATCTCCTTTGCGATTTCCAGCCACTTCTCCCAGGAAATGCCGGTCATATCGTCGATCGTATAGCCGCACTCCTCAAGAACGTCTGTTCGATAAGCAAAGATCGCTGTACCGTTATCTACCGGAGCTCCGTAGTGCTTTCCGCCGATAGTGCTGTAGGAGATCTTCTCAGCTCCGAGATTGGACCAGTCGATCCCAGCGTCGTCGATATCTACCCATACATCCGGATAATCCGCAACGAATCTCTGGATATAGTGATCCTGGAACAGAACAATATCCGGAAGGGAACTGTAATCTCCCGCCGAAGCCGCAAGCGTAACAGCCTGCTCAACGTCCTGGGAACCGGACTGGGTTACGATATTCAGCGTGAAATCAGGATCCACGGCCTTATACGCCTCAGCAGCCGCTTCCAGAGCCGGAATATTGAAATTAGCATCCCATGCGTAAACGGACAGCTCATGCTCTCCCTCACTGGATACATCCGCAGACGGAGCCGCTTCCTCTGTGCCAGCCGCCTCAGCTGCCGCGGGAGCGCTGCCTCCGGCAACCTCCGCAGAGCCGCCGCAGCCCGCTAATAAAGCAGCCGTCATCGCTGCCGTCATGAGAATGCTTAAAACCTTTTTCTTCATTACTTTCCTCCTTTTCCTTTTGTTTTCGTCCGCCTTTGCCAGGGGCAGTAACCCTTACAGCTTTCAGGCTGCTCTTTAGGATACAGCCTCGCGGACACCTGCTTTTTTCAGTATAGTGCACAAAAGAACAACTGTCAATTTGTATATATTTCCAATAAAAATCAAAAAAAATTGTGCATTATGTCTAAAAATTATACCAGAAATTTTTCCAGAATATCTCGAAGCAGCTCCGGATCGATGGGTTTGGACAGATGGGAGTTCATCCCGGCCTGAAACGCCTCTCTCCGATCATCCTCCAGGACATTTGCCGTCAGCGCGACGACCGGGATCACAGAAAGCAGAGGATTGGAAAGGGCGCGAACCTGCTTTGTCGCCTCGTAGCCGTTAAGCTTTGGCATAACAATATCCATAAAGATCATATCATAGGGCTCCCCGACCGATTTGACAACGGCGGCAACCGCCTGCTCTCCGTCTTCCGCCGTATCTACGGTCAGACCAAAGCTCTCCAGCTGGACCTTCTCAATCTCCCGGCTGATCTCCTCATCCTCGACTAAAAGCACACGTTTCTCAGAAAAATCGAATTCCGAGGTCACTGCCTGCCTTTTCTTAGCTGCTCTTTCAGCCTTTTCATCGACATCCTCGTATTGCAGCCGCAATTCCAGAGTAACAAAGAACTCCGTACCCCTCTGCGGCGCTGTCTCAACCTCGATAGTCGCCCCCATCATATCTAAGATCCGCTTTGCGATCGCAAGACCCAGTCCCGCTCCGCTCATACTTTCCGGATGCTCCCTCGAAAACGGCTCATACAGCTTTTCTATAAACTCCGGGCTCATTCCGATGCCGGTATCCTTGATCCGAAACTCATAAAGGCCGTAGCCTTTGCGCTCATTCGGTTTTTGGGAAAGCGTCACCCGGATCTCTCCGCCGGCCGGCGTAAATTTGATCGCGTTGGAGAGGATATTTACCATGACCTGATTCAATCGCAGTCTGTCAAAGAGGACTCTGCTGTCAACGACATCACTGCTTCTCGTCATCAGACGGATATTGTTCCGCTCCGCTTCAAAGGAAACCACAGAATCAATGGAATCAAGGATCGAATAGAGATCATTGGGCGCAGGCTTTAAAACGACGCTTCCCTGCTCCAGCCGCACAAGCTCTAAGATCTCATTCACGCCCGCAAGCAGCCTTTTTCCGGCGATCCGGATACGTTCGACGCATTCTACGAGCTTATCCGGATTGGTCAGACTGCTTCTTGCGGTCTCCGCGTCCCGAAGCATCTCAGAGATCGGACCCCGGATCTGTCCCGACATCTCCGCAAGAAACCTGGTCTTTGAGGCATTCGCCGCTTCCGCGATTGCCCTCCGCTTTTCAAGCTCCGAGAAGCGGGCCTCCACAACGATATTCTCCCGATCGATCACTCCGGCATTCTCGTTGATTCTTTCAAAGATCCTGTCCTTTAACAGATTATCCTGATACTCATGTACAACCAGATAGATCAGGAAGGAAGCAAACAGCACAAAAAAGATCAGAACGGCCGCGATCCACGGATAGTTCGTCAGTACGCCCGAAAGGGACATCCTCTCATAGTGATGATCGACCCATTTCTCGTCAAGCTTTCCGATCACACCCTCCCTGTGCAGCGTTCCGATAGCGATATCCAGTCGGTTCCTCAGGTCCTCATTCCCTTTTCTCAGAACCATACAGCTATAGGTATGAGCGATCTGATAGCTGGGACGGATCCCCCGGATATTCAGCTTCCTTAAAAACGCGTTTCCGACCTGGATCGGGCAGATGGCATAATCATACGTATTGTTCTTAAGCGCGGTAAAAACCTCCTCATAGGAGGACAGCAGCGTGATCTCCTTCTGCAATCCAAGCTCCTTAAAGCTCTTCAGTGACGCGATCCGTTTCCCGTAGAGCTCTCCGATGGAGCTCACCTTATCTCTCCCGTAGACCACATAGTTGATTTCCGCGGTCGGTATCGTAAGCAGCCTGTCACTCTCCTCTAAAAGCGGCTCGATCTCCCAGTTTAAGACCACATCCGCCTTCCCGTCCTCAAGCATCTGCCAGGCAGTGTCACGGTTCATAAGCTGTACGCTGGCGTTCAGCCCTGCGCGCCCTGCCGCCTCGTAGATCAGCTCTACGGAATAGCCCTGATATCTTTTGCTCTTATCGAGATAGGAAAAGGGCTCATAATCCGCATCCGCCACAGCGATCAGGGTATTTGCCTCACCCTTGTTCGTCTGCGCCGTAACCTCCGGCTTTCTTCGAAGTACCCCTCCGATCATAAGAAACGAAAATACCAGGACGACGGCCATTAACAGGAACACTAACGCCGCCGCTACAACAACATTCCTTTTATCCCTGAAAACACTTCGTTTTTCCTCTTCCAAGGCTTCCCATCTTCCTCCCGTTTTGATCGAGCAGGAGGAGGCTTTTCCCCCTGCTCGCCCGCGCGGCCGGCATCCGGCTTAATTTCCATACGCCGCCTGCGCTTAAAAACAACCGGAACCCTGCGTTTTATCGAAAAGTTCCGGTTGTTATCTGTTTTTGTCCGCGAAATGCCATTTGGCTAACACAGAACAAGATCGTTATATCAAACTAAGCTCTGTCTTACCAGTTCTCGTCTCCCGCTGCCTGAGCAAGCTGAGCTCTTCTGGCATCGATCTGCTCTAAAACCTGCTCGCTTGTCATATCGCCGATGAACATCGCAGCCAGATCCGCATTGATATCCATCCACTGCTCATTGAAGTAGGTAACGACATCCTGTAATACCATTCCCGAATGATCGTCATCATAGCTTCCGAGGAAGTCTAAGGTCGTCTGGGAGTATTCCGGTGTCTGACCAACCTCAACAGGAAGGTTCTCAACATCCGCCGCGTTGTCAATCAGATACTGTACATTGTCCTTCTCTAACAGGAACGCCAGGTACTGCTTTGCTTCCTCGATATGAGGAGAACCGGAATAGATAAAGCGGGACGGGCCCGTAGGATGTACGTTCAGATACTGGTTATCAACAAGCGGAAGCAGGAAGATCCCGAAATCATCCTCGGTATAGCCCTCTGTGTTCAGATCGCTGGCTACGATCGTCTTGATCGCGCCCGGCTTTAACATGGAAATAGCGAACTCGCCGCTTGCCATATAACCTTCCGCGTCTACGAACTCATCACTCATATAGTTGTCGCCGAAATATCCGTTCTGCGCCATCTCATTGAGCTGATCCACTGCCTTCTTCATATACTCGTCGCCCGCGAAGGTAGCTTCGTTCTTATTCAGCTTCTCAACGATGCCCGGCTCCAGCTTGTCATGAACCTGTCCGCTCTCTGCCCAGAGCATCAGAAGATGCCAGCCGTCAGCAAGAGGCTCATAGATCGGAGTTACGCCGCTGTCAAGCAGCTTTTCGCAGGTATCCTTGAGCTCATCAAAGGTCGTAGGAACCGCAGCGCCTGCCGCCTCGAACAGCTTCTTATTATAAATCATATAATAATCCGTCGTCGTATCATAATAGGTCAGACCGTAGTTCACACCGTCAACGCTGGTCTGCTCCGCCGAGAAAATGCTGTAAGCGTCCGCCCAGGGCTCGTTCGAAAGGTCAACCGCGTTCTGCTGTACGTTGTAGGTCGTCTTCAGAGCGAAGCCTGACTGCGCGCCCCAGATATCCGGACCCTCGCCGCTGTTTAAGCGGGTCAGAAGCAGATCCTGATACTGATCCGCGGGAACGATCTGATAATCCACATGGATCCCGGTCTGCTCTTCAAATTTTGCTCCCAGCTCCTGCTCGGAATCCTCGACCCAGTCCTGACTGGCCATTAACGTGATCGTAACGCCCTCGGAGCTTGCCGCAGGAGCGCTTTCTTCCGAAGCCGTATCCGCTGCCGGAGCCTCTGCCTCTGCTTGAGGCGCTTCCGCTGCCGGTGCTGCCCCGCCGGCATCCATCGCGCCGCCGCCGCAGCCGGTCAGACCAAGAACCATAGCGCCGCATAACAATGCTGCTAAAACTTTCTTCTTCATTTTCTTCCTCCTTAAAAAATTTGTAAGCAACGGCCATAAACGGATCCGCCCCGCTTATGGCAAATATAATAAAATAACACCGTTATATTATTATCCCTTCACAGCACCGGCCGTCTGCCCGCCGATGATATATTTCTGCCCCAACAGATAGATGATGATGACCGGAAGACAGGTCAGAAGCACGTCCGCGCAGATCAGATTCCACTTCATCTCATATTGTCCGAAGAAGTTATAGACCGCAAGCGTCATAGGCCACCGATCCGAGGTATGCAGGAAATAAAGCGGCATCATAAACTCATTCCAGCAGTTCAGAAAGCAGAGAACGCCCGAGGTCACAATCGCGCTCTTGAGCATCGGAAATACGATCTTTGTATAGAGCTGCAGCGGGCTGCAGCCGTCAATGATCGCCGCCTCGTCAAGCTCTACCGGGATCTTGGAAACAAAGCCATAGATCACAAAGACTGTAAACGGCGTCTGCAGCGCCATATAAAGCAGAATGATTCCGAGCGCCGTATTCGTCAGATGCAGATTGATCATGGTCTTTGTCAGCGTAACATAATTGATCGGGATCACCATGCCGAGAACGACATACATATATAGAAGATACATTCCCTTGCTGCGTCTGCGGGAAAATACATAGGCCGCCAGCGCTCCGAAGAACACGGTCAGGATCGTCCCGGCACCCGCGTAGAGCATACTGTTTACAAAGCTCCGCGCCAGTTTCCCCTTTTCGATGACCGTCGAGAAGTTGGAGAAGACCCAGGTTTTAGGGAGAGTCAGCGTCATACTGATGGTCTCGCCGTCTGCCTTAAAGGCATTTAAGATCACAAGCGCCAAAGGGATAATCACCGTAAGGGACGCGATCCAGGCGAGGATATTCTTTAATATGATCTGGAGCATTTTATTCTTCGACGAGCTTGCCATTATTCCACCACCTCGTCTTTCGTCAGGATCTTAACCATAAAGTAGCCGGTAATAACCATAAAGATAAAGAGAACCGAACTGATCGTCGTACCCTCCGCGTAAAGTCCCTTGCTCAGCATCTTGTATACAGCGGTATAGAGCACCTCCGTCCGGTGTCCGGGGCCGCCGTTTGTCAGGGCGTAGATCATATCGAAGACCTTCAGGCCATAGATCACGCTGAGTACGATTACGACCGCCAGGGTCTGCCTTAACATCGGCAGCGTAATATAGCGGAAGCGCTGCCAGCCGTTTGCGCCGTCGATGGCCGCCGCCTCAAAATAGACATCCGGGATCGCAAGGATTCCAGCGATCAGAAGCGTCATAATATAACCGGTACCTCTCCAGGTATCGACACCCATCACGGAATAAAAGGCGATCTTCGGGTCTACCAGCCATTTCCGCGCCAGGAAATCAAGGCCGATGCCGCGAAAAAAGGTATTTAAAAATCCGTTCTTGGGATTCAGGATCGACGTAAAGACCAGACCGGTTACGAGAATCGGGAAAACAGAGGGAAGATAGAGGATCCCCCTGTGAAAATTCTTAAATTTGATATTTCTGCTCAGGGCGACCGCAAAGAGAAGGCCGAGTCCGGTCTTAAGGATTACCGTAATCACGGTAAACAGAAGGGTATTTGTAATATAACGGAAATAGTCGTTATTCCCCGAAAAGACCTCCGCAAAATTTTTCAGACCGACAAAGTGCAGATCCGGCGAGTACGCGGACCAGTCGGTAAAGCTGTAGGCAATACCCATCAGTCCCGGAAAAACGCTCAAAACCGTATAAACGATCACAGAGCCTATCGAAAAATACCACGGATAAACCTTAGACTTCTGCATGATAACCTCCTCACTGAATAACCCCACATAAGATTTTAAACAACCCCACCGGATTTGTCAATGCCGACAGCCTCGCTCCCGGTATAAAGGATCGTTGTTTTTTCGGGCTTTCCGAAAAACGTGATCTCAATCGTCTTTGTCTTCTCCATCCCGGAAAAGCCCCCTTCTCTTTTTCCGATCGTAAGCCTTCCCTTTTCGTCCTCCCAGGTAAGAGGAATTACGGAATACTCTCCTGTTTCATAGCCATAGGTTTCTCCGTCGTCCTCGTAAAGCGACATTTCTCCGTCCGCCCCCGGATAGACCGTAAGCGAAAGTGGCTCCCCGTTTTCCTCTGCGGCATAGGAAAGGCCTTCCTTCGTCGGAAGGATACTGCCTGCCCGGACAAAGACCGGGATCGAGGAAATATCGGCGGGAACCGTTATTTCCTGTCCTCCCGGATAAAACTTTCCCGTACGGAAGTCGTACCAGTCTACGCCCTTTGGAAGATAACAGGTCCACTCCTTTTTTCGGGAAAGTTTCCTGTTTTCAGCCTCATAATACATCGGCTCCGTTACCGGACAGATCAGAAGTTCCTTTCCAAACAGAAATTCCTGATGCTCTGCCGCAGCCCTCTTATCCTTTGGGAAATCAAACAAAAGGCTTCGAAGCATCGTTGCCCGCGAAAGGCGGACCGCGCCCGCCAGAGAATAGATGTAGGGCATCAGCCGGTACCTGAGCCGTATGGTCTTCGCGATCGCGTCATAGACAGGCTCCCCCTCTTTTCCGAAATTCCAGATCTCCCGCGGCGTATCGGTGCCATGGGAGCGAAACATCGGCAGAAAGCACCCCATCTGAAGCCAGCGCACATAAAGCTCCTTATACCCGTTATCCTTGACTCCGTCGTCGTATTTCCCCTGCCAGAACCATTTGGGCGTCGGATCGTTATTGCAGCCGCAGCCCCGGTTCTGCCACTTCTTCCCAACCGTAAAGAAACCCCCGATGTCGAGCGTCCAGTAGGGATATCCCGACAGTCCCATATTCAGGCCCTCTGTGATCTGGCGCTTTAAGGTCTCCCAGGAGGCAAAGGTATCCCCGGACCAGAGCATTGCGGAATATTTCTGTCCGGAAGCGTAGCCGGAACGGGTCAGATTCAGTACCCGCTTCTCCTTCGTTGTTTCTCTCTGGTTCTCAAAGATCCCCCGGGCATGCGCTAAGGCATAGGCATTGGCAAGCTCTCTCGGCAGGTACTTTTTATGCTCTCCGCCCACCAGCTCATAGCGCTCCTTCTCCGGCCGCTTCTTCTCCCCGCCCCAGTCCGGACCGGAAAAGGGCTCCGTCGAATCGCACCAGAAGGAGTCAAAGCCTCTGTCAAAGAGTCCCTCTTTCGCCTGCCTCCAATATATTTTCCGAGCCTTTTGGTCAAAGGCATTGTAGGTCGCAAGGTCGTTTAAGAGCATTCCCGCCTGTTCAAATTCCGCGTAGTTCTCCGTATTGGAATTCATATTCGGCCAGACCGAAACCATAGAATGAACGTTCAGCCTGTGCAGCTCCTGGCTTCGCTCCTCCATATCCCCAAAGCGCTCCGGATCCAACAGCTTATTCCCCCACTTATCCTTCTCCCAGCTGTTCCAGTCCTGTACGACACAGTCGATCGGGACACCCAAATCCCTGTATCGTCTTGCTACCTCAACCAGCTCCTTTGCCGAATAATACTGCTCCTTCGACTGGATATACCCAAAGCTCCATTTCGGAAGCAAAGCCGCGTCCCCGGTCAGATACCGAAAGCCTGCTATGATCTCGTCCATAGAAGGACCATAGATAAAGTAGTATTCCAGCTGATCCACCGCGTCAAGATACAGATAGGAACCACTCTCGCAAGCCTCCGCTCCAGTATCAGCAACGTCATTAAAAATCATTAACGAAGTACAGTCAAACAACAGCCCGTAGCCCTTCGACGATACAAGCATCGGCATGGGGATCCGCATATTATGCTGGTAGAGGTACTGACGGTGCCCTCTGTAATCATAGATCCCACCCTCTCCCTGTCCAAGGCCATGGATTTCCTCTCCCTCATCGAAGCGGAACCCGAATTTCCCGCAAAGGGCTGTATGGTCCTTTACCTCCTTCAGATTTTTTATAAAATTACGCTCGCCATCCACCGTTTTTACCCGTTCGATCACGGGCGTTTCGTCTCCTGTGGTATATACCATAACATCTGTATTTTTAAAGTCCTTCGGACCCTCGCAAAGCATTGATTCTCCATTGATTGACCATTTTACTGAAAAGTCCTTCAAATCAATATCAGCTGTTATGCTATCAATAATTATCCTGTTATTTTCTTTCCTGCCATCCCGAAATATATCATATGTTATTTTATCGTTATTTTTGCCGGTCTCGACAAGCATCGACTCCCGGTCCTCTTTGAGCCTCTCGGGATGGAAGCTGCATTTTATGATATTCGAAGTGACCGGAACGATCGAGAATTCTCCGGCCTGTGAGCGTAGCTTCCAGGGCCCGCTACCCTTTTCATTGATCTTTTCACCGGTCTTGTTTCCTGTATCTGATTTTCCCATAGCAGCCTCCCAAGTTTATAGCATTCAAGGCCATAGCCGAATCCTATCTTATCACCACCCTTAAGACAGCGTCAATACGGTTCCCCGGAAGGCAGATCCGTGCTATAATATGTGGCTATGAAAACAAAAAACTCGGAGGGCTTCTACCAGCGCCTGTTCGTTCTGGTATTGCCCATAGTGATCCAAAATCTCATTACCTCCTCGGTCAACCTGGCGGATGTCATTATGTTAGGACAGGTGGATCAGACCTCTCTTTCTGCCTCCTCCTTAGCCGGGCAGGTCTATTTTCTTCTCGATGTGGTCTACTTCGGATTGACCTCCGCTCTTACGATCCTTGCCTCGCAGTACTGGGGAAAGGGCGATGCCAAAACGCTTTCCCGGATCCTGGGGATCGGACTGATCATCTCTGTATTTTTCTCTACCCTGGCGGCGCTCCTGTGCGGCTTCTGTCCGGGCTTTGTCATCCGTATCTGGACCAATGTGCCGGAGCTTATAGAGGCCGGAACAAGATATCTTCGCCTCATTGCGCTCTCCTATTTCTTTTCCGGGATCACGCAGCCTTATCTTGCGATCATAAAGAGCTGTGAGCGGGTCCGCTTCTCAACCGCGGTTTCCGTAACAGCCCTGCTTTTAAACGTCTTCCTGAACGCCCTTCTGATCTTTGGGCTCTCAGGTCTGCCGCGCATGGGGATCGAAGGGGCGGCGCTTGCGACGACAATCTCCCGGGGGATCGAGCTTGTGATCTGTCTGATTGATTTTTCCCGCCAGAAATTCCTTCCGAAAAGTCTTCGGAATATGTTTTCGATTCCCCGCTCCCTTGTTGCCGACTTTGTCCGCTATTCCCTGCCCGCTTTTATCAATGACGCGATGTGGGGCTTAGCTTATAATATGAATTCCGTCATCATGGGGCACCTGGGCTCGGATATCGTTGCCGCAAACTCTGTTGTCACGGTTGCCAGAGATCTCGTAACTACCGTCGGCTTCGGGACCGCGTCGGCCGCTTCGATCCTTCTCGGAAAGGAGATCGGCGAGAACAAGCTCGAGCTGGCAAGACAGGATGCCGCCTCGGTTCTTCGGACCACACTTCAGATCAGTGTTATTCAGGGGATCCTCCTCTTTCTCATAAGTCCCTTTATCCCGGGCTTTGTACGGATATCCGACACGGCAGTCTCCTATCTGCGGGTCATGCTCTTAATCAGCGTTGTCTATCAGGTCGGGCAGATGATCAATACGGTTTTGATCGCGAGCCTCTTTCGCTGCGGCGGGGAATCACGCTACGGAATGATCCTGGATATCATCAGTATGTGGTGCGTAGCCGTTCCTCTCGGGCTGATCAGCGCCTTTGTTCTGAAGCTCCCGCCCCTTGCCGTCTATGCGCTGATGTGTACCGACGAATTCGTAAAAATGCCCTTTGCTCTGCACCACTATAAGAAGGGCACCTGGATCAAAAATCTGACAAGAGAATTCTAGCTTTTCTTGCCAAATGCCCTCTTTCGGTTTATACTGAAAACGGATCGACTAAACAGAAGCTGTACATTGTTTATCCGATCTGATCGTATAAAAGTGAGGAGGTATTTTTCATGAAGCGAAAATGGTTACAAACGTTGGTCGCAGGACTTCTCTGCATGAGTCTGCTGGCAGGCTGTTATGGGATCGACGTAAGCAGAGTCTTTCCGGAAGGCGCGGATCAGTTTATTCTCGAAGCCGTAGAAGAAGGTATCCGCCGTGCAATGGAGTCGGATCTGTACCGCGAGATCACGGCAGCCTATCCGCAGGCAGCGGAAGCGGCAGAGCTTCTGGTCGCAAACAGAGCCTATTACGAAGGGCTGACCCAGAGTGATCTGGATTTCCGTCTCGGAAAGAGCGGAGCGACGCTCGAGGAGTACGAAGCCTTCGCGAAGGCGCAGGTCCTGGATATGACAGAGGAGGACAAGCAGGCTCTGAATGATTCCCTCGGAAGGATCCAGGAAGTATTCGATTATTTCTATTTCTCCTTCCCGGTAGAAAACGGCGTGGACTTTATCAAGACCACGATGCAGGAGGAGCCCGGCGCAGGCGGATATACGCACGCCAATCAGATCTATCTTCAGGACGAGCTGCTTGAATACGCAAAGAGCGGCGATGAAGAGGACCTGGCACAGTTTGACCAGATCCTGGCGCACGAGCTGTTCCATGTGATTTCCCGGAACGACCCGAAATTCAAGGAAAATATGTATCGTCTGATCGGATTTACGGTAGACGAAAAGGAACCGGATTTCACAGAAGAAGTAAGAAGCAAGCTCCTCTCCAACCCCGATGTAAGCGGCTATAACAGCCACGCTACCTTCACGATCGACGGTGTTCCTACAGAGGCTACGTTGGTGACCTATCTGCCGGACGGGTATAAAGAGGGCGCTGTAATGCTTGAAGAGGCTGTTCCCGGTCTCGTTCCCATCGACAGCCCGGACCGTATCGTACCGATTGACGAAGTTCCCGATTTCTTTGATGTCGTCGGCTATAATACCGGCTATGCCATCGCTGCCGAAGAGGTACTGGCGGATAACTTCTCGTTTGCCGTTACCTACGGAATGTATCCGGATTATCCCAACAAGGCGATCCCTGCTGGGATGCTTTCCTATCTCGGAACCGGCGAGGAGACGAAGACCGTGACCGGCGACGCGACAGAAGCAGCGGAAGCCGAGGTTGAGGCTATGTTAAACGGCGGATCCGAGGATGAATGGGCCCTGGAGGGTAACGAACTGGACGAGGCTCTGAAGGATCTGGAGGCAGCCGGAGAGGGTATCTCAGAAGGTCTCTCCGAAGAAGCCCTTGAAGAAGCTGCAAAGGCAGTGGAAGAAGCGGTAGCAGAGGCGGAAGAAGAAGCCGAAGAAACAAAGGATGAGGAAGAGGCCGACGCAAAGGCTGAAGAGACCGTCGTAAGCGAAACTTCTGAAAGCGTCGATAAGTCTGTTGATGAGATAGCGCAGGAAATTATCCGCGGCCTGTGGGGGGACGGTATTGATCGTATTGAGGCCCTCGAGGAAGCAGGCTACGATCCCGCGGCTGTTCAGGCAAGAGTTAACGAATTAATGGCTGGTTAAATAAAACAGTATTCAGAAAAAGCCTGTCGTTTCGGCAGGCTTTTTTTCTGGGAAAACGAGGAAACCTTTGGAGATCAGAGAAATCTCATATTTCAAAGACTTTCAGTGTCTGGCCGGGTCCTGTAAAGAAACCTGCTGCCACGGCTGGATGATCCCGGTCACGGACGAGGATTACGACCGCTTTCTCTTAGACGAGGGACTCCTTGGAAAGCGTCTGGTCTTAGCGCTTAAAACTGCCTCAGGAGATCAGCGTGTCCTGAACTACAGCTGTGGAACCTGCCGCTTTCATACCAGGAAGGGGCTCTGCTCTGTCCAGCTCAAAAAGGGGCACGACTTTATCCCCCAGGTCTGCAGGGATTATCCGAGATTCTACCGAAACTACAGAGCGTTCGAGGAGCGTCTGATCGACCTCTCCTGCGAGGAAGGGGCCAGGCTCTTAATTGATACCGATGCGCTTTCCTTTACGGTCTATGAGGGAGAAGCAGACAGTCTCCCCTGCTGTACGAACGATGATCTTGGGTTTTTAGAGGCGCTCTGCCGTACCAGAGGCTCTGTGATCGATGCGCTTTGGTCCGTTTCCTCCTATGAAGAGCTGTCGAATGAGCTGAACCGGCTCCTTACTTATCTCAGGATCTGTGAACAACGGTTTGTGGCCGGGGAAACGGACTTTCTTTCAACAAATCCCTATGATACCTTCCAATATAACGGACCCGTCACAAAAGAGCTCTTTCCGTTTGACGCGGAAACCTATGATCAGCTGTTAAGCCGTGAATTCAAGGGCCTGCCCCTGTGGCGCACCAATCCAACCCTTTCCAGATTATGTAAACTATATTTCCGAAGCTATCAAAAAAAATTGACCCATCCCCAGGCCTGGGAACAGATCTACGTGCGGTTTGCGGAAAATTTCCCGGAAGAATACTCCTTTTTTGTTACCTACTATAGCTATTATCTCTACGGCTACTTTCTGCGCAGCTTTGAAGACTACAGCTTTTATAAGAACGCTGCCCTCGGGGTCCTGCATCTGAATATGATCCTGCTGTTTTCTGTTCTTTCGGCAGATAACGGAGGCGAACTTACGAAGGAGCAGAAGGCTTCCATCCTCTCCTCCTATACCAAAAAGGCCTTCTATAATGAGGAACTGCAGGGCGGAATGTATGAGCTTTTTACTTCCCGTTTCTCTGATCCGCTCTCCCTGTAGCTTCTCTGCCAGACTCGACGACCTCTTCCCACTGATCCGCTTCCGATGCCTGCCTGTCAACAGTCATCTCTGCGCTTACGGAACATCCTGTATTTTATCACAAGGCAGGCTAAGAAAAACGAACCGATGATTCCAAACACCGGGTAGATCAGATCGATCAGGCGGCCAAAGCCAAACAGTGAGCCAAACCACAGCAAAAGAGAGAGCAGGAAAACAGAGAGCCTTTCGTGCCTTCCAAACAGAGGCACCAGCTCCCTGATCTGCGTAAAGGCGGTAAGAAAGCATGAAAACGCTGTCCCAAGCATCGCCAAAAACAGTAACAGCGCAAAGCCCCGTCCGAGCCCTGGGGAAAGCGCCATCGCGACCGCAAGCATCGGGAGCTCCTCCCCGGTCATCTCAGGATGCAAGAGCAAAACGATCAGGATCGGAGCAGCGATCAGAAGCAGTAAAAGCGTTCCCAAAAGAAGCCCTCCCCACAGAGTTTTTCTGTCCTTAAGCCTTTCTCCGAAAGGGGCCAGGATCGCTACAGATCCATACATATTATAGGCGGCATAAACCACTGCGGAAAAAAGAAGCGCGCCAAAGGAGGAAGAAGTCCCCGGATTGGAAAGCCCTGTACTCGCGGGAAGCCTGAAGCAGGCGAAAATACAGAGCGCAGCCGTCGAGACCGTAAGTACCGGCACGATCGCGGAAAAAGCCGTGATCATCCCCTCAAGTCCTGTCAGGGTAAGCACTGCGATGAGAAGCGAAAAAGCAAAACCGGAGGGGCCTTTCGGAAGGAAAAAAGCCTGTTTTGCCAAGGCACTGACACCGGCTGTCATAATACAGGTGATCCCAAATAAAAAAATGAGTGTAAACACACTCACAAACCCCTTAAGCCGGGGAAGCTCCCAGGGGATCACAAGCTCCGAAAGCTCCGTCTCCCCACTGCGGAAAGTCAGAAGCAACGTCACTGCCCCAAGCAAAAACAACAATACAAGCGAAACAGCCAGTCCCGCAAACCCCCACACGCCGTATTTTCCGAAAAACTGCCACAGCTCACGTCCCGATACATAGCCTGCCCCTAAAAAACAGCCGGCAAAGGAAAAGCCCAGTCCAAACGTCGAAACAAACCCCTTCTCTTCTCTCTTTTCAGGCATCGGATCAGCTCTCAGAAAAATCCGTATCGATCGCTGCTTCGATTGTAAAATCAGGGTATTCCTTCTGCACCCTTTCTACCAGCTCACGAAAGACCTTCTTCCTGTCTTCTGCGTCAAAGCTGACTACCAGATCAAAGCGGATATTTTTTCTTGCGGCATCATAATAAAAGCCGTGCATCTGAAGGATATACGGATCGGAAAGAACGATACCGCTGACCTTCTCTCTTGCGGCCACCGCCTCCGGGTCTCTTGTATTCAGGGAATACACACCGACCGCTGTCAGGATGACGTGATGCTTCTTATAGACCTCCACCGACAGCCTCCGGATCAGCTGATCGAGATCGTCCGCGGAAAGCGTATCCGGAACCTCGATATGGACCGAACCGTTAAAGGTATCCGGCCCGTAATTATGCAGCACCAGATCGTAAGCCCCGCTGATCTCCGGATAGGAAGTGACCGTCGATTTGATTGCTCTGGCAAGCTCCGCGTCAGCCCTCTCTCCGAGGATTTTCGAAAGCGTCTCTGAAAGCATCTCAACCCCGGATTTCACAATGACCGCAGCGATCACGGCACCAAGCCACGCTTCCAGAGAAATATGAAATACCAGGAATATCACCGCCGCAACCAGAGTTCCCGCGGAGATCACCGCGTCCATCGCCGCGTCCTCCCCGGAATTGATCAGAGAATCCGAATGGACTTCTTCTCCCGTCTTCTTAACATAGCGTCCCAACAGAAGCTTTACGATGACAGCCACCGCTACGATCACAAGGGTCACGATCCCGTAATCCGGTTCCTCCGGTACTACAATCTTTTTTACCGATTCAACAAAGGCAGTTATCCCCGCGTAAAGCACCAATACGGAAATGATCATGGCACTCAGATATTCGATCCGTCCGTAGCCAAAGGGATGCTTCCGGTCCGGCTCCTTCGCGGCCAGTCTCGTTCCTATAATCGTTATAACGGAACTTGCGGCATCCGAAATATTGTTTACCGCGTCCATAACAATAGCGATGGAATGGGACAGCATCCCAAGCACCGCCTTAAAGCCTGCCAGAAGCAGATTGGTCAGGATCCCGATCACGCTGGCCCTTACGATTCTGCTCTCTCTGTCCTTTTCCATCGCCTCATTCATTTTTTCTCTGCTCGGAAAGCTCCGATCCTCCTTTTCTTCACAGGATATTCCCGACTTATACTAACATACCGGAGAATGCCCGTCCAGAAAATAATCGGCCATCCTTCTAATACCCAAACGCCAGAGCGCCGCCGTCTACGGCAAAATCCTGGCCTGTTATATAGGAAGCTCCGGGGCCGATCAGAAATCTTGCCATTGCTCCGAGATCCCTGGTATCCCCGTAGGCGTGGAAAGGCATCCTGGCAAGGATTTTCTTCTCCCGTTCCGGATCTAAAACATCCTTTAAAAGCTCACTCCTAAACCATCCCGGCGCGATGGAATTCACACAGATATTATCCTCCGCCCATTCCACCGCAAGCCCTCTTGTCATGGCAAGCACGGCTCCCTTGCTGGCACAGTACGGAACGACCTGAGAAAAGCCCAGATGCGCGCTCATGCTCGTGATATTTATGATCCTTCCCTTATCCTTCGCCTTCTTCAGATAGGGATAGGCCAGCTGACTCATCGAAAAAACATATTTTACATTGATATTCATCACCCGGTCAAACTGCTCCTCGGGAAACTCCTCCGCCCGACACTTAAAGGAAGCCCCGGCGTTATTTACCAGAAAATCGATGGCTCCCCCGTTTTTCCCCGCGATCTCAGTAAGCAGAGTCTTCATCGCCTCTGTATCTCCGATATCTCCCCGGATATGAATAACGCCCTCCGCGCTTTCCCCGTAGCCCTCCTTGGGCTTTCCGGTCCGGCTGATATTGTATACAATAGCTCCGGCCTCCGCGAGAACATTCGCGATCTGAAACCCGATGCCGCTGGAACCCCCGGTAACGATCCCGATCTTTCCCTTAAGCTCCTGTTCTGACATTTTTTTGCGCCTCCTTTGTTTTTAATGTATAATCAGATACATGAAGAAAAAATTAACCATTCGTGATGTCGCCGAAAAAGCCGGCGTCTCTATCAGCTCCGTCCATATCGCCCTGAGCGGAAAATCCGGGGTCAGCGATTCGACCAGGGCTTATATCCGCCAGGTCGCTGAGACTCTGGGCTACCAGCCGAATGCCTATGCCTCAAAGCTCAAGCAGAGGACCAAGCAGGTCGTGATCCTTCTTCCGGATGAGAAGGGCGACAACAGCTTCTACTACCCCGAGATCTGGCACGGGATCCACGATTATCAGACCTCTTCGGACGCGAATGTCGATTTTACGGAGATCTCCTACGGACCGGATACCGAGCAGGAGGCTTTTTCTACGCTGCGCCGGCTCGTTGAAAACGACGAAGCAGACGGCATCCTTGCTGCCGGCCATATTGATAAGGAAAAGCTGACTCCGAAGGACTGGGCGGAATTTGCTGAAAAAGGCGTTTCCGTTGTGTTTATCATTTCCGGAAACCGTCACAGTCCCTTTCTTTGCTGCGTTCAGCCGGACTACAGGATCATCGGCCGGACCATGGCGGAGCTTGTTTTAAGCCGGATCCCCGACTACGGAAGTATCCTGATGCTTGCGGGCAATCCCAAATGGCCGAGCCATTTTCTTGTTGCGAACGGCTTTACCGAATATATGACGGAAAACCGCAGGAGCAATATGATCTACTACGATCACTCCTGGTCCACAAGCCCCGAAAACTACGAGGCGATCAAAAAGGAGTTATCCCGCTCCGATATCGCCGCCTGCTGCAGCGTTTATTCCATCGGAACCGCCCTGCTCTGCCAGGCTCTGAAGGAAAGCGGCAAAGCCGGACGGGTCTATGCCGTAGGCTCCGATCTTTCCGCTCAGGCGATCGAGGGGATCCGTCACGGGATCCTGAACAACAGTATCCAGAAGAACCCTTATGCCCAGGGCTACGTCGGTCTCAGAACGCTCGTCGACTATCTCGTAGACGGAAAGACTCCCGAGGAAAAGTGCATCTTCGTCGGCTGTGAGGTCGTTTTTCAAAGTAATCTGCCCATGTATGAGCACAGAAGATACAGCAATCTCTTCTTTTAAGAATAATCACAAAGAAGTAAAAAACCTTTGCTACTGTTACAGTTCCTGGCAGACATGATTCTTACAGGCTTTTTCAATCAGCTCCCAATCCAGTTCCACGCCGACGCCTGGACCGTTTGGAACGTGAATGATGCCGTTCCCGTCGATAGGCAGGTCTCCCTTCATAGGAAGTCTGTAATTGTCCTCCGGAACAAAATACTCAAAGAACTCGCAGTTTTTAATCGAGCAGCTGACGTGGAGATTGACCATATCCATATAGTTCATGGTCGTCGTATGAATCTCACAGTTCAGTCCAAAGGCCTCCGCCAGATGCGCGATCTTTAAGGTTCCGGTAATGCCGTCCTTCCACGAAACATCCGCCCGGACGATATCCGCGGCGCGCTGGTTGATCACCTGCGCCACGCCCCAGTGACAGCCCCTTGTCGTCTCAGTCGCGGCGATCGGGATATCTAAAACCCTGCACAGCTCCGTATACTTATTCAGCTCAAAATCCCGGAACGGCTCCTCAAACCAGCGGTAATTCAGCTTCTCCAGCTCTCTTCCGACCCGGATCGCGTCATCCAGGCTGTAATCTCCCACCGGGTCCGTCATCAGGATGAAATCGTCCCCCACCGCTTCCCGAAGGGCTCTGTGGCATTTGATATCAAAGTCCGCCGGTCCGTAAGGGTGCGCCTTATACGCTTTGATTCCCTTTTTCCCGTAATACAGAGCTTCGTCGATATAATCCTGAATCGTCGGAAGGAAGTTGCTGCTGGCATAGACCGGAAGCGAATCCCGATATGCCCCGATATACTTATATAACGGAAGTCCTGCTTCCTTTGCGCAGATATCCCAGAGCGCCACATCCACGGGTCCGGGCAGAAAGACAGGAAAGAAGGCCTCGTGCCGGTCGACGACCCACAGCTCCTGAAAGATCGCCTCCCGATCGTGCGGGTCTCTTCCGAGAACGACCGGACCGATGCTCTCCTGTAAATAGCTCTCGCTCACCGCCCCGCTTCTTGCCGCCATACAGGTCGAGATCCCCTCGATCCCCGTATCCGTCGTCAGCTTGAGAACTATGACATCCCAGCCCATCTTCGCGCCGCCCTGCCGCTTTTCATCGAACAGACATTTGCCCCGTTCTACCCACCAGGTTTCAAACTTAACTATCTTCATATCCTTATTTCTCCTGTACAAAAACGATTTAGTACAATTCTAATTATCCGGGACTGTTTTGTAAATATAATAACAAAATGAAAATCAAAATCGGAAATATACCAGAATTCCCTCCCGGTTTTTTAATCAGATTGCACAAAATTCCTTACTAAACAAACTAAAATTTTGACAGATATTGACACTGAAATAGGAAAATGCTACATTAGTATCAATAATAACAAAAACGATTTAGTCCCGATGAAATAAGGGTTTCGGGCGATCGCGGATATTCAGAAGGAGGATATGATGAAAAAGAGATTAATGGCTATGTTACTGAGCGGCGCTATGGTACTGTCGCTTACGGCGTGCGCAGGCGGCGCGGCACCGGCAGCTCCGGCAGCAGAGGCTCCGGCTGAGGCGGAAGCGGCTCCCGAAGAGGCTGAGGCGGCTCCGGCTTCCGATACGACGGCAGCGGAAGGCGCTGAGATCGTTCTGACCTGGAACGAAGTCAACGGCGAGGGCTACGGCGCGACCGAAGGCGCCAAGGCATTTAAGGCAAAATTAGAAGAAGTTTCCGGCGGCACGATGACCATCGAGCTTTATTTAAACGGAACCCTCGGAAGCGAGCAGGAATCCATGCAGGGGATCCAGATGGGAACGCTTGATATCTTCCGCGGCAACGCTTCTTCCCTTCCGAACTACGGAGCGGAGACCATCGGTGTGACCGGTCTTCCTTTCCTGTTCAGCGATATGGAAGATTTTAACGCAATGGCTACCTCGCAGACCGGCCAGGATCTGCTTGATTCCGTTGACGAAGCGGACTGCGGTTATATCGCTCTGGACTGGCTCGTAGAGGGTCCCAGACAGATGTTCATTACGCAGGCGACCTATGACAAGTTAGGCAGCCCTTCCGAGTTTACGATTGATATGATGAACGGCTTAAAGATCCGTGTTCCCGAAACCGATCTGATGGTCAATACCATGTCCGCCCTCGGCGCATCGGCGACCCCGATCGCTTACGCGGAGTTATATACCTCGCTTCAGTCCGGCGTTGTAGACGGAGCTGAGAACGGCGTTACCTCCTATGTTTCCAATTCCTTTAACGAGGTTGCTCCTTACTTCATTACCGACGCGCATACCTTTGGCTGCGGCGTTATCCTGATGAACAAGGATAAGTGGAATTCTCTGACCGAGGAGCAGCAGGGCTGGATGAAGGAAGCCGGAGACGCGGCTGCGGCAGCCTGCTATGAGTTCAACCAGAAGCAGGAGCAGGATGTATTCGATTCCTTTGAGGAGCTTGGGATTACAAAGCTCGAGGTTCCCGATCTCGACAAGTGGCAGGAAGCCTGCCAGGGCGTTTACGAAGGCTATGACGCAGCCCTCGTTGAGAAGCTCGCAAGCAGCAACTACTAAGCTCTGACCGGGAAAAGCGTTTCTCTAAACCGGATTTTGGGGCCGGGCTGAAGGCATTTGCTGAGCCCGGCCCTTTATGCGGACAAACGGAGGACCTATCCATCCCAAATGAACTACGGAGGTTTGAAATCGGATGAATCAATTCAAAAAATTCTGGGAGCCGATCGACAGGGTCATCTTCGGGCTTGTGAAGTACGTCTGTGTTTTCATGCTCGCAGCGCTTGTCATCATCGTCTTCTATATCTTCCTCGGAAGGTATGTGTTCCATAATTCACCCACCTGGGGCGAGCCGCTTTCCCTGTTTCTTCTGACCTGGATGAGTATCCTCGGCTCCTCTACCGTTCTTCGGACAGACGAGCATTTAAAGGTCACCATGTTTGATGAAAAGCTCGGAAAAAAGGGCGTGCTTGCGACCGATATCCTCGCTACGATCCTCGTTCTTATCTTTGCGCTGTTTATGATCATCTACGGGGCGCAGCTGATGACGCAGGCCAGAAACAATATGATGGGCGGGATCAAGATTCCCTATCGCTATATGTATCTTGCCATGCCGGTCACCGGGATCGTCTATATTTTCGCACTGGTCTCCCAGTGGGTCAGGAGGTTGCCTGAATGAGTACAACAGCAATAGCTACACTGATACTGATCGGTGTCTTTTTAGTCCTTGTATTTTTAAGGGTCCCGATCGTCTATTCCATCGGGATCGCGTCTTTAATCGACTTCTTTTATTTAGGGATCAATCCGATGCAGATGGCACTAAAATTTGTCGGGAATTTGAATTCCTATACGCTCCTTGCCGTACCCTTCTTTATTCTGATGGGGGAATTGATGAGCGCCGGTGGGATCACGGATACTCTGATCGCCTTCTCCAAGGAGTTGGTGGGCTGGTTTACCGGCGGGGCCGCGATGGTCAACGTCGTAGCTTCCTTTTTCTTCGGCGGTATTTCCGGATCTTCGTCCGCGGACTGCGCTTCCCTCGGCCCGATCGAGATCAAGATGATGGAGGAGCAGGGCTATGACCGACCTTTTTCCACCTGTCTTACTATGGCAAGCTCGGTAGAAGGGATCCTTGTCCCTCCCAGCCAGAATATGGTCATCTATACGCTGGCAGCTGCCGGCGTTACGACGGTTTCCATCGGACAGCTCTTCGTCGCAGGCTATATTCCCGGCGCTGTCCTATCGATCGTCCTGATGATCTATTCGGCTTACTACGCAAAGAAGCATCAGATCCCTGTAACCGGAAAATTCTCCCCGAAGGCGCTTGGTAAGAGCTTTATCAGCGCGATCTGGGGGCTGCTTGCGGTACTGATCGTAGTTGTCGGCGTTATCGCCGGTGTCTTTACGACCACCGAGTCCGCCGCTGTCGCCGTTGTCTGGTCGCTGTTCGTCGGCCTGGTGGTTTACCGCGGCATCAAATTCAGCGATATCCCGCATCTTTTCCATAACGTTACTACGATGCTTGGAAAGGTTCTGATCCTGATCGGTGTGTCCGGCGCCTTTACCTATCTTCTGACCTATTTAAAAGTTCCGGAGAATGTCTCAAAGGTGCTGTTCTCGTTAACCGACAATAAATTCCTGATTCTTCTTATGTTAAATGTTCTGATGCTGATCTTAGGGTGTCTGATCGAAATGGCCTGCCTGATTTTAATGCTGACGCCGGTCATTCTTCCGATCTGGATCTCCTTGGGACTCTCTCCGATTCAGCTTGGGGTCGTTATGGTGCTGAATCTCGGGATCGGTCTGCTGACGCCGCCGGTCGGCTCAACGTTATTCATCGGCTCCGCGATCTCCGGGATCAAGATCGAAGCCCTCTCCAAAAAGATGGTGCCCTTCTATCTTGTTATGGTCGTAGCTCTGATCATTCTGACCTACTTCCCGCAGCTGTATATGTGGATCCCGGAGATGCTGTACAATTAACGCTCCCGTGGCCCTGAACGAAAACAGAACGGACACATTAACGGTAACGTTAACCGAAGCCGGAAACGAAAACAGCAAACGGAAGCGTTTACAATAAACCTAAAATAAACAGGAGAAAACCATGAAGCAATATAACAGCGATGAAGAAATGTTCGCTTTAATGAAAGAGAAGCTGTATACCCCGGTAGTCGGAGATATCCTCGACCAGCTGGGCTATCCGCATCAGTTCCTGCCTGCGGAAATCAAGCCCTTAGAGGCACTGGTTCCCGCGGATGCCTATATCGACAGAAGTGAGCCCGACAACCGGCTGAAGCTTGCGGGCTATGCCTGTACGGTACTGGAAAACGATGTCTTTGGGGCGCCAAAAAAGCCCTTCGGCTATCTGACAGAGGCCCTGGATCAGTTAAAGAAAAATGAGATCTATGTCGCGACAGGCGCTCATAACAGCGCTCTCTGGGGAGAGCTTCTGACCGCCACCGCAAAGGCAAGGGGCGCGGTGGGAGCTGTCCTTGACGGCTACAGCAGAGACACGCCGCAGGTTCTTTCCCAGAACTTCCCGGTCTTCTGCTCCGCTACCTGGGCGCAGGATTCCTCGATTCGAACCTACGTCTTCGATTACCGCTGTACGATCGAGATCGGACAGGTCACAATCCACGACGGCGACCTCGTATTCGGAGATATCGACGGAGTTCTGATCATCCCGAGAGAGCTGCAGGACGAGGTTCTCGAAAAAGCGCTGATCAAGGCCTCCGGTGAGAAAAAGGTCCGTAAGGCGATCGAGGGCGGCATGTCGGCAACAAAGGCGTTTGAGGAGTTTGGGATCCTATGACGGAAGTAAAAGCCTTTCAGATCGATGCCTCAGACAATGTCGTAACTCTCCTCTCTGCCGCAAAGGAGAAAGAAACGGTCCGCCTTACCGGAAATCTTTCGGAAGGGACGGCAAGCCTTACCGCCCTCCAGGATGTCCCCTCCGGACATAAGCTGGCGCTTTCTGATATCGCAGAGAACGAGGATATTATAAAGTACGGCGTGGTGATCGGACGCGCGATCTGTCCTATCAAAAAGGGAAGCTGGGTGCATCTGCACAATATAAAAAGCGTTTACGACGAGCGGTCCAGTCATCTGGATGTCGTGACCGGAGCGCCGAAGGATACCCGATATGAATAAAAAGCTGGAAGAAATACGCTGGCAGGGCTATGCCAGAAAAAATAATACCATCGGTATCAGAAACCGGGTCCTGGTAGTCTATACCGTAAAATGCGCGGAGTTTGTCGCAAGAAGGATCACAGAGCAGGCAAACCATCCGGATGTCGAGCTGATCGGCTTTGACGGCTGTACCGACAATCAGTACGCCGTCGATCTTCTGATCAGTATGATCCGCCACCCCAATACCGGCGCGGTTCTGGCGGTAGGCCTCGGCTGTGAATATGTTCAGCCGGAAAGGCTTTCGGAAATCGCGAAATCCGAGGGAAAGCCCTCCGACTGGCTCTTTATCCAGAACGAGGGCGGTACCAGTGCCTCGGTCAGAAAGGGACTGAGTTTCGTGGAAAAGGCCCTGAAGGAGTTAAAAACTACGCCGAGAGTCCCCATGGGCTTTTCCGATCTGATCATCGGCGCGGAATGCGGAGGCTCCGACTATACCAGCGGGCTTGCCGGAAATCTGGTCGTCGGACGCTTCTATGACCGTCTGGTCGAGGCCGGAGGAACGGCGATCTTTGAAGAGATCGTAGAGGCGGTAGGGTTAAGTCAGCTCCTGCTCTCCCGGGCGGCAAACGACAGGGCCAGGATGGAGCTAAAGACGACCTATGACAAGGCGCTTTCCTACTGCAAATCGGTCAGACAGTATTCCGTCAGCCCCGGAAACTTTGCCGGAGGGCTCTCCACGATCGAGGAAAAGAGTATGGGCGCTGTGATCAAGAGCGGTTTAAAGCCGATCGAGGGCGTTATCAAGGTCTCCTGTCCGCCTCCGCATAAGGGTCTCTGGCTATTGGATTCTGTACCGGATCCTTACTTTATGCAGTTTGGGATCACAAATCCCAACGACAATGAAGGACTGATGGATCTGGCAAGCACCGGCGCGCATATCGTCATTCTCGTGACCGGCCGGGGCAACGTTGTCGGCTCAGCGGTGGCTCCCTGCGTCAAGGTAACCGGAAACGCGCAGACCTATGAACGGATGAGCGAGGATATGGATTTTGACGCAAGCCCGATGCTCACCGGAGAGAAATCGCAGGAGACAGTGATGTATGAGCTTGCGGAAATGATCGCTGCCGTTTCGGGCGGCACACCGACCAAAAGCGAGGCGCTCGGACACAGGGAATTCTTTGTGCCCTACAAATACCAGGACAGAAAAAACATCCCCGCCAAAAACTGCGGGTAACTACAGGGAGAATAAGTATGGCAGCATTTACGGAAAATGAAATAAAAACCTTTGATATAAAGAAACAGTATGACTTAAGCGGCAGGGTCGCGATCGTAACCGGAGGCGCTACGGGGCTGGGACTTGCGATCACAAGATGCCTGATAAGCGCCGGCGCCAAAGTCTGCGTTGTAAGCCGCAGGGAGCCCGAGGGCGTTCTTTCGGACTTTAAGGATAAGGCCGCCTTCTACGCCTTTGATATCACGGATACAGACGGCGCGAAGGACCTCGTAGACAGGATCATCTCGGACCAGGGACGGATCGACATCCTGATCAACAACGCCGGCAATCACTGCAAGAAATTCATCTGGGATATGACGGTCGAGGAATACCAGTCGGTACTCAATGTGCATCTGGTCGGGGCGTTCGCTTTGACAAAGGCAGTCGTCCCCTGTCTTAAGGAGCAGGGCTGGGGCCGTATCGTCTTCCAGGCCAGCATGACCAGCTATATCGGACAGCCGCAGGTATCCGGCTACTCGACCTCAAAGGCCGGGATCCTCGGCCTGATCCATACGCTGACCGCGGAGCTTGCGCAGTACGGCGTCACAGTAAACGCCATCGCTCCGGGCTGGATCGAGACACCCATGTTCCATCAGGCCACCGACAACGATCCGCCGAGACTGAATAAGATCCTCGGAAGGATCCCCGCGGGCGCTGTGGGAGATCCCATGGATATCGGTATGTGCGCGGCCTTTTTATGCAGCGACGCGGCGCGGTATATCAGCGGAACCTGCATCCCCGTAGACGGCGGGGCTCTGATCGGATTTTAAATTGCTAAGAACGGAGTACACCTATGAAAACAACCTTTAACGAGGAGCTGTTTCTGACCAACGAAACAGGCAGACAGCTTTACCATACCTATGCGGAAAAGCTGCCGATCATCGACTATCACTGCCACCTTCAGCCCAAGGAGATCGCGGAAAACAAAGAATTTGAGGATCTCGGCGAGCTCTGGCTTTCCGGAGACCACTATAAATGGCGGGCGATGCGTACCTTCGGGATCGAAGAACGGCTGATCACGGGCGACGCGGATTATCATGAAAAATTCCTCGCCTTTGCTTCAATCCTTCCAAAACTCATCGGCAATCCGATCTATATCTGGTGCGCCCTGGAGCTGAAGCGCTACTTTGAGATCGACGATCCGGTATCCGAAAAAAACGCTGAGGAAATCTATCAGAAGACCAAAGCGTTGATACGGGAAAAACACATCACCAGAAGATGGTGCATGGAGCATTCCGATGTCCGGCTGGTATCCACCACGGAGGATCCCATCGATCCCCTCTCCTGGCATAAGCAGATGAATTCAGAGACAATGTACACCCGGGTCATCACGGCTTTCCGCCCGGACAAGGCAATGTTTCTTGAGCTGCCCTCCTTTGACGAATATCTTAAGAAGCTGGCAGAGGCAGCTGAGGTAAAAATCAACAGCTTCTCCGAGCTTCTTTCGGCGCTTGAAAAGAGGCTGAAATACTTTAAGGAGGTCACCGGAACCACGGTTTCCGACGACGGGATCCCGCATTTTACCTGGGCGGATTATACCATGGAGGAGATCGAACAGATCTTTCAGAAAGCCAGAAGGAATGAGAAGCTGACAGCGCTTGAGGAGGATCAGTACCGCAGCGCCTTTCTCTATGAAATGGGACGGATCTACCACCGAAACGGCTATGTGATGCAGCTGCACATCGGGACCTATCTGGACGCGAATACAACGGGAGTAAAGAACGTCGGCCAATCCACCGGCTTTGACTGTACCGACGACCAGGCAAGCGTCACCTCTGTCGGGGAGCTGTTAAACCGGCTGACCATCGCAGGCGAGCTTCCCAAAACGATCCTCTACCCTTTGGACGGGACAAAAATAGAAACCTGGGCTGTTCTTGCCGCAGGCTTCTGTGATAACGGAACAAAGGCCAAGGTTCAGCTCGGCGCTCCCTGGTGGTTCAACGATCAGCAGTACGGGATCGCAAGGCAGTTTGCCGCCTGCGCCAACCTCTACCCCATCAGCCTTTCGATCGGGATGCTGACGGATTCCAGGAGCTTTATCTCCTACCCCCGTCACGAGCTGTACCGGAGAGTGCTGTGCAACTATTTCGGCGAGCTTGTAGAGCGTGGAGAATACTTTTCCGGAGAGGAAGAGCTCGGAAGGATCATAGAGGACATCTGCTTTAACAATGTCAACGAGTTCTTCGGGTTCGGCATCCGGCGATAGAAAACAGCCGAAAAATTGAAAACGATAAACAAGAACAAACAGCGCCCGGCAATAGATTTCCCGGGCGCTGTCTGTGTCCTCTTCCTTCATCCCGATCCCCGTATCGGAAATCCTGGATCGTTCCGGAGGCCTGCCCGTAATGATACAGCGTATTTTTCTCCGGTGTGTAGCTTCTCTCTTTAAGTATAATGGGCTCCTCCGCCTCGATCGCCTGAGCCAGGCGCTGCAGCACAGCTTTGGGATCGATCTCCAGCAATTATAACTTATCTAAAACCGTTAACGCTGTTATCTCGACGCGTTCCTCATAGCTATTCAGACTACCAAGCTGTACTGTCTTATTGGAACCATGATAGTCACTTCCACCGCTTACGAGAAGCTTCTCCCTTGCGGCAGCTTTCGTAAGGAACGCAACCTGCTCCTTCGTATATTTGGAATAATAGCACTCCAACCCCATAAGACCGGCAGCTGTCAGGATCTGAAGCTGCTCCTCAAACTCCTCCTCAGACCTCTCTCTTTCCGAGGTTCCGCCAAACGGATGCGCCCAGACAGGTATTCCACCGGCTGATCGGATCGCTTCTATGACCTCGCCGGCATCCAGGCGGTCACTTTCCGTCTTACAGGGGTTAATGTATTTATTGATCGCTTCATTCTTCGTCTCAGCGTACCCCAGAGAAACCAGCAGATTCCCGAGATGCGGCTTCCCTACGCTGCTGGAGCTCATCAGTCTTTCAACCTCCTCCCCGGAGAGCTCGATGCCAAATTCCTTCCGCATAAAATCCAGCCGCCTTCTCAGCTTATTCCGGCGCTTGTTATGCCCTTTCCGCAAGATACTCTCAAAGCTTCCCTGCTCTCTGTGATAGCCGTAGGCAAGGATATGACATTTATCCGCCTTTGTAATACAGGAAAACTCGATGCCGGGAATAAACCTCATATCCTTTGGAACAAGCTTTTCCATCTGCATTGCGCCCTCGATCGTATCGTGATCGGTAACGGAAAAGACCCGGATCCCCGCGGCACGTACCTTGCTCAAAAGCTCCGGGATCTCATCCGTTCCATCCGAGGCTCTGCTGTGCATATGCAGATCGACCAAATAATCCGTTTTCATTTCCACTCTGTTTCTCCTCCTGTTTTGTCTACGCTATGCCGGCTTTTCGTAAACCATCTTCCGATTCAGCTGAAATTATAAGGGTAACAGGCACACATACCGCTGATGCCTCCCTTACTCCCGTGCCGCCTTCATCTCCTTTTTCCGGGTATACATATTTTCATCCGCCCTGCGGAACACATCCTCCACCTCATGATCCCGCTCGCCATCGAATACGGCATAACCGATAGCTGCGGAGATCCGCTCCCAGGGTTGCAGATTCTCGCTCTCCGCGCTGATGCGAAGTGCCTCCTCTAGAGCCGTCCTCAACTCCTCGATGTGCTGCAGATCATGTTCCATAAGAATCACCGCAAATTCATCCCCGCCGATGCGGAACACCGGTGAATGCGCGAATGCGCTGCAAACCATACGACTGAGCTTAACAATGGAGATATTCCCCTTGTCGTGGCCGTATGTATCGTTGATCTTCTTCAGGAAATTCAGATCAATGACAGCGATACCATAGGGCATCCCTGGTTCTGCCTCCAGGGGCAGGATCCCCGTGAAGTCCGTTCCCCACTCCGTAGTTTCCTCAGTGAAAACAATATCCTTCTCATTCTGAAGTATATCTGCCAGTGCCTCCACATCCTCCGGCGCATACTCATCGTTCGAAACCCACCCCAGATAAAGATTCCCCTCTGTATCCACATTTCGTTTGTAATAGGTCTGGGCATCGATGATGCTGACCAGGTGTACCCGGTCAGGCAGGGGCTTGAGGATATAGAGGTAGTGGATACTGAAATCCTCCATGATCCCATCCATAAAGGCCAGCAATTCGCTGTACTTCGCACTGGGCTCAAGGGTCTCCGTACACTTTGCCAGATCCTCATCATCAATATGTCTGTCCACGTAATTCAGGATATCTGTGATATAGGAACGGTAACGACTGTAGAGCGCGTTTCGGTAAGAATAATAGCTCATAAACCCCATCACAATACACAGCGCCAGGATGAAGCTGATACAGCCGAGGGTAATACTGCGACTAAGGTTTTTTTTATGGGATACAAACTCTTGATTTATCTGCATTTAGCGCACCTTCCTTTCTCATACTGAATGCACCGGGCAGATTCGACCCGATTTTCAGGAACAATCAAAGATTTATACTCTCCCTCTCCGGTATAGAAAACCTCATCGCATTATTTCCTGATCCATTTCCTCACAGCCTATGTCTTAATCATTCTATCAGCTATAGGGAGTTCATTCAAGGTACTATCTGTATCCTATTACACGTTTAGTCACAAAAAAAGCCGCAAACCTGAATATTTCAGAATTTACGACTCTTTTAGAGAGTGGGTGCGACGGGACTCGAACCCGTGACCTCCCGCGTGTCAGGCGGACGCTCTCCCAGCTGAGCTACACTCCCTTGAGGTTGAGGCAGATTCCCTGCCTCAATCTATATACTATATAATATTAACCATTAAATCCTTCACGGCCTGAGTCTTCGCTCTACACAAGCCTCAGCCGTGACCATCTTTGAGCCAAACTTCGCAGAAACAAAATACTACAGACTCGTATATCCTCCGTCTACCGGAAGAATTACGCCGTTCACATACGTACTCTCACGGGAAGCAAGGAAGATCGCTGCCGTATCTAACTCTCCCTCTTTTCCGTAGCGGGCCATCGGGATCATTGTCCTCGCATACGCCTGGAAGGTCTCGGAATCCAGAGTTTCCTTCGTCAGCGGCGTCTCAAAATATCCCGGGCAGATTGCGTTTACCGTAATCCCCTTATCGGCCCATTCCGCTGCCAGAGCTCTCGTCAGATTAACAACACCGCCCTTGGCCGCATGGTACGGAGCCGCAGGAGCGATCTTATTTCCGACAAGGCCATACATCGACGCGATATTGATGATACGTCCGTACTTTGCGGGGATCATCGCCTTTTTCGCTACCTCTCTGGCTACCTTAAAGCTTCCGAAAAGGTCGATGCGCATCTCATTGTCAAACTGCTCATCGGTAATATCCTCTGCCGGAGCCACCGCGCCGGTTCCCGCGTTATTGATCAGGATATCGATCCTGCCGAATTGCTTTAATACCTCGTCCACCGCCTTGCCGACTCTCTCGGTATCCGTAATATCACAGGAGATACCAATCGCCTTTACACCGTACTCCTTCTCGATATCAGCGGCTACTTCCTTAACGAGCTGCTCTCTTCTGGCAAGAGCCACGATATTCGCGCCCTGCGTCGCCAAGGCCTTAGCCATCTGGACACCCAGTCCGGTCGAAGCGCCGGTAACAACAGCGACATTATCCTTTAAATCAAAATACTTTCCCATCTCTATCAGATCCTTTCCAAACACCTGAAACCCAATCTCAACTGCTTACTACTATACCCTCGATTCCTCGGAAAAGCAAGGAAAAATTATGCGCCGCTGTCCTGCGGATAGATCCTCGCCCTGAGTCTCTCCTCAAAGGTATCCTCCGGCATCGGCTTATCAAACAGGAAGCCCTGGACCAGATTCACATTGATCCCCTTTAGGAACTCGACCTGATCCCAGCGTTCCACACCCTCAGTGATGACCTTCATATTCAGCTCCTTGGCCATCTTCGCGATATTCGCCAGCACTACATTATCCCGCTCGGTATTGGTATGCTGGTCGATAAAAGATTTATCGATCTTTAAGACATCTGCCGGGAAATCGCGCAGAAGATTTAACGATGAATAGCCGGTCCCGAAATCGTCGATCGCCATCATGATATCGGCATTGTGCATATCCGTAATGAACTTGCTCAACAGCCCGTTCTCTTCCTCGCTTGTGGTCTCTGTGATCTCGACCTCGATATACTCTCTCGGAACCTCATATTTCTCAAGCGTTTCCTCGATCCGGGAGGAGAACGACGGGTCGGACAGGTTCTTTCTGGAAAAGTTCGTTGAAATCCGCACCGGCTTGATCCCCTCGGCGCTCCATTTCCGGATATCCCTGCACACACTCTCGAAGATATGGAAATCCAGCTTACAGATACTGCCGTCCATTTCCAGGATCGGAACAAACTCATCCGGCGGGATCAGCCTGCCCTCGTGGATCCAGCGCACCAGCGCCTCCGCGCCGACGATCTCGTTGGTCGTCGTATCCACCTTCGGCTGATAATACGCCTTGAATTCGCCCCCCGCAAGCGCTCTGGGAAACTCATCCACGATCTGCTTCTGTCTGAAGACCATATCGCTCATCTCGGGCGTTGCGAACAGATACGGTACCTTCTTCGTATTCTTTGCTTCATTTAAGGCCGTCGTACACATCCCAACAATGGACGCGCTGTCCTGATGGGATTCGTCGATATCCAGGCACCCGGTCACCGCCTGTATGATCACCGGGATCTCTTTCCCGCCGTGCCTGGCTTCTACCTCGACTCCCTCTAACAGCTTCAGAAACTCCTCCGACCTCTCCTTCAGGATCAGAGCCATAAAGTTATCCCCGGAAAGCCTTCCGACACACTCCTCCTGCTTCGCGAAATCCGCAACCTTTCTGGAATAGCGGACTAAGAGCTGATCCGTCTCCTTTTTCCCAAACCGCCGGTTCAGAAGCCCGACATTCCTCAGATTGAAATAGAACGCGTTGAACCTCGTCAGTGTCTCTTCCGCCTTCTTCTGGGCCATGAAAACGTTCATGCCCTCCGCGTTCGGAAGCCCCGTCATAACCTCGGTCAGCGCCGCCTTTTCCTCTACCAGATCCTTCAGATAGTGGATACAGTTATCCTTATGATTAAAGCCGTTAAAGATCGCGACCGCCATATCCCGGCAGGTATTGTAGCCGCAGCAGGAGCAGTTGATCTTCCGGGAGCCCTCGTCGAGCTTCTTCATCTCAATAAAGATCTCCTCCAGCTCTTCGGCACTCGGCTCCTTATATTTACAGCTCTCCGAACGGTCTGTATATTTTCTGGTATAATCCTCGAGCTTCAGCTTAGCAAACTGCCGGTTCAGATTCGCCAGACGCTCCGCAGGGCTCAGCTCTCTGGACCAGGCGCTTTTTGTTCCGGTCTTTTTCACGCTCTCCTGAATATCGTGGAGATGATAGTAGGTATCATCCGTTCCGGAAACCTCCGGATCGGTCCCTGTTCCGTAAATACACCCGTTTTCACAGTTCAGAACATCTACGAATAAATACGGCGTTTTCCCGTCTCTAAGTCTCTCACGGTTGGCCTTTAGATATTCGTACATCCGCTTTTCGCCCTCCATCTGGCGGACAAAAACATCATTTCCAAGCAGCCAGTACACATTTTCCTTGAGTCCCCCGGGCATCGGGTAAACCGAGCCCAGTCCGTACTCGATCTCATCCATACAGGGTTCTCCGTAGACATCGTTATCCCCGACATATTCCATCAGATGATCAAAGGTCACATTATAGCTGACATAGCCGTGGTTATTCGGATCGTCGATCTCCAGCTTCTTCGCGATACAGGGGCTTATGAAAGCTAACTTATCCGTGATCCCAAGCTCATTTCTTGCGTAGATCGCGGCGCACATCAAAGGGCTCTGCACCGGGAAAAGCTTCGGAAGTAACTCCGGCAGATACCGCTCGATATAGCCTACCACCGCGGGACAGGGCTGAGAGATCCCGCCTAAAAAATCATTCTCCTTGATATAGTTGATATAACCCCAGGTCGTAATATCCGCGCCGAAGGATACATTGATCATCCGGTTTACCCCGAGCTTTTTCAAGCCCCCGAGGATACGGGAATACTGCTCGGGATAGTTTGCCATAAACGCCGGCGCGATCAACAGCGAGATCTGTTCTCCCTTCTTAAGATCCGAAAAGAACTTAAGCGTATCGTCCCGATAGTCTCTGGCGTTATGCTCACAGGCATCAAAGCAGGCTCCGCAGGCTACACACCTGCTGCCGTCCACCTCGATGCTGGACCTCCCGTTCTCATCCGGCAGCGTTGAAATACAGGCACCCATGCAGCTGCATGCGCGAATGCACTTGTTACAGCCGATACAGTTATCATTCGTATATACCAACCCGCTGCTTCTGTTTTCCTTTGTAATCATAGACCGTTCCCTCACAGAGCGAGCCTCACTCCCGCTCTCCTGAAACACCAGCCGATCAATCCATTCCTTTGACTTTGGCAACCCTCACTGCTCCTGTTCTATATAATCTTTTAAATATGCTAATATCTCCGGCGTATGAGGCGGACAGCCGGAAACGTGGGAGTCAAACTCCCGTGTACAGTTCCCAATTCCGGGACAGGAAAGGCTGTTCCCCCGATATCCCTGACCGATCGCGATCGGATTCTTACGGAAGCGATCCAGTACCCCGATGTCCTTCAATCTCATAAGCGCCTGCATCAGATTCGCGTAGCAGGCAGAGCATGCATCCCTTGCCTCCACATACCGGGACAGTTCCTTTACGATCCGGGACGGAGAAGCCTTGATCTTTCCGCGATCCCGGTTCAGCTCTATGATTTGCGCATGAGAAAGATCAGTACTTCCGACCCCGTACTGCTCCGAAAGCCTGATATAGCCGATCTCCGAGGGATGATATCCCATGGTCTGGGCGATATAGGAATCGATTAACACCGGATCCGTTCCGCAGAAGATTCGGTTCATCTGCACCGGATTTCCGCCCTCTTCAAAATCCAGATCCCCGCAGATCCCGTCGACGATACAGAAATCCGCGGTTATGAGCCTGTTCAGGCAGGCGATGGGCTTATGCAGCCCCAGCGTATGAAAATGCCGCTTCTCCCGGTCGGAAATGATCCCCTTCAGATTCTTGAGCGCCCCGGTCACAAGGGTCTGACAGTGCCCTTTTAAAACCGGGATATCGATCAGAAAATCCAGCTCCAGAGCGGTTTTACTGATCTCCATCGTAATACCGTCGCAGCTTTTTTGTACATAGGCATCCTTCTTCGTATCAAGAAGTCCTACCCCGTATTTTTCCGCCAGACGGTCATAGCCCAGAGCGCGAAACGCCTTCATCGTATCCGCTCCGACCCAGGAACCCTCCAAAATAACGATATTACGAAAGCCTGCTGCCTGCAAATACCGGATCAGTGCTTCCACGATCTCGGGATGCGTCGTGGCTCCATGCTCCGGCTGCGTTACATTGACCAGATTTGGCTTTATCCCGATCTTAGCGTTTCCCCCCGGGGGCAGCAGCGAACTAAGCCCCACCGCGTCAAGGAGCCTTGCCGTCATCTCGCCGGGATCATCCCCATATATCACTGTAATCCTGTTATCCAAGCTCCGCTCCTTAACCTGCCGCCCGTCCGGCCAAAGCCCTTTCGATCGCTTCGATCAGGTCTTCCTTTCCGGCAGGCTTTATGATATATCCAAACGGCGTAAGCGACGCCAGTGACTTCAGATGCTCCGGATCCCCCAGTCCCGTCAGAAAGATCACCGGGATCTCCTTCATATCCTCTCGTTCACGGATCAGCGCAAGCGTCTGTTTGCCGTCGCATTCCGGCATTTCATAGTCCAGTAAGATCACCTCGGGACGCTTTTTCTCAATGATGGGGACCGCCTTTGCCCCGGAGGTGGAAAGAACAGCCTCGAAGCGTTCCTCCAGTAAGATCCTGACACTTCTAAGCATCACAGGGTCGTCGTCCACGATCAGCACTCTTTTTTTTCTGTCCCCTGCTGTATTCAGGCTTCTGGCTCCCGTTTCCATCCCGATCTCCTTCCTCATAGTCTCTCTATGATATAATCCACGATCTGTTCCGCCCCATCCGAGTCAAGCGCGGTGACAGCTCCTTTCAGTTCCGTAAACTTTTCTGACAGCTCCGGCGCAACCCGGCAGGTCAGAAGCTCCTGCATTAAAGGATCCGCCACATCCAGATCAAGCTCCGCCATACTGTCCTTTAACCGCAAGAGCTTTTCTTTGATCTCCGCGGGCTCTAAGTCCGAAAGCTGCACCTCGTCCTCTCTCCCGAAAGCCTTCGAAAGCTCCTTCCCGTAGCTTTGCCAGCACTCGATAAATACGGGATGCAGGCGTGTGATCTCTTCCAATTTTCCGTCACGGGCAGCGTACTCCAGGACATTTGCCATCCCGGCAAGAGGGATAATCCCGAGGGTCGCCGTAACGCTCTTCATCGAATGCACCTGGATCCTGTAGCCCTCAAAATTTCCTTCGTTTTCAATTATATCATATGCGGCAGAAAGTTTCCTCTCATTTATTTCAAGGAGGTCTAAAAAGTCATTCAGCGTCGAGCGGATCAGCTCGTCATCCCCAAGATGCGACCTGGCGTAGCTCCAGTCCACCCCTCCGATCACAGGCAGCTCTGCGCTCTCCCCGGGCTTTCCCTCTTCCTTCCCCGGAGCCTTCTCAAAGAGCGTCGGAGAAAGGGCTTCCTTTATGACCGCCTCCAGCTTATCCGCAACGATGGGTTTTGTCAGAAAGCCGTCAAAGCCCTCAGACAGATACATTTCTCTGGCTCCCGTCACGGCGTTTGCGGTAAGAGCAAAGACCGGTGTCGAAGCGTTCGGTCCCCCGCTGTTTTCCTTCATATGATGCAGAGTCTCAATCCCGTCCATTTCCGGCATCATATGATCTAAGAAAATAAGATCATAGGGATTCTGTGCGGTAAGCTTCAGGCATTCCTCCCCCGAGGAGGCCCCGGTGATCTTCACGCCGGTCCGCTTGAGCAGACTGCTGAATACCTTGAGATTCAATACATTGTCATCGACCGCAAGCAGTCGGGCATTCGGAGCGTAGAAGGCTTCCTCGTAGGTATAGTCCTCCGTGGCCTGACGGATCCGCTCCTTAAAATCTCCGATGGGCGTATCGTCTACGATCTCCTGTTTGAGATAGAAGAAAAACCTGCTGCCCTCCCCGTAAGTGCTATCTACCTGGATCCTGCTTCCCATCAGAGCAAGGAGCCTCTGGGTAATATTCATGCCAAGGCCGGTTCCCTCGATATTCCTGTTTTTTACCTCATCGATCCGGTCAAAGGCAGAAAACAGCTTTTCCTGATCCTCCTTGCGGATCCCGATCCCGGTATCCTCTACCTCGACATATAACTCCTCTGTATTTCCTTCACGTTTCCCGCTGACCCGAAACCAGATCGTACCGGTATGCGTATATTTGACGGAATTTGTCAGGATATTCGTAATGACCTGCCGTATCCGCACATCATCCCCAAAAAGGCCGGAGGGGAGCTTTGGATCGATCTGTACGACAAGCGCCAGATTCTTTTCCCTGGCACGAAATTCGATCATATTGACCAGATCGTGCAGGACCTCCGCCAGCTCATATCGCACCGGAACGATCGTCAGCTTGCCGGACTCGATCTTGGACAGATCCAGGATATCGTTGATAATCGAAAGCAGAGAGCTTCCCGCCGACTGGATATCCTTGGCGTAGCCCTTGATCTCCTCCTCACCGCTCTCTCTTAGGATCATCTCGTCCATTCCGAGCACCGCGTTGATCGGAGTCCGGATCTCATGGGACATCTGCGCGAGGAACTGGGTCTTTGCCTCTCCCGCTCTCGTCGCTTTGATCGCGGCATCCTGAAGGATCCGGTTCGCTTTTTCCTGCCAGCGCATCAGCATCCGGATCACGTACAGAACGCTCAGGATACAGACACCGAAGAGCAGCGCGAACAGCAGATCGTAGCGGATCATATTTCCGTAGATCTCGCCCCAGTTTTTAATGCAGATCACGCTGAAATTCGAGGTCTCCTCGATGGAGGCCATGGCGACTTTGCGTTTTCCGTCGTAATCCTTTATAACGACCGGCTTGTCCGAATAGATCGCGCCAAGATATCCGGCTTCCTCGATCGTGCTGCTGGAATCCACCTGAAGCTCATAGCCCTTATATGGGTGATTGATGATGGTCCCGTCCTTGTCAACTAAGATTGCGTAGCCCTGGTCCGTATAGCTGGCATTCAGTATCCCGATCAGCTTGTCCAGATAAAAGTCAATGCCGAAGATCCCTATAAAATCGCCGTTGGCATCATAGACCCGTTCGGACATGGTGACACAGTAGAGTCCCGTCTGTTCATCGTAATACGGAGCGGAAACCGAAAACCCGTTTTCGGCCTCCGAGGCGATCGTATCAATATACCACTGTCTCTCCTCGACCTTCCAGCCCTCCTCAGGCTCCCAGCCGTTGTTCATGATGACGGTATGCCCCGCCTCCGGATTTGCCATATAGGTAACGGAAATATCGCCAAACTGCTTTGTAATGCCGTCCAGCCATTCAACCGCTCTTTCGTAGTCATCCATAAGCTCCGGATGAGCGGAGATACTGCTTACAAACATTTCAAGGATCCCCTTTTGCTCCGCGATCCAAAGCTCTACCTCATAGAGATAATTCCCGGTTTCGTCCTCCATCCGGTTATTTCCGTCCATGCGCATCGCTCTGGTGGATATAAAGATGGAAAGAGCCATAGACAGGACCAGAATGAGCAGGATCGCCATCAGGGCCAGCCGGTTTCGATTGGCGGATATTCCGGCATCCTCCGTTTCCGACAGTGTATCGTCCTGCTGCATGGTATCAATGACTCTGGCGCTCAGCCGGATCTGTGAGATCGAATCTCCGATCTCCGAGGCGGAATCCCGGATCTGCTTAAAGACCTCCGAAGTCCGCCTGCCGCCCTTATTGCCTTCCGAGCTGTCCTTTAAGATCTCCTGGACCTTTTTTTCGATCTCCAGGGTCCTTTCCTCTAACAGCTTCTCCTCCGCAAGCAGGGTTTTCTCCGTTTCGATCCGCCTGCGGTAATTTAAGATATACATCAGTGCCAGACCCAGCACCAGAAACAGATTTAACAGAAGGTTGCGAAGTAGCTGGACATAATTTGCCCGGTACAGATCGGAATTACTGACAAGAGAGATCAGATACCAGGCATTGCCGCTCTTACTGTAGAAAACGGTACTCTTCTGTCCTCCGATCTCCGTTACAAAGGATTTGCTCTTTTCTCCGGAGGAAAGGATCCTCCGAAAGATGATCGTATACTGCGGCAGAGCGTCAGAAATCCGCTTTCCGATCACCTCCTCATCCGCGTAGGCGACGATCTGCCCGTCAGCGCTGATGATCAGATTATCGCCGCCGACGTTCTTTCCCGCCTCCTGAATACTGTTCTGAACCGAGGACAGGTTGAAATCCAGCGCCGTTACGCTCTCCTTGTCCTTTAACAGCACCGAGACCGTAAAGCACATCCCACCCGTAACGACATCCTGATAGGGAGGCGTAACATAAATATTCCCCACGCCGTTCTTTCTGGCTCCCTGATACCACATCCGCTCATTGATCTCAAAGCCCTCTGTATTAAAGAAATCCGGAACAACAAACCAGCCGGTTCTCCCGATATAGGCGTTCATACAGTTCTGATACCGAAACTTTTCCCTATACGCCAGAAGAGCTTCCATATACTCTTCATCCGTGGCTTCCGTTCTCTGCAGCAGCTCCATGGTCTCAGCGACCTGCATTAAAAGAAGCTTCGCCTCATTTAACGTATCCTTCAGCCTTCCGGATACGACCTCCAGCTGCTCTCTTCCGATCACCTCCGCCTGCTCGTTCATCATATTGTAAAACAAACGTCCGTTAAAAACGATCAGCGTAACGGCCAACAGAACGATCAGAAGGAGAATCCCGTGGTTGATCCTGGTTTTCAGTGCTTTTTTACTCATTATGTTAAAGGTTTTTCTCTTCGTGTTGTATATCTTTGTTCACACGGATCTGATAACAGTATAACTATTTGATAATATACTCGCGAACGCAATTAATTGCCGTTTTTGATAAAGTAAACGTACTGGAATTGCGTTTGCGAGTCCGGTTGATCGGCAACGAAAATCGTTAACCAGTATAAATTATCCAATGATATCGCCTTTACATCCGGGTATAGATGTTTAATCAGGGTTTAATCAGCCAGCCCCTCTTTTTATAGATATGCTCAAAAACGTGGCGCATAAGGCAGGCATAGCCCGCAGGCGCGACAACCGCTAAAAAGATCAGATATCTGCACAGGTAAATCAGCCCGAACAGAAAAGCCGTAAGAAAAAGCAGCCAGCCGATATTGCTCACAGCAATCAAAGAGCCCTTTACCAGGACTCCCTTTATTGTATCCTCAAAACGCGCCTGATAGGCAACAATAGAGAGCTGGCACATAACAGCGATCACAATACAAATAAGCACCGGGTAATACAGTACCGCAAGCGCGCTTCCCTGGTCGATGGCCATTCTTGCCAGGAAAAAATCCAGAACAAGGAACAAATCCAGCAGAAGGCAGATCAGCCAGACCACCGTAGCCTTCTTAAAATTATCGAGGAAAGCCTTCTTATAGACGGGGAACAGATACCCCTCATTTTTAAAGATCCTGGTATGGACCGTATAGTACATCGCCGCAGAGGATGCCCCCAAAGTAACAATCAGTAGACTGCTTATGTACCAGAGAAGGCTGATCCATACAACATCCACCACCCCGGCGAAAAATTGAAAAAGCTTGCTGTCAAACCAGGTTTTCATGCCCGATGCTCCGAATAGATCCCCTTACTTTGTCTCATAAGAGAACACCGGCCTCCCCTCTTCATATACGATCGGCATAATCATCGTATGGCGGTTCGGGTTATACAGCGGATCGCCGACGATCTCCGTTTCGGTCCGGGCGTGATAAATCATAACATCCCGGCCGTCGTCATCGACCGTAAAGGAATTATGTCCGGGGCCGTAAACCACATGCTCCGGCGAGGAAGCCAGAACGGGATATCTGTCCTTTTCCCAGCTTCTGGGATCCAGAAGGTCGCTCTGTGGATCCGCTGTCAGCATCCCCAGACAATAACAGATCCCGGTTTCACTGGCCGAAAAAGTCACATAGATCTTTTTATTCCGCTGCAAAACGGCAGGACCCTCATTGACCCAGAAGCCATGCCGCTCCCAGTCGTAATCCGGTGTCGTCAGGAGAACCTGGACCGTATCCAGCGTATAAGCATTCTTGAGCCTTGCTATGTACAAATTCGAGATCTGCTTTCCAACTCCGACCTTTTCCGCCCAGATATAGTACCAGACCCCGTTTACCTCAAAAACAGTTCCGTCCAGGGAAAACGCCCGGAAGGAAAACTCATCCTCCGGACTGCACACCATCATTCCCTTTTCGATCCAGGGATCCCTCATCGGATCCTCTCCGGTACATTCCAGGACATAAGGCCGTAAAGCCCAAATGTCATCCACATCGGAGCCCGCGTAATAGATATACCATTTTCCAAAGAGATAATGCAGCTCCGGAGCCCAGATATGCTTGCTCTGCGGCCCTTTTTCATGCTTGTGCCAGATCTCTTTTTCCTCCGCCTGATCCAGTGTATAAAGGCTTGGGGAACACCGTAGCACAATCCGGTCGTATTCGGGAACGGAAGCCGTGAAATAGTATTTCCCGTCCTCTGTCCGCAGGACATAAGGATCCGCTCTCTGCAGTATCCAAGGTTTATTGTAGGAAAACGCTTTGTTCATTCTGTCTTTACCCTTTCACACTTCCCGCTGCCATACCGGCGATAAAGGTCTTCTGGTTCAGAAGGAAAATAACCATAATCGGCAGAACGCTCATAACCGCTCCCGACAGCAGCAGATCGTAGTTATTCCCATAGGGCGTAAGCAGGGACTGCAGGCCGATGGGTAAAGTCTGCATCTCCGAGGTCCGAAGAACGATCATCGGCCATACCATGGAATTCCAGCTTCCCATCGCAAGGAGAATCGTCATAGCTCCGTAAGCAGGCAGCATAATCGGCATCATCAGCTTGAAAAAGATCCCGAATTCCCCGCAGCCGTCGATTCGTCCGCTCTCCATGATCTCCGACGGGAGGCCGCTGGCAAACTGCCGGAAAAAGAAGATTCCGGTCGCCGGAACGACAAACGGAAGCACGACTCCCAGGTAGGTATCTATCAGATGAAACGAGTTTATTTCCTTATATAAGGGCAGGATCAGTATTTCCACCGGAACCATCATTACCACTAACACCAGAAGAAAGATCAGATTCCTTCCCTTGAACCGGTACTTGGCAAGGCCATACCCCACCAGAGAGGAGAAAAACAGTCCCGTACCCACCTGGATCAGCATGATGACAATACTGTTGATATACCATTTGATATAAATACCGTCCCGCTCCGTCTTGATCAGCCGGTAGTTCACCAGGCTGTAGTTTTCGAAATCAAATTTGAACTGTAAGCCGTTTCGGATCATCTCGCTTCCCGGTTTAAAGGACGAAATCAGCAGGAAGAAGAACGGCATGAGCGCAATGACCGCGAATATCGCAATAATCAGGGTACTGACAAGCGTAAGCCCTATTTTTTTCTTTTTCATGTTCCAAACCTTCTTTCTATAATCAGTCGTCGTTCTTTCCAACCGGATCCGTAATGGAAAGCTGAATAATATTGATAATCAAAACGCCAAACAGCAGAGAAATACCCGCCGCGGAGGCTATTCCGAAATTGTTGCGGTTAAAGCCCTGGGCGTAAATATAGCTTACGATGGTCGCTCCGATATCTCCCGGGGTCCTCGCGCTGTTAAAGAGGGTAAACGCTTCGGCAAACATCGAGAAGCCTCCATAGATGGAAATCGTCAGAACGTAGATGATCGTAGGCTTGACCCCCGGAACCGTAATATGGACAAATCTGTCCCAGGCATTCGCTCCGTCAATCGTCGCCGCCTCATAAAGATCCTTCGAGATCGTCTGCAGAGCGGACAGATAATAGACGATATTGACCCCTAACCACTTCCATACGCAGAAGATCACCAGAACGATCCAGGTCGTTACGCGCTTCTCTAACCACCCCTGGGCAGGAATCCCTAAACGGGCGATCAGGGCGTTCATCAAAGCCGCCGGATTCGAAGAGAAGGCGTATTTGAAGAACAGTCCGGCCATAACTACGCTGGTAAGAGCCGGGATAAACAACGCGCTCTTAAAGGCCTCCGGTTTTACTACAAACTTGGAGTCTAAAAGTACTGCTAAAAAGAGCGGCAGCGGAACCAGGATCAGGCAGGTAAAGAACGTATAGATCGTAGAGTTCTGCACCGCCATTTTGAAATAGTCATCCATTAACAGCTTGTAGTTCGCCAATCCGGCAAATTTCGGCGGGGCAAAGCCCACCTGCTGGCACAGGCTGGTCCAGAAAGTCTGTGTAATCGGGTAGATAAAGAAAACAAGAAAATAGATCACGAAGGGAGCCGTAAAAATATACGGGGCTATCTTGATCATAGGAATGCTTTTATGCTTTTGGGAGGCGCCTGCGCTTCCATTCGTTTGTTTCGACATAATATTCCTCTTCTTTTATCAATATGCGGGAACAGTTTCCCAACCATTCCCGCATTTCTTACACCTTATCTGTAATTACTGTGTCTTACTGCATTGCGCGAAGCTCATCCGCAGTCTGCTTCAGAGCTTCCTCCGGAGTCTGGCTCTGCTCGGAAAGAACGTTGAACATAACCGTCTTCTGAACTCTGGTCAGCGCTTCCGGATACAGAGGATTCGAGGTCGACAGCTTTGCAATCGCGTCGGAGGTCGCATCCATAACATCATAGATCTCATCTCCGAAATATTCGGTGAAGCGGTTCGGCGCAGTCATCTCAGGATCATCGTAGATATCGGTACGGATCGGGTCAAAGCCAAGCTCTGTCCAGGTACGGATCGCGCCCTCTCTCGAAATCTTCGCGAAATACAGGAAATCCTTCGCAAGCTGAACGTCCTTCGCCTGATTCGTTACAGAGGTTCCGGTTCCGCCAAGACCTGCTGAATTCGCGCCGCCCTTTTCCCATACGGGCAGGGTCCTTACGGACATCTTTCCTGCAAGGTCAGGCATATAGTCGGTGAAGCGGTTCAGGTACCAGAGGGGAACGCCGATGGTCGCTACATTGCCTTCGTTCATATAAGCGTACCACTCTTCGCTGTGGCAGAAGCCACCGGGCATTGTACAGAAGATATCGTCATTGATACCGTCAAGCAGCCACTGAAGGGTGTCGATATTTACCTGATTGTCAAGGATAACCTCTCCGGTCTCAGGATCAAAGAAATCGCTTCCCTGCTCGGTGATCAGCGGATAATAGGTCCAGTGCTCGGTCGTCTCAACGGCCATAATATACTTGCCGGTCTTCTCGCGGATTACCTTTCCGGCTTCCTTGAAGTCGTCCCAGGTCTCGATGGAATTGATATCAACGCCGGCTTCCTCAAAGATCTCCTTATTATACATAAGGCAGGTAGCGCCTACGTGGTAGTCTACGCCGTAATAGTTGCCGTGGTTCGCGTAGTTATCAAATCTACCCATAATCAGGTTTTCCTTATCCGGCTCAATGATGTCATTTAACGGAACAAGAGGAATACTGTCCTCGTCGCCGGTAATGAAGTTCGCGTACATGGAAATCTCGATATCCGCGATATCCGGCGCACCGGTTCCGGTCTGAAGCGAGATCAGAAGGTTGTTATGAATATCGTCATAACCAAGGGTCTCAGCCTTGAAATCGATCGGGCGGTCCGGATAGGTCTCGTTCCATCTAGCCGCCGCGTCTTCCATAAACTTCTGATGCGCTGCCTGGAAGGTCCAGAAGGTCAGCTCCTGGGCTCCCTCGGGGGCTGCCGCTTCCGCTGTTTCTCCTGCGGGAGCCGCTGCATCGCCTGCTGCCGCGGGAGCCACTGCTCCGGCACAGCCCGCTAACGATAAGGTCGTAGCTGCCGCAAGAAGAATCGCCATAATTTTCTTTTTCATTTTGAATCCTCCTAAAGTAAATTAGTTAAACAGTTGTCTCCGGGAGTTTTGTGCATATTGTATAAAAATAATGCCTCCCTTGTTGATTTTATAATAAATGAGCACAGACCATCTGTCAATAACAAAACCAAAATCGGCATCGGCCTGTATACGGTAGGAAACATTGAATACCTGGTTCCGAACTATCTGGAAAAGGGACAGTTCCCGAAGATTTCGGCAAAACTCCCGGAATCTATACGCCCAAATAGTCCCTGACTTGTTGCTTCTCTTATATGTACCAAATGGGGATCTGATAAATATTTTCTCTAACCGATCCCGGCTGAGGACAGTTACATATTATAGCTCCCGTTCCGCGCTTCTTATCCTCCACCTTATCGAGCACAAGAAAAGCTGATGTCTCATTTGCTGTAACAGACGCACTCTGCTTTATCTCTATCGGATAGAGCACACCGTTTTCTTCGATGAATAGCTCTGCTAATGTATTCCATCTATCTCCTCGGCATTTTCAGAATTGAATCCCAGATTTGCCGATATTGTATACTACGACTCTTCTTTCGTCAAGTTCTATCCCACTTTCACAGTGCTCCACGCTTCTTCAAGCGGATCAAACATGTCCTTAACTCAGGACGTTTGCTGGTTTGACTCGGCTGAATCTATATTTCCAGCGGCAGCCAAAATAATTACCTTAATTTATACTGGTTAACGCTTTTCGGTGCCGATTAATCGGACTCGCAAACGCAATTTCAGTACGTTTGCGTTATCAGAAACGGCAATTAATTGCGTTCGCGAGTATAATACACAACAAAAAAGTTCCTTGCCTCATTGGCAGGAAACTCTTTTGTCGCTCGGATAGAAGAGGCTGGGTGGCAATCCAGCATCTCATTTTAAGACCACAAGGGCGCGACGGCTGCCTGTTCCGTCCTCAGCTTCTATCCTCTGGCTATTTCATTATAGAAAAATCTATCGAATCGTCAACCTCATTTTTATCGGTTATAGTGTTATAATGTAATAACTATTATGCAAGTATACGAAAAAGTCATACGGTTTTCTTCCCTACAAGCTCTGAATATGTCGCGCGATCTGCCGGAGGGATGCTCAACAGATCCATAGCTTGTTCTACCGTATATTTCAGTTTTGTCATAATGTCCTTAATATGGTCTATTGTTGTCTGTTCCTCTGCTCTCTTTGCAGCCTCGTTCCTCATATCCTCCATAACTTTACACATCTCACTCACTCCTTCCGGATTCTCCTTAAAATACCTTGTCTTATCTGCCAACAATTCGTAATTCATGTCTTCGGCTCTGGTACATCTGAAATCATGCATCAGCTTTCCAATATCCGAATCACCTTCATAAGACCCATTATACTCGCGAACGCAATTAATTGCCGTTTCTGATAACGCAAACGTACTGAAATTGCGTTTGCGAGTCCGATTAATCGGCACCGAAAATCGTTAACCAGTATAAATAGGTATTAATAAAAACTCGGAATAGGGGGGGCAAACAGCATCTTCACTGTCAGCTCCAAATAATTGGACCCAACCGGAATACAGATAACTGCGACACGGGAGGTTGGCTGGATTGTTAGTTTACATAATTTTTTAGAAATGGACCTGGCGGGAATCGAACCCGCGTCCGAAAGCCCTTTCATCAAGACTTCTTCCACCACAGTCGCTTTATTGACATTCCCTCAGCTCACCGCCAAACGACAGGCTGCAAGCCTCAGTAGCTTCATAATGCTCCTGCATCCTCAAAGCTTTGGAAGCAGGGTTCCCTACCTGTTTGATGCCGATGGCTTAAGCAGTAGGCTACCTAAGGTCGACAGCGGCAATTAAGCCGCGAACGCGTACTGTTCGTCTGCGTTTATATTTAATTTCCCGTTTTTAGGTGGTTCAGGGCCACCGGTGGCTATCCTGACTTCTAGACCCCCGTCGAAACCTTTACAGGCCCAACTCGGATATTTTGCGAAGCAAAATTCCGAGGCGCCAAAACATCTGCTTTCCAAGATGTTTTGTGTGAATAATGGATTTGCGTCAGCAAATCCTATCCTATTACACTATACCACTTCTTCAAAGATTTTTCACCTTAAACTCCCGCTCCGTTGCCCGCTTCAGATCTTTTTTCGCGATCTCCTGCCGTTTGTCGTAGAGCTTCTTTCCCTTGGCAACTCCAATCTCCAGCTTTGCCCTGCTGTCCTTTAGGTAAACCTGAAGCGGCATCAGCGTATAACCCTGCTCGTTCAGCTTCCCTGCCAGCTTGTTGATCTCATATTTATGCAGCAGAAGCCTCCTTGTCCTGACCGGATCCCGGTTGAAGATATTTCCCTTTTCATAGGGACTGATATTCATCCCGATCACATAGGCCTCTCCCTTATCGATCCGGACGTACGCTTCCTTGATACTGCACTTTCCCATTCTCAGCGATTTGATCTCGGTTCCGTAGAGCTCCAGCCCACATTCATATTTATCCTCGATAAAATACTCGTGATACGCTTTTTTATTGTTCGCGATCAGCTTGATCCCTGTCATTTTTCCCATTTTTTTACTACCTTCTTCAGTGAAAGGTCTATTTATCTTGTATTATACCATGCTTTCCGACAAAAAACGCATATAGAATGGAAGGATCGTTTTCCATTTTCAAGACCTTTCCAAAATAAAATCTATCGTTCTCATCGTGATATCCACGTAATTGACCCGGACTCTTACCTTCTGTCCCAGGACGTAGCGTTTCCCCGTGATCTCTCCTTTAAGCTCATAATGCTCCTCATCAAAAACATAGTAATCATCCATATTGCTGATATGCACCAGACCCTCCACCGTGTTCGGAAGCTCTACATAAAGCCCCCAGGCAGTCACAGAGCTTACGAGCCCTTCAAAGATCTCGCCGACCCGTCCGCTCATATATTCCGCCTTTTTCATTTTCTCTATTTCCCGCTCCGCGTCATCGGCAAGCCGCTCCATTTCGCTCGACTTCAGACAGACCTCCGGAAGTCTTGCCTCATACGCAAGGAACCGCTCTGCGGAAAGACTGCCCTCAAGCTCTTCCTTGATGATCCGGTGGATCAGAAGATCCGGATATCTTCGGATCGGGGAAGTAAAATGACAGTAATAGCGGCAGGCAAGCCCAAAATGTCCGATACAGTCTGTGGCGTATTTCGCTCTCTGCATGGACCGCAGGGAAAGCCGCTCGATCAGGCTCTCTTCTCCGGTATTTTCAAAACTGCCAAGCAGCTTCTGTATCTCCTTGGGATGGACCTCATCTCCCCGGATATGGATCGAATAGCCCAGATTCTTCAAAAACGCGGCCAGACGCTTCATCTTATCCGGATCCGGTTCTTCGTGCACCCGGTATACAAAAGGCAGCTTTAACCAGAAATAATGCTCCGCCACAGTTTCATTCGCGATCAGCATAAACTCTTCGATCAGGTTAGTGGCGTCATTTCGTTCATACGGTTTTATGTCAACCACTTTTCCCCGCTTATTCAGAATGATCTTCGACTCCGGCAGATCAAAATCAATGGAGCCTCTCTGCTTTCGTCTTTCCCGAAGGATCTTGGCCAGCTCGTTCATTTTCTGAAGCATCGGAGAAAACTCCTCGTAGCCCCGGACCGCTTTCCCTTCCAAAACAGCATTGACTGCGCTGTAGGTCATCCGTTTGTCGGAGCGGATCACGCTCCTTACGATCTCATGGTCGATTACCACGCCGCTTGCGTTGATCGTCATCAGGCAGGACAGGGTCAGCTTATCCTCCCTGGGATTTAAGGAGCAAAGGCCGTTGCAGAGCTTCTTAGGAAGCATTGGTACAACCAGCCCCGTCAGATATACGCTGGTCCCCCGTTTCAGCGCCTCTCTGTCAAGGGCCGAATCCTCTGTTACGTAATGCGAGACATCGGCGATATGCACACCCAAAATACAGGTATCTCCCGAAAGCCTTAAACTCACCGCGTCATCGAGATCCTTCGCGTCCTCCCCGTCGATCGTGATCGTAAGCTCCTCCCGAAGATCTCTGCGCCTGTCAAGCTCCTCCTGTGAGATCTCATCGGTAAGCCTCTCCGCTTCATGCTCGACCTTCGAAGGGAAGCCCTCAGACAATCCGTAATCCTTTATCACAGATAATAAATCAACTCCGGGCTCATTCATATAGCCTAGCAGTTCAATAATTCTTCCCTCAGGAGCCTGCCTTTCGCTGCCGGTCTCTCTGATCTCACAGACCACCTTCTGGCCGTCTCCCGCATGAAGCGAATTCTCCAGCGAAACAAAAATATCACGCCCGAGCTTTTTATTATCCGGAATCACAAAGCCGTAGTTTTTTCCGGCGCGGTCGAATACGCCGACCACCTTCATATTCCGTATGTAATTATCCTTATATGTATTGATTCCCATGATAAAATATCGAAAAAAAGCACCCTCAAGTCTGTACTCAAGAGTGCCTCTGTCTCGCCGTCAAAAACGAACCTAGAAATTTTTAAGGTTTAAGATCACCGCTAAGACCATAAACGCGATCGCAAGAAATCTGGTATACTTGACCAGCATACCCTCCATGGAACGGCCCTTGTTCTTTCCCCAATAGGTTTCCGCCATACCGGAGATCGCGCCGAGTCCCGCCGACTTTCCTTCCTGCATCAGAACGATCGCCGAAAGCACGATACAAACTAAAATAAACAATATAGTAAGAATTACTCTTAACGCACCCATTTTAAACCTCCGAGACTATCTGAGTTTTTTACAAACAAAAAGAGTCTACCACATTACTTCACAGTTCGCAAGGCTTTTTTCCGGAATCCCGGAATCATTTCAGTCATATATACTCGCGAACGCAATTAATTGCCGTTTTTGATAAAGCAAACGTACTGGAATTGCGTTTGCGAGTCCGGTTGATCGGCAACGAAAATCGTTAATCAGTATAAATAACGGTCCACAAAAATACCGTGCACGAATTCCCGCTTCTTATTCGCGCCGGTCCCGGAGCAGGTCACAAGCGTCACCATATTCTTATCCTCGCTGGCTTCCACGCCGCACTCATGCTCTGACTTCTCTAACGCAGTCCGGATATACTGCCGGTACTCCTTAAAGGTATTGCAGGTATAGTACATCTTTGAATCGGTTGAATCCAGATAGAAGGAAAAGATTTCATAGCGATAGATCCCGTCCCGGGTAAAGACGTAGATATAGGGATCCGTCTCATACAGGCCGTCCTCCCGAAGCAGGCGTTTTAAGGAGCCAAACATAGTTCCATTTTTCATATTATGGCCGTAAATAAAGGTATTCCAGGAGGTCAGATCGGCATTGACGCTCCAATCCATAAAAATACAGCCCGAACTGTTCTCCTCCTGTTCAAAGGTATGATGCAGATAATATTCGTTCTCTTCATCGGTCACATCCTGCACCACCGGATAGCTGATCCCTACGGAGCCGACGTAGAGCCAGGCCACGACCTGATCGTTGATCTCGGAAAGCCCGTCAAAATCGATTTCAAGATCAGGAAAAGCGGAGCGATCATAGTTTCTGGCTAACTCTTCTTCAACCTCCTCCTCGATCTCCACCGGAGCAAAGGAAGTCGTAGCAAGCGTAACGGTCTCCGTTTTTTGCGCAAAACGATCCAGGGTCTCATACTCCGTCTCCGCCAGCTTATATTCCCTCGCCGTTTTAAAGAGCATAAAGGCCGAAAAGAAAATTCCGAAAACCGCTATCCCTAATGCAATTTTCTGTGTTCTCGTAAGATCCCCCGCCACGCTTTATCTTCCTCGCATACGATCTATGAACCAAAAACCGGCTCCGAATCCATTATAACAGATTCTGTTTCAAATGGCAATTTTCGGTAACTACTCAGTCAGCCCGAAGCGCTTGTCGCTGAGGGCGTGCCAATACAGTATCAAAGCCAAGAGCCGGGCGCGCTTCAATGCGGTAGCCGCGCCCGGCTCGTAACTGTTCAGGCTATGACTGAACAGTTACCAATTTTCGCGGAAAGCTGAAGCGCACGGACCCGCTCGACCTTTTTCTGAAACAGCTTCCAACAGGCATCGATGCGGTTATGGCGGTCCGGAATATCCCTTTCATACAGCGCGTAAAACTCGGCTCTGTCCGGCAGCTTCGTCAGATCCACTACATCCCGGAAACGTACATAGTTCAGCTGCTTTTCCTCTTTAGCAGCAAAGGAACTGATCTTTATCTCTGACAAGCGGACGGATCCGGGATTCGCGTCCCTGAAAAACATGGAGTTCCCGTTATCGTAGATCGGCGCAAAGCCTATCCACTTCAGGCTGTCCGGATCCCTGAGTATCCCGATGTTGTTCATATGCCGGTCGGTGTTGGTGATCAGATAATCCGTCAAAATCTCATAGGAAAGAAAGCGGTCAAAATACTCTTCCTCCATTCCGTTTTCCAGGCAAAGCCTCTTAAAATACTGGAAATGGTTTTCACTCTTCCTCTTTTTGCCGCTCTGCATTACCTCCCAGGCCGAGACGAATTCCGTATGCAGATCCGTAAAGCAGTCGCAGATGCACCCAAGCCCCAAGTTATCCTCCTTCACATCAAGCGGCAGCAGCTCATAGGTCGTATACGGCACAACCTTCTGCTTGCTGTGCAGGAGAGCGGCAAAGACCTCATTGATGCTCTGCTGATAGGAATCCGCCCAGTTGCCCTTGACCATAGCCCGTTTTCCGTTATCCCGGACCAGCCACTTTTTTCGGACCTCACCCTGCGAGGTAGCTAACGAAAATTTTGAGCGCTTTTTTACGTCTGCGTTTTTATTGATCGTGATCTCACCGAAAGAGTCTACAAAAGGATTCTCAAACAGATTCACTTCAGCCCAGGTGATCTCACTGTCGATCGGCCTGATCCAGTAACAGTCCGTCAGGCTCAGAGCCAGATTATCCACCAGCATATCCCCCGTTGTGCTGTAGCCCAGCTTTTTCAGGGCGGGCTTGGCTCCCTGTCTGGTCTTTGGGACCGCGCGATCCTCCCACCACTCGTGAAACCGCACCATATTCATCTGTGCCCCCAGAGGAAGATGATCGAGACCGGGCTCATTTATTACAATATGATGGATCCTTGTTTTTTCTGTTACGGCCAGACGCGCTACTTCTATATCTTTATGCATCAGAAGAAACGTCAGCTCATCCTTATCCATTTAACTTTATCTCCCATCTTTTTATCAAAATCAAATTCCTTTTTTATCATGTTCAGATTGGAATATAAATCCTTGAATAAGATGTCCATCGCATCCTCTAACGTCACATCCTGTACGCCGTCCGGTGCTTCCATCAGAATCAGTCGATTTCCCACCTTATCCGTCACGGAATTATCCTCATAATTGAAATAATATACATCTCTTTTCTTCCGACCCTGTATCACCCTGATCCTGGGCTTCTTCAGAAATTCATCCGCCTGAGCCTTCGCATATACGCGCTGCCCTCCGGCTGTCCTGTGGTGCGGCAGAAGTCGGCCCTTCTTCTCCCAATTCCTCAGGGTGGACACGCTGACCTGTATCAGCTTTGCAAATTCTCCGATGCTTAAAAACTCTTCCATAATATGCCTTCTCCGATCGATAGATATTTATGCGTACGATTGCGGTAAGGAAGGCGCTTTCAGCGCTCCGCAATCGGCGCACCAGGAAACGAATAAATTCGTTTTCTATAATAAGTTTTAATAGGTTTTAACAAATTTTAGCAGGTTTTGACAGGTTTTTCAATACTGTAAAGAAGGCTGCCTGCGCTTCGCAGACAGCCCCGATGAAAACAAATCTATATTCTAACCGCCTTATTGCCCGATCCCAAGCTCGGCAAACGCCCGATCAAACGGGGCTTTCGCGATTCCTTTCTCAGTGATGATTCCGGTGATCAGCTCATGCTCGGCAAAATCAAACGCCGGGTTAAAGGCATCGATCCCCTCCGGTGCCATCCTCTCCTTATACCACATGGTCGTGATCTCCTCCGGATCACGCATCTCAATGGGGATGTCATCCCCTTTTGCCGTATTCAGGTCGATAGTAGAGGAAGGAGCGCAGATATAGAACGGGATCCCGTAATGCTTCGCTAAGATCGCCACCCCGGAGGTTCCGATCTTGTTCGCGGAATCCCCGTTTTTGGCTACCCTGTCACAGCCTGTAAACACGATATCGATCTTTCCCTGCTTCATCAGCATCGAAGCCATATTGTCGCATTGCAGCGTTGTCGTGATTCCTGCGTTACACAGCTCAAAGGAGGTCAGCCGCGCACCCTGTAAAAGAGGTCTGGTCTCATCGCAGTACACGTGCATATCCGTTCCCTTCCACCCATGCTCCAGCGCGGTATACATCGGAGCGGTAGCGGTCCCGTATTTTGCGGTCGCAAGCGTACCGGCATTGCAATGAGTCAGGATCCCGATCTCCTTTCCCTCTTTCTTCAGCTCCTTCAGAAGCCCGAAGCCAAGCTCTCCGATATTCCTACTGATAGCCACATCCTCATCCCGGATCTTTTGTGCTTCTTCAAACAAAAGCTCCTTGATCTCAGACAGCGGCTTATTCTTTAGCGAAAGCGCCTTATCCTCCATCCGGTTCAGCGCCCAGAAAAGATTCACGGCGGTAGGCCGGGAGGAGGCAAGATAATCCTTCAGCTCCTTAAACTCCCGATAGAACGTATCAAAATTCTCTGCCGCGATCTGATTCGCAAACACCGCGATCCCGTAGGCAGCGCTGACCCCGATGGCCGGCGCTCCCCTGACCTTCAGCCTCTTTATGGCATCCCAGAGCTCTTCCTTTGTTCTTAAATTGATCCGCTTTACTGTTCCGGGTAAGAGCGTCTGATCCAGAATATCCACGCTCTGTCTGTCTTCGGGCAGCCTGACGGTAATCACCCGTTCAAAAAACTCATCAATGTTTAGCATAATATCCCCCTTCTATCCCCGCAGACTTTAAGTACGCAAACGGTACAGTCATACCCTGGACGCGGCCACGAAGCTCTCCATCGCGGCAAGAGCCTTTCCGCTGTCAATCAGCTCCTTTGCCTGCTCCACACCCTCTGAAAGAGACGCGGCCTTATCAGAAATATACAGGGCAGCCCCCGCGTTCATAAGCACGGTATCCCGCTTTGCTCCTTTTTCCGAGCCGTTTAGGATCGCCCGGGTGATCTCCGCGTTCTCTTGGGGCGTGCCTCCCTTTAAGGCCTCTTTTGCGCATCGCTCAAAGCAAAACTGCTCCGGCGCGATCTCATAGGTCTTGTACCAGCCGTCCTGAAACTCACAGACAGCAGTCGGTCCCACGGCCGTGATCTCGTCTAACTTCTCCTTCCCGTAGACGACCATACCCCTCTTCACTCCGAGGCCTGAAAGCACCTGTGCCAGAGGCTCGATCAGATATTCGTCATACACACCGAGAAGCTGCCTTTTCGGACAGGCCGGATTCGTCAGCGGCCCCAGGATATTGAACACCGTCCGAAAGCCCAACTCCTTACGGATCGCGCCCACATACTTCATCGACGTATGGTACTTCTGCGCAAAGAAAAAGCAGAAGCCCGTATCCTGAAGGAGCTTCACACACTGCTCCGGCTCCAGGGAAATATTCGCTCCCAGGGCTTCAAGACAGTCTGCCGTTCCGGACAGAGACGATGCCGCGCGGTTTCCGTGCTTTGCTACCTTTACACCTGCTGCCGCCGCCACAAACGCCGTAGTCGTAGAAATATTAAAGCTCCCTGCCCGGTCTCCGCCGGTCCCTACAATCTCCAGCGTCTCCATCGCGCCGGTATCGACCCGGACCGCATGCTCCCGCATCGCCGCCGCGCAGCCCTTGATCTCGTCGATCGTTTCCGCCTTCGCGCTCTTGGTGGAGAGGGCTGCCAAAAACGCAGCGTTTTGCGTGGGTGAAGTTTCCCCGTCCATGATCTCATTCATGACCGTATACGCCTCATCGTAGGTCAGATCCTCCCGTAACACTATTTTTTCGATTGCTTCCTTGATCATCTCATTCTCCTTTCTCTACGCCAACTCCCATTTATTTTCAAAGCTCCGAAAGCTCCCGTTTGAAGCGTTCTGTATACTCCCTTGCCGCCTGCGGATCAAACCCCGCCTCCCGCATCAGGGTGATAAAGGCTGTTCCGACGATCGCCCCGTCGATAATATCCTTCATGGGTCGCACATCGTTTGCCTCCCGGATCCCAAAGCCCATCATAACAGGGACCTCAGACACCTCCCTGACCGATTTCAGGTAGTTTAAGACCTCCCGGTGGAAATCCGCCGCCTGACCGGTAACGCCCATAGAGGATACACAGTAGACGAACCCTCTGGCACCTTTTAAAATCTCAGGGATCCGCTCCCCGGAGACCGGCGATACCAGCTGGATCAAAATCACCGAAGGCTCCGTTTCAAGCGCTTTTCGAAGCGGTTCCTGCTCCTCGATCGGAAGATCAGGCACGATCAGCCCGTCTACCCCAGCCTCTTTGCACTGCCTGACAAAGTCCTCAAGACCGCAGTTTACGATGGTATTATAGTAGAGCATAAAAATGATTGGCTTCTCGATTCCCTCTTCCCGTAAGGACTTCATCAGCTCAAAGGTCTTCTTCAGAGACGCGCCGGCACAGATGGCTTCATAGGAGGCCTGCTGAATGACCGGACCGTCCGCCGTGGGATCGGAAAAGGGAATTCCAAGCTCAATGATATCCGTCGCCTCCTGAGCTTTGATGATCGCTGCTGTTGCCGCCATATTGGGCAAACCCGCGGTGATATAGGTAATAAAGGCTTTCTCTTTTCTCTCCTGGAGCTCTTTCAAATGCTTTTCTATTCTGTTTTCTGCCATTTCCGTCCTCCCCTGCTCAATTCAGATAGCCCTTGCCTGCCAGATAATCCGATATGGTATTGACATCCTTATCGCCTCTTCCGGACAGGCAGATAATCATCGACTGCTCCGCTGTCATCTCCTTTGCCTTCTTAAAGGCGTAAGCGACCGCATGGGCGCTCTCTATGGCGGGAATGATCCCTTCGGTCTGCGTCAGCTCTATCAGCGCGTCCATCGCCTCCCCGTCCGTGATCGGAACATAGGTGGCTCTGCCCGTATCGTGAAGATAAGCATGCTCGGGACCGACGCCCGGATAGTCGAGTCCTGCGGAAATGGAATGCGCCAGCTTGATATTTCCGTCCTCATCCTGTAACAGATAGGACCTCGTGCCGTGCAGCACACCGGGACGGCCCTTTGCCATAGAAGCGGCGTGCTCCTCTGTGTCGATCCCCTTTCCGGCAGCCTCTACCCCGATCAGCTCGACCCCCGGTTCATCTATGAAATCCGCAAACATTCCAATGGAGTTGGAGCCTCCGCCCACACAGGCAAGCACCACATCCGGAAGCCTGCCCTCTGCCTCAAAATGCTGCTTCTTGGCTTCTCTGCTGATGACCGCCTGGAATTCCTTGACCATCTTGGGGTAGGGATAGGGGCCAATGGCGGAGCCGATAATATAGAAGGTGTCCTCGGCAGTCTTCGCCCAGGTCCGGATGGCTTCGTTGGTGGCATCCTTTAAGGTATTGCTGCCGGATTCCACCGATACGACCTTCGCTCCAAGCATCTCCATCCGCATCACATTCAGCGCCTGGCGTTTAACATCCTCCTTGCCCATATAGACGGTGCATTCCATATCAAATAACGCTGCCCCGGTCGCTGTGGCTACCCCGTGCTGACCCGCTCCCGTTTCGGCTATGATCTTGCTCTTTCCCATCCGCTTCGCAAGCAGGATCTGGCCGATGACGTTGTTGATCTTATGGGCTCCCGTATGATTCAGATCCTCGCGCTTGAGATAAATCTTTGTCCCGTACTTGGCGCTGAGACGCTCCGCAAAGTACAGCGG
>JAFSXN010000138.1 GCA_017444015.1 Lachnospiraceae bacterium | reverse complement strand
TCAATAACGAAATTACTTTCCATTTCGTTATTGAGTGCGCCGAATTCGGGCCGCTTAAGGCGGCATATTTCCTATCCGAATTCGTGCGCATCATATTATACGATTAACGAAAAGCGGCAGAGCTTTTCGTTAATCAGTATAGTTAAATATTCACTGTTACCTGCTCCTGAACTCGCTGGGGGTCATACCGGTAGTTTTCTTAAAGATCCTGGAAAAATAATTCGGGTCGGCGTAGCCCACCGCCTGTCCGATCTCTCCGATGGTCATCAGAGGATCCTTTATCAGCTCTTTTGCCCGGTTGATCCGAAGCTTCGTCAGATACTCGACAAAAGTCTCCCCGGTCTCCTCCTTGAACATCCTTGTAAAATAGTAGGGACTGACATCCACGCTTCCGGCAACGTCATCTAACGAGATATCCTTCGCAAAATTTTTCTCGATATACTGTCTGGCCTCCGATACAACATTCCCGACCTTCTCTTCCTTCTTATTCGTAACATTGCTGGCCGCCTGGGTCATCTTTTCCACAAACCAGCGCCTGGCCTCGTCGGTCGTCTCAAAGCCCATTACTGTCGGAAGATACTCGGTCCGGTAGGTAAACACATAGACCATGCCGCCCGAAAGGTAGGCGATCCGTTCCGCCCAGAGAACGAATTCCAGACATTTCAGCCTGATATCCGTAAACCGGTCCGGATAGGTCTGTTCCATCCATGTAAAATACCGCTTCGCATCCTCGCCGGTCTCGGCCACCTTCCCCTGTTCGATCGACAGAAACAGCTGCTTTTCTAACTCCACCGGATAATCCGGCTCATAGGCGCAGCCCACCGAAAGATCCTTCGCATGCGCGACCCCCTGTCTGGAGAACTTTAACGCCTGAAGCGCCTGAGTATAGGAGGAGGACAGGGACAGAAGCTGCTCGTTTCCGCCGATGGCGATACGGAAATGAACCCCCGTTTTTTCGTTCAGATCCCTCCGAAGCTCGGCACACCGCTCGATGACGGCGCTCCGCTCTCCGTAATCCATAACGCTGTCCGCGGTCGGGACAAAGCAGATGATCTTATTCGACAACAGCGGACCGACCACACAGTTCAGCTTTCCCTTGATCATTTCCCGCAGCTTCGGATAATGCTCCTGGAGCCTGATCCCGGTCCCGACGGGATTGGAGAGGCTGCGGCCGTCCTCGTCATCCCCCGCGGCTATGACCAGCATATATCCGTACTCTTGACTGATTCCCAGAAGCTCCCTGTAGTTATTGATATCCTCCGCGTAACTCTCCTGAAAAATAACGGAATAGATAAATCCCGATTCAATAACAGGCGTTACTGTTTCAATCTTTTCCCGGATCAAAAGCTCTCTGCTCCGTTCATCCCGCGCCTTTTTGATCTGCCCCATCGCCCGGGTGAGGACATCGACGATCATCTCCTTTGTAAAGGGCTTGTTGAGATAATCCATCACGCCGAGCCCGATAGCTTCCCTGGCGTAATCGAATTTGTCATAGGCGCTCATGACGATGAAGATGATATTTGAATTGAAGCGCTTGATCTCCTTCATCGCCTCGATCCCGTTGATCCCCGGCATCTGGATATCCATAAAGGCGATATCCGGCTTGAAGGACTCGGCCAGCTCGATCACCTGACGGCCGGTTTTGGCCGAGGCGACCTCGCAGAGCCCCGGAAAATTCTTATCTACAATGAATTTCAGGGAGTCGATGACGATCCCCTCGTCATCCGCCAGCATCAATTTATACATTCTTTTCCTTCCCTCTAACTAAAGCGCAAACTGAAAACTGCTAAGGAAACACCGGAGTAAACGGGATTTTCGTGTCCTGTGATTCTATCCCTCGCCCACTGTCACGGGGATATACAGACTTACCGTCGTACCCTTGTCCTCTCCGTCACTGTGGATATGGAGGACATCCTCGGTCTTATAGAACAGACGGAGTCTTGAGATCACATTATTCAGACCCACGCCGTTGGAATCGGTCTCGGTTTTTTCATCCGCGTTTTCAGACAAAGCACCTGAAAATATCTCCTCGATTTTTTCCCTGCTGATCCCCGCTCCGTTATCCCGTACCTCGATCTCGATCTGCCCCTCCTTCTGACGCACAGACAACTCAATGATCTTTTCCCGCTCGATATTCCGAACGCCATAGTTTACGGCATTCTCCACGATGGGCTGTAGGATCATTCCCGGAACAGCGATCTTCGTACAGGCTTCATCGATTTCTTTTTTGAAATGAATTTCTCCTGAAAATCTGACGTTCAGGATATAGATATAATTGTCTACCAGCCCGATCTCGTCGGCTAAGGTCGTATCCTTTTCGTTCCGCTTGATCTTGTAGCGGTAGAACGCCGCCACATTCTGAATATACTCCGCGGTTTGTTCGGAATCCTCAAGCATTGCCAGCTGGGCCCCCGCATTCAGGGTATTAAAGAGAAAGTGCGGATTGATCTGCGCCTCCAGATATTTTAACTGCGCGTCCTTCAGATGGGTCTCCATCATCAGCTCCCGCTCCCTTACGGGGTCCATGATATTCTTGGTGATAAAGGCGGTCAGAATAATATTGACGACAGTCACCCCGATCAGGACAACGATCGTCGTCATTTCCAGGTAATGCAGGGAATCCAGAAGATAGGAGTAGTTTGCCGTATTGTAGCGAAACTGCTCGTTATTCAGGCTGTAAATATAGGAATTTATATAGCCGTAAAGCTCCTGAGCCTCCTCGTAGGAGGTATTGTATTTTTCAACGACCCGGCCGCGCTTTGAGGAAACTGTGTCGCTTGTTACGGACAGATAGGTTTCGGAAAGGTTTTTGATATCGTCAAACAGGATACGGTTCGTACCGGTCAGCCCCATCCTGTATTCTCCGGAGATACTGCTGTCCGTGATCTCCTGAAGGATATCGCGGTATTCCTGTTCATAATCATAATAGTTCTCGATGGAATCCGTGGATTTCGTATTGAGATAATCCGTCATGCTGTTCTGGAGCTTATCGAGGGAATCCGTCAGCTCATTGATCAGTACATTCGTCTCATAAGCATGGCTCAGCTCGTCGGAGCGTTCATTGATGCTGAAAAACAGGACGAGATTCACCAGAATGATGAACATAGAGGAGATCGTATACAGGATCAGCAGTTTGGTCTGGACGGAAAGGGGCTTTTTTGTTTTCATCAGTTTACGTCCTCCTCCCCTGCGTTCAGATACCCGCTGACATTCTCCGCCGTGATCACCTCGATATCCGCCGGCATATATTCGTTTACAAAACCGTAGCTTTCATATTCCTGGATCGCTTCGGCCAGGTATTTCCCCATCTGCTTCGTATCTACGGTAACCGTAGCGGTTATGATGTTCTTCTCAATGCCGGAAAGAATGGTATGATTCGTATAAAAGCCGTAGACGCTGGTTTCTCCGACCCGGTTATAGTCGACGAGAGCCTGGGCGACGCAGGTTGTATACAGCTCGTTCAGACAGATTATGATATCCGGCAGCTCCTCCTCGCCCATGATGAGGCTGCTGATGCTTTCCTGGGCACCGAAGGTATAGGCATCGGAGATGGCAAGGGTCCGGAGCTTGAAATATTTCATATTACCGGATTTATCTATGGTATCCCGGATCCCCTGGAAGATGATGTTCTGAGCGGCGTTTTCGCTCCCCTGGTCCATCATGATCAGAACCGTCTGCGGATCGTCGTGGATCTGCTTCAACAGCTCCTTCCCGTAGTTCTGGCCAACATCATAATAGCCGAAGCCTACAAAGCTCTTTCTTTTGGAGGAGGTATTGTCGACTCCCATAGTGATAACGGGGATTCCCAGGGCATCTGCCCGGCCTATCAGCTCCTTCATCTCGTCGCTGTCATCGGACTCGATAAGGATCCCGTTCAGCTTGGCACCCATAGCGATCTTCATAAGGTCGTAGCGTGAATACGATGTGTTCAGATTTTTTCCCATAAACTCCAGATAATCGCCGTCTGCCTCGAAAGACTCCCTTGCCGCCTCGAAGACCGCGGTATAGAAGTTGTCCTCCGAATCGGAGCTGATGAAGGCGTAGTGGCGGTCATAGTTGGTCTCATTTGTGGAAAGCTGACGGATCTTGCCCGTACGGGCGTTAAAAAGGACGACAGAAATAATACTCACGCCTGCCATCAGCGCAAGAAAAATCCCTGTAAAAAATCTTGACGGAGTGAATTTCATCTGTTTACGTTTTCTTTCAATTCATGTATCATGCTATCAGGAGTGTTTCGCGCTTTGTGCTCTCCCGCTCCTTCCGCATTCCGCGCTCTCGTAGTGCTTACGTGCCGCTTCGCGCTCTATGTGGGCAGGTCATAAAGTCTCTCTCCCTCTTTCGTGCAGGCACAAGTGGACTCGGACTTTTGACCTTGATATCATATTATATCATGTGAATCTCAATAGGAAACGACTTTAATTTGCATTTTAAGCGCTTGCTTTAAAGAGGAAAACAATAATCTGCCATGCTTTTTAAATCCGATTCACCAATCATAAACACCATTTCAGACGCGGAATATCTGGCGGACTGGCCGAGCCGATATTTTGACATCCAGGATATCAACCGGCGCGAAGCCTGCTTAAAGCAATATCTGAAGGAGCATCCGGAATCCTCCGAGGATAAGCGACGGCTTGCCCTTCTGCAAACGCGATACGGTCCCAGGGCGAAAAAAGACCGGGGCGATCTTTTTGTAAAGAGCTTTATGATGATCCAGATCGCCTATAATAACCGGTTAAGTGAATCGGATTTTATCAAAAGGGAGAAGGAGATTCGGAGAGATTATACGGACCTGTGCGTCCTGGACTGCGAAAGAGACGCGCTTCTCTTTAAAGAATGGGAGAATTTCGCTGGACTTTATCTTTCGACCTGCGCCAGCCACGAGTACCGCTCGACTCTCTTTGGGACCATTACCCTGAAGGACGAAGTCGTCGCGGCAAAGATCGCCTCGGAGATCGATACCGTGACCAGGCTTGTTCCCAGGGTCTTTCATTTCGAGGAAGAGTGCAGGCAGCTTCGGGAGATCTTCGTCCGCGCTTATTCCAAGGCTCTCCAAAACGGAGCCGCGCTCTGGGAAGGGTATATGGAAAATCATGTATAGATACTAATATTATATCTGCCCGGAGTCCCCGGGCAGATTTAAATATGATCGGATTTATCCTTTCAGCTCTTTTACCAGCTTCTTCAGCTCCTCGTCCTTTGCGTCCCGCTCAAAATATTCATCGAAATGCTCTCCGGCAAGGGCTCCCTTTACAAGCTCTTTATCCAGCTTAGGAAGGATATCCTTGAGATCGTTCAGAGTAACGGCGCGGACTTCATCAAGAATCTTCTTATTCCTCTTTTCCGGAACCGCTCTCTCCTTCGGATAGCCGCCGCCGGAAGGCTCACAGAACAGCTTCTCGAAGATATACTCAAGATTCAGATCTCCGCCCCAGCCGTAGCCCTTCGCGAAGGGGATCGCGATAGCGTTGCCGTCATTGATCTGGGCAAAGGTATAGGCATCAAGCGGATCCTCGATATGACCGCAGATCACCCCCGGGAAAGAATTTAACGCAAGCATCGCACCCTCTCCGGTCCCGCAGCCGGTGATCACATAGTCCGCCGCCCCGGAATTCAGAAGCACCGCGGCAAGGATCCCGTTCTGAACATAGGTCAGCTGCGCCTCGTCCTCCACTGTATACATTCCGTAATTCACCACCTCATGCCCCATAGGCTCAACAATCTTCTTAAGCGCCGCCTCGATGACGCTGTTCTTCGCCGCCTGGCTGTTTTCATTTATAAGTGCTATTTTCATAATTGCTTTTTATTTTCCTCCTCTTGATAACGATCCCGAAACTCATCCATTGAAATCCAGCCTGTTACAGATAAAATAAAATCTGTAATCTGCTTACTGGTAAAACCAATGGCCTCCAGACATAATATCAGATTAGCATTTTCTTCCATTTCCATAGTATATCTTTTCTCCACAAGAGAACCTCGCGAGATACTGTTCCGTAATAGGAATCAGTAGCTCTCGCAAGGTCTTCTGATTGGATTTATCTTGTCACATCCGCATCCTTTGTATCATCCCCAATAACAATGAGCTCCGTCCCCGTCAGCTTCGCAAACATCGCGATATCCTTGCGGGTCAGCGCCGTCGAAACCACGGAATGATGCGCGCCGCCGGCATAACACCAGGCCGCCGTTCCGATCTCGAAATTCGGCTTATGACGATACATGATCCTCGCTACCGGGAGCTTCGGCATAGGCTTCGGCTGCTTTACCAGCTCGATATCCGCGCAGATGATCCTGAAATGCGTTCCCATATCCACAAGCGTCACCTGGATCCCATCGCCGGTCACGCCATCGAATACCAGACGTGCCGGATCCTCCTTGCCGCCGATCCCAAGCGGATGGACCTGGATCTCCGGCTTTGTCGCCGCAAACGCGGGCGGAACCTCTAACATATGAGACGCTAACTCCAGCTCTTCTCCCTCGGTGAGGTCATAGGTATAATCTTCGATAAAGCCGGTCGCCCCTTCCTTTCCTTCCGCCATCTTCATAAGCACCGCACTCAACGCGCTGATCTTATAGTCTCCCTCGGGACCAAAGCCGATCCCCTCCGTCATCAGATCCTGGACCGCGACCCCCGGAAGCTGCTTCAGGCCGTGCAGATCCTGGAAGGTATCAATAAATGCGCCGATCTCGTTCTTCTTAAGGAACTTCTTCAAGCCGACCTCATACTTCGCCTGCTCGCGAACCGCCTCGATATTATCGGTCGCCATGGTATACTTGCTCTTGTACTCTTCCATCATCGCGTCGATCTCAGCGTCCGTAGAAGCGTTGATGCAGTCTACCAGATCGCCGATCCCGTAATAGTTTGTCTCCCAGCCGTAGCGGATCTGGCTCTCAACACGATCGCCGTCGGTAACCGCGACTTCTCTCATATTATTACCAAAGCAGGCAACCTTTAACTTCCTCGAGTATCCGATAGCTCTGGCTACCCTTGCGAAATCCCGGATCTTCTCAACGACCTTCTCATTCTTGTAATAGCCCGCAACTACTTCATGGGCGATCCCCATTCTCGCAAGAATAAAGCCATACTCACGGTCGCCGTGCGCCGCCTGGTTCAGATTCATGAAATCCATATCAATCTCATCATAGGGCAGCTTCTCATTGGCCTGGGTATGGAGATGCAGAAGCGGCTTCCGAAGATCCTGCAAACCCTTGATCCACATCTTTGCGGGCGAGAAGGTATGCATCCAGGTAATAACGCCGACGCAGTCGTCATCCATGGTTGCCTTCCTGCAGTTGGCGATACAGGCCGCCGAATCCACTACTGTCGGCAGCAGCTCTACCGTAACGATATCCTTCAGCTTCTCATTCAGGAAATTCGCCATCTCCTCGCAGTCCTTCGCGACCTGCTTCAAACACTCGTCCCCGTAAAGATCCTGACTCCCCGGGATAAAATACAATTTGTCCATTTTTCTTCCTCCTAATCTCCTATTATATAGTGTATAGTTTCTATAATTCTTTTTAGCTTCTCTTTTATCCGTTTCCTCCAACGCATCCTTCAGCTCATCCCGAAGAAACATCATCAGGCCACGGAACTGTCTTCCGGTCAAACAGCTGTCACCCCTTTATATTGCTAAGGCATATAAAACTATCTCTGCCCCTTATCGTAGGGAATCCCCTCCGCCTTCGGCGCTCTCGAATTCTTCGACGTAAACGCCAATACGATCAGCGAAATGATATACGGCATCATATTGTAGATCGAGCCCGGAATATTGAGGGCCGAAAGAAAATCAAAGCCCGAATAAACGTTGGAAAGTGCCCGGAAGAACCCGAACAGAAGCGCCGCCAGAGCGATATTCACCGGCTTCCACTGACCGAAGATCATAACTGCCAGAGCAAGGAAGCCAAAGCCCGCGACACCTGTCTCAAATTTCCACTCACTGACACCCGCGGTAATATAAACGATCCCTCCAAGGCCGCCGAGCATACCCGAAATCAGAACGCCCGCCCAGCGCATCTTCGCCACATTGATCCCGACCGAATCCGCTGCCTGAGGGTGCTCGCCGCAGGCCATAAGCCTCAGCCCGAACCTCGTCTTATATAAAACGACATAGGCAGCGATCAGAAGGATCACAGCGATCAGCATAAACCAGTTGAACTGGAAGCCCTTGATATTGACGATCAGCGCCTTCTTCGCGTTGACATACTGCACCGTCGAGGAAACGTTGTCCGGATTTTCCGCCATATTGATCGACTTGACGATAACCGTCGCAGCCGCTGCCGCAAGCATATTCATCGCCGTTCCTACAAGTGTCTGATCCGCCTGGAAATTGATGCTTGCGATGCCTAACAGGGCGGAATATATAACGCCTGTTATTACAGATATGACTACCACACAGATCGCAATCAGCGGCTTTGACGACACCGCCGACATATACTTCATGGTAAGGGCTCCGCCCAGAGCGCCCATGACCATGATCCCTTCGAGGCCCAGATTGATAACGCCCGAATGCTCCGAGAAGCACCCGCCGAGAGCAACTAAGATCAGAACCGAAGCAAAGATCAGTGTATATTGGATCAGTAAGATCATTCTCCGTTCCCTCCCTTCTGCCGTCTGCGAGCCTTTCTACTGCGGATAAAGGTCTTGAAAAACAGTACGAAGCCGCAGAGATAGATGATGATCGCCGAAATCAGATCGGAAATCTGCGACGGGTACACGCCCTTATCGAGATAGGAGCCTCCGCTCGTGATATGCTGTATAAAATAAGAAGAAAAGATCGTCCCGATCGGATTCAGGCCCCCGAGGAAGGTCGCCGCTATACCGTTAAAGCCCATTCCGGGAACCGAAGACTGGGTCGTCGACCACTGCTCATAGCCGGAAAGATACAGAAACGCCGCGCCGACGCCCGCCAGAGCGCCGCCGATGATCAATGTCAGGATCAGATTCCTCTTCTCCTTCATCCCGCAGTACCTTGCCGCGTCCTTGTTCAGACCCGTCGCCGTGATCTCATAACCAAACACCGTCTTTTTCAAAACGATCCAGAGCACGATCGCGATGATGACCGAAAGCGGAATCGCAATCGTCACATATTTATTGTTCGAGAACAAAGCATCCAGTCCCGCGGTCGGAAGCAGCGCCGAGGGATTCGTCGCCTGAACGCCCACCGTATAAGGACTTGCCACCTCCTTGACGCCCGCAAGGAGCATATTTACGATATACAGCCCGATCCAGTTCAGCATGATCCCGGAAATAACCTCGTTCACGTTGCAGTAGGCCTTTAACAGCCCCACAAGCAGGCCGAAGAACGCTCCGGCGACCATAGCAAAAAGGATGCAGATATACCAGGGAAGCCCTAACGAAAGCGCCGCGTACAGCGAAGCTCCGGCTCCCGCCACGTATTGCCCTGCCGCGCCGATATTGAAAAGTCCCGACTGATAGCAGAACTGGATCGACAGCGCGCACATCAGAAGCGGCGCGGTCTTAACTAACGTACTGCCCAGATATTTCATTGCCGCGGGCTTGCTCGGATAGTTGAAGAAGTTTTTCAGGATCGTAATGATCGCCTCGGTCCCGCCCTGGGGATTGATGATCAGAAGTACGATATATCCGATCAGCAGCCCGAAGAAAATACATAACAGCGAGCTTATGATCGAAAGAAAGACTTCATTCTCCAGAATACTTTTTTTATTCTTTTCCACCCAAACTCACCTCCTTTTCCGACTCCCTGCTGACTTCGGCCGAAGCGTTATCCGAAAATCTTCCCGACCCGCGAAAGCCCGTATTTCTCTTAGCGCCTGCCATATAAAGCCCCAGCTCATCGCGCTTTGTTACCTTGGGATCCAACTCTCCGACAATCTCTCCCTCATACATAACAAGGATCCGGTCGGAAATACTCATAACCTCCTCCAGCTCAAGCGAAACCAGAAGAACCGCGTGACCTGCGTCCCTGTGCGCGATAATCTGTTTATGGATATATTCGATGGCTCCCACATCCAGCCCTCTGGTGGGCTGTACCGCGATCAGGATATCCGGGTTTTTATCCAGCTCTCTTGCAATGATCGCCTTCTGCTGATTTCCGCCCGACATACTCCGGACCCTGGTAGCGCTTCCCTGCCCGGAACGGACATCATACTGCTCGATCAGCTTGTCCGAATAGTCTTCGATCGCTTTTTTCTTAAGGAATCCGGCTCCCGAACAGAACTGCGGCTCAAAATACCGCTGCAAGATCATATTATAGGACAGCGGATAGTCAAGCACCAGCCCATGCTTATGCCGATCCTCCGGGATATGGCTCATTCCCGCGGTGGATCTCTGCCGGATCGAAGCCTTCGAAATATCCTGCCCGTTTAAGGTGATCGCTCCCGAAATAAGCGGCTCCAACCCTGTGATCCCGTATACCAGCTCCGTCTGCCCGTTTCCGTCGATCCCCGCGATACAGACGATCTCTCCGGCCCTGACATCAAAGGAAACATTCCTCACCGCGTTATTCTTATGGAGCTTGCTGGCTACCGTGATATTCCTTACCGAAAGAATGACCTCTCCCGGTGTCTTGTCCTCCTTTTTAGCGACAAGCTCAACGTCACGCCCGACCATCATCCGTGAGAGCTCTTTTCCTGTAGATCCCGGAACCTTCACCGTTCCGATGCACTTTCCCCTCCTCAGTACCGTACATCTGTCCGCTATCATAATAATCTCGGCCAGCTTATGGGAAATAAAGAGGATCGACTTTCCCTCCTTTGCCAGATTCTTCATGATCTGCATCAGCTCGTCGATCTCCGCAGGCGTTAAAACCGCGGTGGGCTCGTCAAAGATCAGGATCTCATTGTCCCGGTACAGCATCTTTAAGATTTCCGTTCTCTGCTGCATGCCAACGGTAATATCTTCGATTTTCGCGTCGGGATCGACTTTTAACCCGTACTTCTCCGAAAGCGCAAGTACCTTTTTCCTGGCTTCATCTTTCTGCAGGATCCCGTTTTTCGTTGTCTCAACGCCGAGAATAATATTATCAAGAACGGTAAAGCACTGGACCAGCTTGAAATGCTGGTGGACCATCCCGATCCCGAGGTCGTTGGCATCGTTGGGACTGGTGATTTTGACCTCCCGCCCGTCCTTTTTGATCACGCCCTCCTCCGCCTGATACAGACCGAACAGAACGCTCATTAACGTCGACTTTCCCGCTCCGTTTTCGCCAAGCAGAGCATGGATCTCTCCCTTGCGAAGCTGTAAGGTGATGTCATCATTCGCCACGATCCCGGGGAAGCGCTTAGTGATATGCAGCATCTCTATCGTGAAGTTTTCTTCAGACATAAAGCCCCCTCTTTCATGTGGAAAAAAGGACCGGAAGACAATGAATCCTCCGGTCCCTGCAAAATAACGTTGTTATTTGATATTGCCCTGGAAATTAACCGTAACGGTTGTTGCCGAAGGCTCCTCAGCAGAAGTATCGTTGGAAACAGAGATGCTTCCGTCCGCCATACCTGCTACGATCGCCTTATAATCGTCAACCGTGAAGTTGTCCGTCCAAACCGTCGAATCCATCGGCAGCTGAACATAATTGTTCTCCGGGTTGTCCTTGTCGATGATGCCGAGGTTGATGATCTTGCCTGAGAAATCGCCCCAGTCGCCATCCTTGATCGCGGTAAGCAGCGTATTTACCGTAGCTCCGAGACCCTTCATAGCGGAGGTGATCGTCATCCCGTCACCATACTGGCCGTCGATCGTCGCAGCCTGATCTACGTCAACACCGATCACCTTGCCGTCAACCTTCGCGGCAGCCTCAGCAGCCGAAGTATAGATACCGCCGCCGCAGGCAAATACGACCTCGGTTCCGCCCTGATACCAGGTATCCATAGCAGCCGTGATATCCGCGTCGCCGTAGAACTGATTGCCGTATGCGTAGTTCACGGTAACGTCCGCCCCGTCCTCAGCAGCGGCAGCATCCGCGCCCTGTACGAAGCCGTAGCCGTACCGGATAACCGCGGGAACAGCCATTCCGCCTAAGAAGCCCAGCTTTGTATAGCCCATCTTTACAGCAGCGAAGCCTGCCATATAGCCTGCCAGCTCTTCCTGATAGATCGCGGAGAATACGTTAGGCTCGGAGTAGGAATCCGTTCCTGCCTCGGAAGTAAGATCGAACTCGGAAACATCCAGCGCCACAAACTTTACATCCGGATACATCGGAGCGCTCTCAACGATTGCGCCTGCGAAAGCGTAACCGGGCATAACTACTACGTTATAGCCGTCAGCAACTGCCTTATCGATCATAGCAACACGATCCGCCGTCGAATCGCCTTCGGGCTTATAATAGGTAAATTCGATCCCGTTCGCCTCAGCGAAAGCCTTACACGCCTCGTACGTAGACTGATTGAAGGACTGGTCGGTAATATCGCCGTAATCCGTTACCATAGCGACCTTCATATCGCTCGCTTCCGCAGTATCCGAAGACGCAGTGTCCGCCGCGCCGTCATCCGCTGCCTCGGCAGCAGGCGCAGTAGCCTGTTCGGTCGACGCTGCGGGAGCGCCGCCGCATCCGACAAGTGAAGCAACCATTGTTACAGCCATAATAGCTGCGATCAGTTTCTTTTTCATACATTCCTCCTTGTTTTGTTTTTGTTCTATATAAAACCGGTACTCCTCCGGCTTTATACAATAATAACCTGACGCTTCGGGCTGATCACTACCCGTTCTCTACCGCCCGGTCCCGCTCAATCAGCTTCTTGACCGCCTCGACCGCTACTCGTATCGCCTGATCCGTATCGTGGAACTGGGGATTTGAAAGTCCCTTCTTCGCCCGCTCCTGGTTCGCGGCGACCATAAGAACCGCGCCGACCCTTACTCTAAGGCAGCTTGCGACGATAAACATAGCCGCGGACTCCATCTCAGAGGCCAGCGCCCCGCACTTGATCCAGGCATCCCACTTATTTAAAAGCTCGTAGCCCACCGGCTTTACCTCAGGCTCATGCTGCCCGTAGAAGGCATCCTTACATTGAACGACTCCGGTATGATTCCGAAAGCCCAGCTCCCGTACCGCGTCCCGAAGCGCCGCCGTTACTTCAAAGTCCGCCACCGCAGGATACTCGATCGGAGCGTATTCCTTACTCGTTCCCTCCATCCTAATCGCGCCGGTCACGATAACAATATCACCGCCGAGCACATCCTCCTGTATTCCGCCGCTGGTCCCTATCCTTACAAAAGTATCGGCGCCGCACCTGTACAGCTCCTCCATCGCGATCGAAGCAGAAGGTCCGCCGATCCCCGTAGAAGTCACGCTGACCTTCTCCCCGAGGAGCGTTCCCGTATAGGTCTTAAACTCCCGGTTATAGGCGACGAACTCCGCATTATCAAGATACGCGGCGATCTTCTCACACCTCCCCGGATCTCCCGGCAGGATCACATATCTTCCGACATCGCCTTCCACGCAGTGGATATGAAACTGTTTTTCCAGTTTTTGCATGCTCTCATAACTCACCCAATCCCAGGTGAAAGCGATCGGGTTTTCCCTTTCTCCCGTATTTTCCGGGGTGTTCCCATACATTTCGCACCTGGAAAAATCGTACCACCATCCACTATCGCATGCAAGCCGGCGTCCGCAATTCTAAAAATTTTCTAAAAAAAGATAGCTCCGTATCCTTGTTCCCCCCTGTAAAATGTGCTACTATCCACATGTACTTACGGTTGCTGCAAAAAAGAAAGGAAGACACGAGATGGAACGAATGTTTAAGCTCAAGCAAAACGGAACCACTGTACGGACAGAAGTGATCGCCGGTCTGACCACCTTTATGACCATGGCCTATATCATTGCTCTGAATCCGAATCTGCTCACCAACTTCGGTGCAGAAGGCATGAACCTTTGGAACGGCGTCTTCCTGGCTACCTGTATCGCTTCGGCGGTCGGCTCAATCGCTATGGCGTTCTTTGCAAACAAACCGTTTGTCATGGCTCCGGGCATGGGTCTGAACAGCTTTTTTGCTGCCGTCGTCGTCAATATTGCCGCCATGACCGGCCTGACTTACCTGGATTCCTTCCAGACAGCCCTGGTCATTATCCTTATCGAAGGTATTGTTTTCGTAATGCTTTCCATCTTTAACGTCCGCGAGAAAATAGTGAACGCTATTCCGCTGGGCGTCCGGCTCGGAATCGGTCCCTCGATCGGTCTGATGCTGATGAATATCGGCTTCGGTTCCAATGTGAGTATCTATTCAGAAACCGGCGGCCCGTTCTTCGCCATGCGGGATTTCTTCGGTTCTCTGACTGCTTCCTTCGCAAAAACAACCATGGGCAGCGGATATTCCGCCATGGTTCTGGCTGTCATAACCATGTTTGTCGGTCTTTTCGTTATTGTGGCACTGGATCATAAAAAAGTAAAAGGAGCCGTGCTGTTCGGCATGCTGGTTGCCTCAGTTGTCTACTGGATCGGCGAAGCCGCCTTCCTGCACATCAATCCTTTTGCCAATCTAGCCGATGCCTCCTTTGTACCGCCTTTCAAGGATATGGTCGAAACAACACTTTTCAAAGTGGATTTTGCACATGTGACCGAAATCGGCTGGTTCACACTGATCACACTGATCATTACCTTCTGCATCATCGATATGTTCGATACGAT
>JAFSXN010000137.1 GCA_017444015.1 Lachnospiraceae bacterium | reverse complement strand
GCTTTATGATGCTGAAACAGAGCTGAATAGAACGATCGGCAAATTTGAGGAGGAGAAGCAAAGAATCATAGCTGAAATACAGGGTCTCGATAAATCAGAACATATAGAGCTACTTTATATGAGGTATGTGAATTATATGAGTTTGGAGGAGATCAGTGTAAATATGAAATACTCATATCACAGGATCAAACATCTGCACGGAACCGCATTGCAGGCGTTCTATAATAAATATTTGAAAGTCGACACCAAATAGCACTTTTTTTTCGTGTCAATATGATATAATGCTATCGTGGTTTTTGGTAGGCCAAAATTCTTCATTTATTTCCCCTGTTTAAGGGCGTTCTTCTATGATGAGCGCCCTTTTGTGTTGCAAACATTATAAATTAGGAAAATGCGAAAAGATATACAAGAAAGAATAATTGATCTGGAAAAAAGAGTGGCGGAGCTTAAAAAAACAAACTCGGCCGATTACAATGTAATTCTTAAAGTTCTTCAGGATAATCAAAAAGAATTCTCTAAATTACTTGATGAGTACTTTGAATACAAAAAAACTGAGCATTGATAAAGAAAGGCACAATATGGAATTTATAGGCGGAAATAGAGCGAATTCTGAGAATTTCAGCAAATCAGTTTTGTTGGTTTATCAGATCTTACAGACTATTCAAAAAGGTATTATGACCGGAAAGAAATTCCGGGCCGAAATGATATACGACCCGGAGAAAGAAAAAAAATTCCGTTTGATAGCCGCTACCTGCGAAGGAGATGACACTGACGAGAAATTCCATAAGTATTACGAATTTTGATTTCATCGGATTCTTCATCATAGAATTCAAGGATGCGTTCTGCGATTGTGCGACAAGCGACAAAGGATGAATCAAGGCGCTCTTTTAGTTCTGCGTATTCTTCGGTAGATAAATCACGGCATTCTAACGTATAACAATACATAGTTGGTCTCCTTTCATAAACTCGGATGCTGGCGGCATCCTGTATCATAGAGTATAACAAAAGTTTTTGATAATTTTATCAAATAACTGTTGACATACGATATATCGTATGATATTATAATCTCAGAAAGGAGGTAAACAGATGGCGAAGAAAAAGCACAAAAAGAAGCACCTAAAGAAAATAATACTCTGGTGGTTGACAGTAATTAGCCTGATAACTGCAACAATAGCCAACATAGTAAACATTTTCAAATAAGTGCTTCGGCGGGTGGCCAGCCACCACCCGCTTTTAGTATAAACCATCTGTTAAAAAATACAATGAAAAAAAATATTTTATATGCTCAGGGGATATCTCTGATCACGCTGTTAATTACGACTATAAAAGCAGGATGTTCGAAACTTAATCTTGCGGCCGTTATCCTTTTGATGGTTTCTTTCGTTTTGAATTTGTTAGACAAAGAGGTGGCGTAAGATGGAAGAGAAAAAGGAGCGTCCTCAGGATCGATGGAATAAAAAGAACGGATATACAACTAAAGGTTTCAGAATGAGGCAGGCCTTGGCCGATGAATTCAAGGTCGCCTGTGATAAGGCTGGGGTAAGCCAGTCCGGCCAAATCGTCAAAATGATGCAGGAATTCATTGAGCAACAAAAGGAGAAATGAATGACAAAGGACGATTTTTTTGTCATTGCATATAAGATACTTGCTTATCTATATGCTTGCTTAAAAGCGGGTGAGGATCCGAAACTGGAAGAGATCTCCGATTCAAGGCTGAATATTCCTGAAAGATACTGGTACTCGATCATAACGATGCTATATCGGGAAGGGTATATTGAGGGGATGAAAGAAATCAATACCGTCTGGATGCCCGAGACATATTATTCTTTTGATCGTCCGACGATAACTGTAAAAGGAATCGAATATTTAGAAGACAATTCTATGATGAAAAAAGCGAGGGATGCTTTGAAAGAATTAAAGGCAATGGTCCCCGGATTGTAAGACTGGAAAGAGCCAAGCAAAAGCGAGGCTCTTTTTAATATAACGAAAAGGAGAACAGAAGTATGTACAATATTCACGCCGCAATAGTATGGGACGACGAGAGAGCTAAAGAGATCGCAAAAGAGATCGATCAGAAGATCCTTGAAATCGGAGATCTCTACAAAGAGCTCACTAGACTGGGTTATGTGGAGATGGGAAAAGTCCCGGAACAATTACGTCAGGGCTTTTCTGAGTAAATTCTTTAGGAGTCAACGGTCTGCTCATATTCTTTTAGCACGTTAATAGCAGCCTTGACAGCGATTGAATAGATATACTTCAGATATTGAGCATTATCAGCGTCCCCTGAGAAATTCATACTCTTCTGAAGTATTTTCTTTTCGATCTCATCAAAATCAATATTGCGCATAATTTCCTACTTCCCCCTAAGGATAGCGAAACTGATTATAGTATAACAGAGGATGAAGAGTATGGCTGCAGGATTTACAGTTGATATCAGTCAGGTAGTAGAAGGACTGAATAAAAAGAATGAGAACGCGAAAAAGGTATTACAACGCACGATCAGCGATATGAGATCAAGAGCGCCTGGATGGATAAGCTCAGCAGTTAGAGAGGAGTACAGCATATCAGCCAAGGACATTAAGAGCGCGCTGTCTATCGGGAAAGAGGGATCAATAAACTTCGGTGGTACGAAGGTGGATAATGTGACACTGACATACAGAGGAAAACGACTGACAACAACACATTTTAACCAGAAGCCGAAAGCAAGACCGGCGAACGGAAAACCTTATCAGGTAACAGCCGATATAAAAAAGGTGAGCAAAGTTCTGAGCAGCAGGGCCTTTCTGATGAAAGGAAACGCTTCGGACAGATCTGTTGCAGTGATGAGAACAGGACAATCGAGGTATCCGATCAAGACGATCAGAACATTGTCGATCGCGCAAATGATCGAGACAGGATCCGGGACCAAACCTCGGATAGAGCAGGTCATCAATGAGAATTTGAAAAAAAGATTTGAGGATCATTGCAAGCAATTATTGGATAAGGCATAGGTCCCTCGGGTGAGGTGGGTATTAAAATTTTTCAGAAAAAATAATTTTTTTTGGGGTGGGGGTGCAAGGTACTGTGAAGCGAAAAAAATCCATTGCGCCGCTCGTGACCCCAAAAGTCCCCTAGGTATCACAGAAAAAAACAGGGAGTTGAGTTGAGGTGGAGAAGATAGATCCGCAGACAACCTATGAAGTAAGCACGGAGATCCTGGCATATGCCTTCGATGTCACGCCTGAGTGGATCCGGCAGTTAGGAGATGCAGGAACTTTACAGATAATCCGAAAGGAAAGAGGAAAGGATCGCATCTATGATCTCTTTCCTTCGATTCGGGCATATTGCAATTTTCAAAGAGACCAGAACAAAGCACAGGTTGCAGAGGAAATGACGATAGCCAAGGATGCGGCAGATCTCCGCTATAAAGAAGCGAGAGCCGGCAAGATGGAGTTGGAGCTTTCGGAATTGAAAGGGCAGATGCACCGAGCCGAGGATGTAGAGATAGTTGTTTCGGATATGGTCGCGAAATTGAGGGCGGCAGTTTTGGCACTACCGGGGAGACTCGCCGTGGATACGGCAGGAGCAAGGACCCCGAAAGAATCCTCCGCAATAATAAAAGCAGCAGTCGATGAGTTGTTGAATGAAACAGCAGAATATAGATATAATCCGGCAGACTATCGAAAACTCGTAACGGAACGGGAGAAATGGATCAGCGTAAAGGAAGCAGAAACAGCCAAGGAACAGGAAACAAAGAAGGCGACAACCAGAAAGAAAACGGACAAAAAGACAACAGAAGCGAAGAAAACGACTTCAGCAAAACGTCAAAGTACATCGAAAAGCTCTGCAAGGGTTTCAAAGCCCCGGAAGACTTAAGCGTTTCGCAGTGGGCCGACAAGTACAGAAAACTCTCACCTGAGAACAGTGCGGAAGCCGGGAAATGGAGGACCGCAAGGGTACCCTATATGAAGGAGATCATGGATGCTTTTACAGATCCGCAGGTCAATATAATTGCGGTCGTAGCTTCTTCACAGGTGGGTAAAACGGAAAGCCTTGTCAATATGCTGGGGTATATGGTAGATCAGGATCCGGGACCTGCGCTTTATGTACTTCCGACAAAGGATTTTGCAGAAGATTTCTCAAAGCGAAGACTGGCACCGATGATCCGGGATACGGAGGTATCGAGTGAAAAGATTTCTGACTCGAAGAGCCGGAACAGTAATAACACCATTACAAAAAAGACGTATCCGGGTGGTATGATCTCCCTGATCGGATCAAATTCAGCGACGGATTTAGCGGGGACACCGGCAAGATATGTCTTTGCGGACGAGATAGACAGATGGGCGAGGTCAGCGGGGACAGAAGGCGATCCATGGAGCCTTTTGGAACGAAGGACCAGCAATTTCTATAATTCAAAAATGGTCGCGGTATCGACACCGACAGTTAAAGGAGCCTCAAAGATTGAGGATCTTTTTAATTTAGGGACAATGGAATACTGGTCCGTCGAATGCCCCCATTGCGGAGAATACAGTTTTATCAATTTTGATACCGTACGATTTAAGCATCATACGATCGGAGAGCGGAATAAGAAACAGTATATCGTCGATGAAACGAGCTGGGCGTGTCCGGTCTGCGGATGCATCACGGAAGAAAATACGATCAAACGACAGCCGATGAAATGGGTCGCAAAGAGTCCTGAAGCGATCAAAAACGGATGTCGTTCCTTCTGGATCAATGGATTTTACTCGCCCTGGCAAAGCTGGGAAAAGATCATCACGAGGTTTCTCGAGGCAAAGAAGGATCCGGAGCTTTTACAGCCGGTCTACAATACCTTGTTCGGGCAGCTCTGGGAGAACCGGGGAGACCTGGAGAGCGAGGAAGAGCTTCAGGAAAGGGCGGAGATGTACGGAGCTGAGCTTCCGGAAGGTGTTCTCTGCTTAACGATGGGAGTAGATACGCAGGACAACCGGCTGGAATATGAGGTTGTCGGTTATGGAATGTTCGAAGAGAATTGGGGGATCGAACGAGGGATCATCATGGGCAATCCGGCTAGTTCCGAGACGTGGGAGAAACTGGATGCGATCATTGACAGAGTATGGTTTTTCGAAAATGGGCGGGGCTTAAAGATCTCGCTTACCTTTGTTGACTCAGGCGGACATTATACGCAGGAGGTCTATGAGAATTGCGCGATCAGACAAAATAAGAGAGTATTCGCGATAAAGGGCGCTAACCGGATCGATACACCCTATACAGCTCCACCGAGAAAGGTTGACTACAATACCGCATCGGGGCATAAGGGGCAGGCCTGGCTTTATATGATCGGAGTCGATTCCGGGAAAGAGCATATCATGAGCGGCTTAAAAATCAAGGAGCCGGGGGCCAGGATGTCACATTTCCCGAAGGAGCTTGAAAAAGGGTATGATTCTCTGTTTTATTCGGGGCTTTTGTCGGAGCATATGATCTATGACTCGGCCAAGGGTACGTGGAAATGGGAAAAGATACCGGGGCACGAGAGAAACGAGGCGCTGGATTGCAGAAATTACGCGAATGCGGCGTTTAAGGTTTTGCATCCAAACCTTGATAAGATCAGGCAGCAGTTAAGCGGAATACAGCAGACGGTAACAAAACAATCGACCAGGAAACGGATCAAAAGAACGACTTACGATGAAGGAGGTTTCTAATGTTTTGCAAAGGCGTAGAAAGTTACAGTTATGATACGGACGGGAAAAGGCACGTTGTGGCGGATCTGAGAGCATCTACGGTACCGGCGACGATGCCGGAAACAGGGGAGGATATAGATAAGCTCGATGGGAATGACATTCTGGATCCGGGAACGACGCTTTATATCATCAATACGGGAGCCCTCTATATGATGAATGAGGAGAACGAATTTAAGGAGCAGTAACTATGGCACTTGATATCATAACACTGGCGGTCGCAAAGAAATTTACCAAAGAGACAGTAGAAGGGGCGGGAGCGATCAAAGGCGTACCGGCTCAGATCCAGTCGATCACTCCGATCACGGGAGGCAACAGGATCACTTTCGTCTGGGAGGATAATGCCGGAGTAACGCATACGGATTCTATGGATGTTATGGACGGAGCTACCGGCGAGACCGGACCGCAGGGGCCGCAGGGCAGCAAAGGGGATAAAGGCGATACAGGCGCGACCGGATCACAGGGAAAGTCCGCTTATGAGGTCGCGGTGGATGAAGGCTATTCCGGAGCTGAAAGCGATTGGCTCGAAACCCTGAAGGGAGAGCAGGGCGATCCGGGTGAAGGCGTACCGGAGGGAGGAACGACCGGGCAGATTCTCGTAAAGAAAAGCGGTACTGATTTTGATACGGAATGGACCGATCCGGCAGCAGGCACCGTAGTTGACAGCGCTCTTTCAGGGACCAGCGAAAATCCTGTTCAGAATAAAGTTATTAAATCGGCTCTTGACGATAAGGCGAACGACGCTGATCTTGCGGCAGTGGCAAAGTCAGGGGATTATGATGATCTGAGCAATCAACCAACGCTTGGAACGGCAGCGGCTAAGGACAGCACGAATACGGTAGCAAACGGATCTACGGATCTCGTAGAGAGCGGAGCGGTCTATACGGGGCTTGCGGGCAAGATCGACAGCACGGAAAAGGGCGCGGCGAGTGGCGTCGCTGAGTTGGACAGCACGGGAAAAGTACCGTCTGCGCAGCTTCCGTCTTACGTGGACGATGTGGTGGAATATGCCAATCAGACTGCATTTCCCGCAACCGGGGAGACGGGTAAGATTTATGTCGCCATGGATACCAACAAGACGTATCGGTGGAGCGGGACTGCCTATGTAGAGATCAGTGAGAGTCTTGCACTCGGCGAGACAAGCAGCACGGCCTACGCTGGAAATAAAGGCAAGGCAAACGAAGAGGCTATCGACGCGATCAAGGACGGCGCGACGATTGACAGCTTCGCGGACGTGGAAAGTGCGCTTGCGGATAAGATTTCTAAGAGCGCGACCGAAGGGCTTGTGAAGAATGACGGGACGATTGATACAAATACCTATCTGACACAGCATCAGGATATCACGGGCAAGGCCGACAAGGTCAGCGGCGCGACAAGCGGAGATTTTGCGGCGCTGGATGCAAACGGCAATCTTACGGACAGTGGGAAGAGTGCGAGTGATTTCGCTACGCCGGAGAATGTGGAGGATTCTGCAAGCGCACAGGAAATTTTACTCCGTAATACCGTGGGGTGGACGGGGAAAAATTTACTGAAACATCCTTTCCATCACGTTACTCACACAGAAATACAAGTGGGTGGGACGGTCACAAACGCAGGAGTGACGTATACTCTCAATAGTGACCAAAGTTTCACGGTTGACGGCACGGCAACAAGCGGTAGTTATGTGATCTTTAACAGGAAGCAGGATTGGGAAGATTGCAGTTTATATGGCAAGAGAGTCAGATTTTGTGTAAAGCCCGTAACCAGCGGAGTATTTATCCAGTTATATGATACAGATAACAGCAAAACACTATTCAGAACAGATGCCGATACAGGGGAAGTTGAATTTGTATTTCCTGCTAGTTTGGCATCAAATAACTCTTGGAATATCAGTTTGAATATTCCGAGCGGCCAGACGACATCTAACAATACCTTCTATTCAATGATTACGCTTGCAGAAGTTACGGATGATACATACGAGCCGTATCATGAGAGCGTCGAGACCATGTATGAGGAAGAAGTGCATGGGGTGAATCTGCTGAAGAATACAGCCGCATCCACAACTTCAAGTGGCATCACATGGACTGTCAATAGCGACGGTAGCGTTAAGGCGAATGGAACGAACGAAAGTACATCACAAGTCGGCATAACGATCTTCGAAAAGCTGTTAGAACCTGGAGCCTATATTCTGTCAGGATTAAAAACCGATGGGAGTTATTCTACATATTGGATCAATTCATACAATGTGGATGACAGCGTAAATACGGGTGATGTAAAAACTGCCGGAGGGGAGACGGTAATAAGCCTTTCCACGGCAAAAAGAATTCGAATAAAGATCTATGTTGCGGGCAGTGCGAGTGTGTCCAATGTCATGTTCTACCCCATGCTCCGCAAAGCCGACATAGACGACTCCACCTACCGCCCGTACAACGAGCAAGCGATCCAGAACCAGCTCAATAACCAGACGGGCGTGCTGGGGGCGAAGAATCTGATAAACTGGACACCGAAAACCGAGACAATCAATGGAGTTACTTTCACAGTCAATTCGGATGGCACAATAACGGCATCTGGGACACCGACAGATATTATCAGATATCACCTCATGACAGATGTAGATAACGTCATGAAAGCAATACCTTCTGAGCTTATAGGGGAAACCGTTATTGCATCTGCGGGATTCACGGAAAACAATGGAACGCTTGAACTGTCAAACATTACGCATAACTCTTCAAAATCAAGCATAGCTGATCATATGATTAGTAATGGAGAGACCGAAGCGAAGTTCACGATAGAGTCGAATGCGGTATATCTGAATTCATACATCATTATCGACAGGAACGGTGCACATACAGCAGTTAATGCTACTTTCAAGCCCATGCTCCGCCTTGCCTCCGACCCGGATGATACCTACCAGCCGCATGCAATGACGAACAGGGAGCTGACGGATGGCTTGGTTTATAAAGGCCAAATTCCAACTGCGGCAGATCTTGATAATTACAAGGTATCGGGGATATATAGTATCGTAAGTTCTGCGGTTAATATGCCGTCAGATCTTACAAACGTCTGGGCTCCGCTTATTGTTGTTAATGGTTATAATAGCGGTATAAGACAAGTCTTACTCGGAGCGGGGTATATGTATATTCGCGCTTATGGCGGCGAGCCTAATGCTTGGCATGAATGGTATAAATATACAGGCACAGTAATATCATAACGCCTGTGGATAAGTGAAAAACAAGGAGAAAAGGAGCCGATAGAATACCGGCTCCTGATCGGTCAGTCGTTCTTATATTCCTTTATGAGCTTCAAAAGGAACTGAGAACGGCTTAACTCTCCTCTGAGTTTTTCGATTTTTTCAAAATCTTCATTGCGTAGATCTACGACCCAACGCTTATAGGTTTTGTCGTTGTATTTACGCTTTACCGCAGTTGATGTTTTACCCATTATCTCTTTTTACGAAGGACAACAAACAGGGTATATAACGAAATACAAAGGGCTATAAGGCTGATTGTGAGCGTTAATGCTTGCATATCCTTTAGCGATGGCTTATACTGACAGTACCCGAAAGGGTGCGCCCCTCGAAGGGGCGGAGGGGTTATTTCCCCTCCTTGAGTTCTTTAGCCAGCTTCAACTGTATCACCGCTGTGATGAGATTGATGATTGCAGTTGTCAGGCTGGCTATTACTATCAGTATTTCCATCGGTTTCCTCCTTTCTTTCGTTTTCCCTTTCGGTGATTATATGATAGCATACTTGTACGAGTATGTCAAGAGTTAATTTTACAGATTCTACCTTCGGAACTTATATAACGGCGGAATAAGCGGTGTTGAGCTAAACCTCTAAAATTTCTGAAAAAGGCATTGATAATACGTATAATACGTGCTATAATGATTTCAGAAAGGAGGCAGCAATGAATTTCAGAGAGGCAGACAATCTTGCGAAGAAGATGGGGTGTAAGGAAATAGGGCAGGAGGGTTCCCACCATCACTATATACATCCGGACAAGCCCGGAAAACTTACAATTCCGGAACACGGCGGAAAAGATTTAAAGAAGAAAACCGAAAACAATATAAAGAAATGGCTGGGGATTAAGTAAGACCCCGGCAACCTGAGATTCATTGAAAAAGCTATGAAACTAATATATGCAGCGGTATTTGAAGAATGTGAAGAGGGCGGCTATTCGGTATCATTCCCGGATCTTCCGGGGTGTTTTACGGAGGGTGACGATTTAACGGAAGCCCTGGAAATGGCACAGGAAGCGGCTTGCGGCTGGCTTGTTGGGGAGATTGACAGAGGCGCAGATTTACCTGAAGTAACGCCATATGAAAACCTTCCTGTGGTAAAAGATGGCTTTGTAAATATGCTTTTGCTTGATCTTGATGCTTACAGGCAGAAGCAGGGGAGCAGATCAGTAAAGAAAACTCTTACTATCCCCGAATGGCTAAATACAAGGGCTACGGAAGAAGGAATAAACTTTTCCCAGGTATTGCAGGAAGCATTAAAAGAAAGGCTTAATATAGCTTGATACAGAAGAGTAGCGTTGATCCGGCTTATATGGGATATCCGTAAAGACAGAGAACAAAAAAGCAACCGCCCTACGCCACGGAATCAGGTTGCTTTTCTGGTAACCATTAACGGGCTAACCGTCTATCGGCAGCACCTGCTATATGGGAATTATAACATGGCATTAAAATCTGTCAAGTAAGGCATAAGCATCACAGCATCGGGAGACCGGTGCTTTTTATCTGAGAAAGGGCGAATATGGATAAATATGATCGAATTTCAGAAATGCTCAAACAACCAAATCCTCGCGATGAGGTACCGGATGAACAGTTGAGATGCCGCTTCTGGAAAACGAAAGAATACAGGGAAAAAGCGCATATAGGAACAGATGGCTTTGAAAAGATGATAATAGCTATGCACAGCCTTTTGACGGATATCAGAGCGGCTATGTATGAGAATACGGGCTTTCAGCTCGTAATGACATACGATGAGAAAGCCCGCAACATGGATTACTTTTTTACTTTAACAGGTACAGACAGACCGTCGGAGCTGTCAAACGAAAACAAACTCAACGGATCTGTACTTTACAGGAAATTTAAAGAAGCCGGGTTATTAGACAACAATCAGGAATAGAAAGAGATGCCAGATCTTTCTCTTCTTCAAGCTCAAAAGACAGAACGTCGTCCTTTGCGGTTTGGTGACTCCCGGCAAAGGAAAAACGATTTATTCTGTCTTTAAGATCGATTATTTCCTTTTGCGACAGACTGGAATAATCGACTTCGTAGACAACTAAAGCCATATAGATTACCTCCTTTCATAAACTCGGGCGGGACGGCCCGGCTATATTAGTATAACAGCATCGGGAGACCGGTGCTTTTTTATTGGGGAAGATTATGAATTATGACGCGAAAACAGAAAACGGAATACCGTATTTCAGTGGACTTTATAAGAGGAGCTTCGAATATCTGACAGTGGTGGACAGTCTGAACGATCTGGCCGTCCAGAGAAAGGCGATCCTTGCGGGCGGCGCTGTGAACAGCTATACGATCGGGAACAGGTCTATCACGAGGAATCAGCTGAGTCCTTCGGAGCTTTTAAAGCTCTGGGACCGGCTTATGGCTAAGAAGCTGAGTCTGGAAAACGGCAGAAAGCCGCGTAAAGCGGTTGGCGTTGTTCATAGAGACTGGTAAGGAGCAGGGATGATTTACAGAGGCTATAAGGGCTACGGATCAGCGGGCGCATCGTCTACCAAGAGATCGACGAAAGGCTTTAAGGCTGTTTCCGGAAGCCCGAAAGAGGATATTGATGATAATAATTATACGCTGAGACAACGCGGACGGCTCATGTATATGGGTAATCCCGTAGCGACCAGCGCTGTAAAAACACACAGAACCAATACGATCGGATTAGGGCTGAAGCTCAATCCGAGACCGGATATGGAGTTTCTGGGGCTGTCACAGGAAGAAGCGGCAGAATGGGTCAGCAAGGTCAAGAGGGAGTTTTCTCTGTGGGCTAACCATAAGGCGAGCTGTGACGCTACGGGAATGAATGACTTCTATGAATTCCAGCAGCTGCTTCTTACTTCCTGGCTTGCGTCCGGGGATGTTTTCGTTCTGATCCAGCAGGCGAAGACTACGGCTCTCAGGCCGTACAGTTTACGGCTCAGAGCGGTCGAGGCGGATCTGATAGCGACCCCGACAAATTACGGGAATGTCGCGGGAAGCGCAGGGGTCAATTCCGCAAACGGGAACCGGATCTTTGACGGCGTGGAAATCGACGCTTCCGGAATGGTGGCAGCGTATCATCTCTGCAATCAGTATCCGTTAGAAGCAACCATACGACCTTACGAAACGAAGCGGATCCCTGCCTATGGCGAAAAGACAGGACTTCCGAACGTTCTGCATCTGATGAATTCGGAGCGTCCGGATCAGTACCGGGGAGTATCCTATATCGCGCCGGTGATCATCCAGCTTCTACAGCTGAACCGTTATACGGAGTCGGAGCTGACGGCAGCGCTCATTGACTCGTATTTTACGGCATATATCCAGACAAATACGCCGGAAGGGGAAAACCCTTTGAATGAAACCGGAGCGGAATATGATACCGAGGCAAGTCAGGATCCGAACGAATATGAAATGGGACCGGGGCAGGTAAACTTTTTGCAGCCTGGTGAAAATGTTGTTCTCGCGGATCCGAAGAGACCTGCAAGCGGATTTTCGGCTTTTGTAGACGCGATCTGTACGCAGATCGGGGCGGCACTTGAGATACCAAGGGAGATCCTTTTGAAGCAATTCAATGCTTCCTACAGCGCTTCGAGGGGCGCTCTTTTGGAGGCGTGGAAGTCGTTTAAGATGTATCGGACCTGGTTTATCAATGATTTCTGTAATCCTGTCTATGAAATATGGCTTTCCGAAGCGGTAGCAGCCGGACGCATTGACGCGCCCGGTTTTTTAACGGATCCGGAGATACATGAGGCCTGGTTATCCTGCGAATGGATCGGACCGAGCCAGGGGCAGCTGGATCCGGTGCAGGAGATCAATGCGGAGATCATGGCATGCGCAAATGGTTTTTCTACGCACGAAGACAGCGCTTTACGGTTAAACGGGTCTGATTTTACCTCAAATATAGAACAGCTGAAGCGGGAAACAGAGCTTTTGAAGGAAATAAATACAGAACCGGCGGAACCTGAGAAAGAAGAGGATCCGGAAGAGGAACCGGAGCAGGAAGAATCGGGGGAAGAAGTGGATGAAATAGAGGAGAAAAACGAGGGACCGGTGCAGGAAATGCAGGATTATGTAGAGGCTCTTATCAAAGGTTTTGCCGGATAGGTAAAGTTGCACCGGTGCAACAGAAAGGAAAGACAGAGATGCCAAAAAATATTTTACCGTACGCAATCATGCGGGATGACAAAAAGAACAGCGTAGAAGTCGAGTTATATGGGGAAGTAGTGGAAAACGTGCCGATCGACTGGTGGACGGGGGAAAAGGTAAGCGGTCTCTTTATAGAGCTAAGCCAGTTTCTTACGGATCTGGATACGCTTAAGGAAGCGGATGATATCACTTTCCGGATCAATTCCACCGGCGGGGATGTCGAGGCGGGGATCACGATCTATAACCGGATCAGGGAACTGTCCGGGCATACGACGACGATTGTGGATGGAATCGCGGCAAGCGCGGCCTCGATCATAGCGCAGGCTGGAGATGAACGGAAGGTAAACGTCGGAACCCAGACGATGATCCACGGAGCTTCTGCCGGACTGATCGGATATTATAACGTGAACGATCTTCAGAAGGTGGAGAATATGTTAAATTCCATCAACAAAGCGGTAGCGGGAATCTATTCGGAGCGGACCGGGCAGGATGTCGGAGCGATCGCGAGGATGATGAAAAAGGAATCCTGGATGACTCCGGAGGAAGCGGTAGAGAACGGTTTCGCGGATGAGATCATCGGGCAGCAGGCCCCGGTCGTTGACAAGGTCGAGGGAAAGAAGGATCTGATCATTGTAAACGGCGTAGAGCATATTTTACGCGGAATCCCGATGCCGAATATGAATATACGTCAGACCTTAACGGAGGCCCTGAGAGAGTCTGACGATGATGTAAAGATCTTCGAAAGAGCGAAGGATCAGGCAAAAACTATGATAGTAAACGGTCGCGAGCCGTCTGCTATAGATACTATATCGAAAGGAGAAAGAGAAACCATGACGATCGAAGAATTAAGAGAGTCATATCCGGAGCTGGTAAAACAGATCACGGATGAAGCAACAACGGCGGCTTGCGCGAGTGTTGATGAAAGCGTGAAAGCCGCGCTTGATGCGGAAAGAGCCCGCATTCAGGAGATCGATTCTATCGCGAAGATGGTCGGGGATCAGGCCCTTGTCGAGAAAGCGAAGTACGAGGAGCCGATGAACGCTTCAGAGCTTGCTTTGAAAGCAATGCAGGCACAGCAGGCAGCGGGAAAGGAATTCCTTCAGAATCGAAACGAGGAGCTGAAGGAGACAGCAAATGCGATCTCTAATCCCAATCAGGGAATGGAGGATCAGGTTGCGAAGGACGCGACAGAGCTTCAGGCCCTGGTCGCAAAGATCAAAGAGGAGGGTTAAAGGATGTTGATCGAGACTTTCAAGGGCGATAATCTTATCGCCGGCAATGCCCATACTGTTACGGGGCAGACCGTTACCGTAAAGAGCGGTGAGGGGGAGTTAAAAAGGGGATCCGTGCTTATGCGGGATGCCGATGATAAGTTCGTGCTTGCGGATACCAGCGCGGGAACCGCGGAGGTCATTCTTGCGGCGGACGTAGACGCTACCGAGGCGGATACCGTTGCTGAGGTTTTCGCAACCGGCGATTTCAACGCGAACGCGCTGATTGTCGCGGACGGCTATACGCTTACAGAGGCGGATCTTGTTTCTCTGAAGAACGCGGGGATATATATTTCCGTTGCTGTACCCGTGAGCGCTTACAGTGGTTCACATATTTAAACAAAGGAGGACTGAAAAGGATGAGTATTAATCTTTATGATACGCACACGCTTTTAGCTCTTTCGGAGGTCGTAAAGCCGAAGTCGACGTTCCTCAGGGATCGTTATTTCCCTACGGCTCCGGAGGATATTTTTGTAACAGAGGATGTTCTTGTGGATTACAAGGACGAGGTGGGCAATACCCTCGCTCCCGTCGTGCTTCCCTCAAAGGGTGGTATTCAGGTAGAGCGTGAGGGATATGAGACCCATCAGTTTACGCCGCCTCTGGTAGCGCCCGAGAGACCTTTAACAGCCGATCAGCTGAAGAAGAGGCTTCCGGGAGAGCAGGTATTTTCCGCTCAGACCCCTCAGGAGAGAGAGGCCCGTATCGTTACCAAGGATATCGCGGATCTGAACACGATGATTGACAACCGTGAGGAGTATATGGCGGCTCAGACGCTCTTAAACAATGGCTATACGCTGAAGCAGTACGCGGATAAGTACGGGAGCAACGAGTACGTTGAGAAGCCGATCAAGTTTTATAATGAGGCGAGCAACCCGGCAATCTATACGCCGTCCGCTACATGGTCCACGGCTTCGACGAAGATCATTTCCGATATCGCCGCTATGGCGGATCTTCTCACAAAGAGAGGTCTCGGAGCGACGGATCTGATCGTTTCCGGTAACGTCGCGGATACGATGCTTGGCAATACCGAGATCAGAGAGCTGCTTGACAACAGGCGCTTCATTCTCGCTCAGGAGGTCAATCCGCAGGAGCGGCCGAACGGTTCCGTTCTGATTGCGGTACTGAACGTCAAGGGCCACCTGATCAATGTATACAGCTATACCCGTGAGTACGTCGATGAGACAACGGGCGTTTCCACTCCGTTTATTCCGGAGGGATTTGTCGTTGTCACCGCTCCGGGAATGGGCAGGACCGCATACGGAGCTATCACGCAGATCGAAGGCGAGACCAGAGATTTTGTGACCTACGCGGCGGCAAGGGTTCCCCATGTGATCGTTTCAGAGCATGACAATGTCCGCACTCTGATCCAGCAGTCAAGACCTCTTGTTATGCCGAAGGTCAAGAATGCGGCGATCAGCGCTCAGGTAATCTTTTAAGGAGGTTTAATATGCTTGTTACAATCAATCCTTCCTATAAGGGCGTTTACGGGCATTATGTGGCGGAGCTTGGAACAGTAGTCCAGAAGCGCGCGGGATGCGAGCCCTTTGATGTGGATCCGGCGATTGCGAAACGGCATATTTCAAACGGTGTTATGGTGGCGGCAGCGGGAAACGCCGTCACCGGGACACCTGAGCCGGAACCTGTGGAAGTAAAGAAATCTCCCGGGGAAATGACTTATCCGGAGCTGAAGGCAGCGGCGAAGGAGAGAGGGATCAGCGTCCGCGGACTGAAAAAGGAAGCTATCGCTGAGCTGATTGCGGAGTATGACGCAAAAAGCGCCCCGTCATTCGAAGCAGAGGCACCGGTATGAGCGCTTTCAAGGATCTGGTAGAGGCGGATCGGGAGATCTTTATTAATATCGATGAATTCGGGGAGGCCCACGATATCGACGGGACGGTTATCAATGTCGTTCTGGAAGACGAACAGATTGAGGAGCTTAAAAGCAAGCAGACGCAGTCGAGTCCGACAGCGGTTCTGCTTTCGCAGTCGGATCTGATCCTGTTCGCAAAGACGGAGGAGCTGCCTGAGCGAAAGACGCGCGGGGAGATCCTGTATATCGATGATGTGGGTTATACCGTAGATACCTGGTTAGATGAGATGGGGATCACAAGGATTACCCTTCATGAGCCGGAAAGCTGGTAATTATGACGATTGTACGGACAATAGATCAGATATGCGAATGGCTGAATGCCAATGTATGCGAGAAGGTGCTTTTAAAAAAGCCGCCCAGGGATAAGGAAAAGACGAATGAAAAGTACGCGTATGAGCTGATCCATCCCTATGCTTTTCCGCTGTATCTTCCTGTAAAGGATATGCTGCCTCCGGACGCGACCGCGCCGGTCCCATCGATCTGTGTTCAGATGGAGTATGGGAGCGATGACTATAACAACCGGGAGCTTAATATCGCGCTTGGTTTCGGATCCTGGAATGCCGGGGCCCATCCGAAGGACTGGCTGATCCCGGAGGGCACGGATACGGAATATAAGGATAAGCTTTCCCATATGACGGAGGGCTGGCGGGATCTGTGGAACTTCGTCGATGTGGCGGTCACGGCGATCGAGTCCAGCATGTATATGGGGCCGGATGTGGAGATCGTAAAGAACGAGCCTCTGGAGTTCGGACCATACAAGGAGCAGGATTCGATCCCGATACTTTATCCCTACTGGTTCGCGTACTGCAGGTTTAAGGTCCGGAGTATGATCTTACGGAACAATCAGGATTTAGCAGAATTTTTATAAGGAGGTGCCTAAATGGCAGAATATTTATACGGTACCTATGGCCATCTTGAGAACAGCGTCGTTCAGACAACGGAGGATACCTCTACGGTAGTCCTTTACGTCGGTACGGCTCCGGTCAATCTGGTCAGAGGTTATGCGGATGCGGTAAACAAGCCGATCAAATTGAACAATGTTCTGGAAGCGCGCAATCTGATCGGGACCGCGTCCGACTGGGAGAAGTATACGCTCTCGGAGGTAGTTGCGGCGCATTTCCAGAACCGGAACGGGAACGTAGGACCTGTTTACGTGATCAACGTACTGGATCCGGATAAGCACAGAAAGACAAGCCCGACAACGAGGGTCTTGAACTTTGTAAACGGAAGCGCGGCTTTCCTTTCGGAGGATATCATCCTTGATACCTTAGCGATTGCCGATAAGGCGGAGGGAACGGATTATTACGTGAACTACAACTTCACGACGCATAAGGTTACGATCACGTCCGCGGACGCGAACGCTCCTCTGGATGGGGCTATCTCCATTTCCTACAATGAAGTGGATCCTTCGCTTGTTACGGCAGCGGATATCATTGGAACGAAGACGACAGCAGGCGTTCGCACGGGCTTACAGGTTGCGGAGCTGATGTATCAGACCTTCGGCGTGATCGTAAATCTCTTCGCGGCCCCGGGATGGAGCAGCGACAAGGACGTTTATGACGCGCTTGTTGCGGCGGCGACAAAGTTAAATGGGCACTGGGACGGCTTTGTATACGCGGACATCCCTGTGACCTATGGAGAGATCGCGTATACGTACAACGCGGTCGAGAATCCGACAGCGGACAGTAACCCTGGGGCGGAGGGCTGGTATACGCTTGACAGCCTTACCGGAGCCTACAGCCTTTCAACGGATGATCATCTGGTGGAATCGGCTTATTATACGGTTCAGGCGGCTTCGGATACTCCGACGGCAGATCCTAAGACGGAGGAGTTTTACGAGAAGGACGGCGATACCTATACGCCTTCTGAGGATACGACGGTTGACAGCGAAAAGACTTACTACAAGCTGACGGTTGCGGCGGCTGTTACGGTACGCGGAGATGATCCGGATAATCTGAACTGGTACGTTTCGGACGGAGCAGGCGGATATATCGCAGCAACGGACAGCTATGTGGTAAGCGGCACGACCTATTATACGAGGACCGCATCGACCACCCCGGCGAGAGTGGATACGATCACAAAGGCGATCGCGTGGAAGTCCGCGAACAACTATACGTCCGAACGCTCCAAGGTGTTCTGGCCGATGGCAAACGGAAGCGACAGCAATGTTTACCATATCTCCACTCTGGCGCTGGTTGAGACCATGAGGATCGATAACAGCCATGACGGGGTTCCTATGGAGTCCTGCGGGAATAAGGCGATCCCGGTGATCAGCCAGAATTTCGGTGTAGATGCCGTAAACGGAGGCTACAGCGTAGATGAAGCGAATACGCTTACGTCAAACGGCATCACGACATTGGTATACTGGGGTGATTCCTGGAAGATCTGGGGAGATCATACGGCGGCCTATCTGTATGGGTCTGAGGATGTGGATGTACGGGCGATCTTTGATGTTTCGATCCGGATGCTTCTGTACCTTACGAACCGCTTCCAGCGGACCTGGGCTTATACGATCGACAAGCCGTTTACCGTACAGCTGAAGGATACGATCCTTGTACGTGAGAAGGAGAGACTGGATGCTCTTGTAGTGATGGGAGCATTGATCGGGACACCTTCGATCGTGTTTGAAGAGGCGAATAATCCGCTTGACGAGCTCAGGAACGGGAATTTCCGCTGGGATATTCAGGTAACGCCTACGCCTCCTCTGAAGAGCGCGAGCGTCTACGTCGCCTATACAGACGCGGGATTTTCCGCATATTTCGGTTAAAGGAGGGGAATTATGACTGATACAAATTCGGGCCTCTGGCTCGATCAGAACTTAACGGTTAACGCGAATACAGTCTATGTTAATCCGGTCGGCGGAGAGCAGGAGCTTGTAGGAAAGGACGTAGAAATCACGATGCCGGAGATCCGTAATCTTACGGTAGACGCGACGGCAATGGGAAATCTTTCCGTCCCTGTTATCTCTCAGTTTGAGAATATGGAGGCTACAATCCATCATATCGGCGTAGATCTGGGACTTGCGAAGATGCTCGCGCAGGAAACGCTTGAGCTTGAGGTTCGGTGGGTAGAACAGATCATGAAGGAGGACGGCTCACAGACGAGGATCGGCTGCAAGGTCTTTCTTGTAGGATTCCCGCAGGTCGCGGTGCCGGAATATACGGTAAAACCGGGGGAGCCGGTAGATATCGAAGTGCCTTACACGATCACCGGGTACAAGTGCGTGAAGGATGGCAAGACTCTTTGGGATATCAACCGTCTGGTCCAGAAGTGTATTATTCTGGAGAAGGACTATTTCGCTGAAATCAGTTCGATGCTGTAAAAATAATAAAGAAAATCAGAGAGAGCTTCGGGCAAAAGCCCGGGCTCTCTTTTTTGAAGAAAGGGAGGAAAAGAAAGTGAAAGGCATTATCAAGTTAAAGAATTCGATTATGATCGACGGCGCGGAAGTAAAAGAGCTGTCTTACGATACAGATAAGATAACGATCGAGGCTTATATGAAGGCACTCAATCAGGCGATCGTTAAGGGCGGCGGGATGACGGGAGTAAACGTCAAGCTCGATGCCGGCGCACAGACGTATATCGGAATGTATGCTGTTCTCGCGGATAATCCGAGGTACGATATCACGGATCTGGAAAGGGTAAAGGGATCGGATATTATGAGGTTCGCGGATGTAGGCCTGTTTTTTATCAGTGGACGGGAGGACCAGAGCCAGGAGATGTCCGAAGAGCCGTCCGAACCTACGCGCGAGCCTTCAATTCCGATACCAGCAGACTCAGAGAACGTTCTATGACGGAGTTTTTGGAGGAGTTGAAGGAAGCAAGCGCTGACGCTGAAAGAGAAAGAGCGAAAATCGACGCTAAAATGAGGTATAAGAAGCATGGCAAGCAGTAAGGAATTAAAGGCGATCATATCTATTGCGGGGACGATCGACCCATCGTTAGCAAAGTCGATCTCACAGGCGACGAAACAGACAAGCGGACTCGGTACGATTCTTAAAACGACGGCGGCTATTGGTGGGGCAGCTTTTACTGCCGCCAGTGCCGCTGTAATAAAATTCGGATCGGATGCGGTACAGGCTGCATCTGGTTACGAACAGGCTTTCGCAAATGCTTCAACGCTCATGCAGGGCTCCGGGGAGGAGTTAAAAGGAATTTCTGATGATATTCTTGCTGTATCTACCGAGTTTGGAATTGCTGCGGAGGAAGTGGCTAATTCCGTGTACAGCGCTCTTTCCGCAGGGATAGACCAGGCGGACGCGGTACAATTCGCCGGGGATGCTGCCAAACTTGCGGCAGCAGGCTTTACCGATGTAGATACGGCTTTAAGCGCGACAGCCAAAACTTTAAATGCTTATGGACTTGAAGCGAGCGAAACGGAAAGGATCCAGAAGGTCCTGATCCAAACTCAAAATTTAGGTATCACTACCGTAGGCGAATTAGGGCAAAGTCTTGCAAACGTAACTCCTACAGCGGCTATGATGGGCGTATCCTTCGAGGAAGTCGGGGCAGCTATGGCAGGTCTAACGGCCCAGGGTACACCAACTGCTCAGGCGGCAACAAAGCTGAAGTCGCTGTTCAGCGAGTTAGGAAAAAGCGGAACGACCGCTGCAAAGAATCTCCAAAAAGCGACGGAAGGGACAGAATACGCAGGCAAGTCTTTCTCGGAATTAGAAGCGGCCGGGGTAGATTTAGGAACGATCATCAATCTGATGGGGGATTATGCTGAGAAAAACGGTTTGAAGATGGCCGATATGTTCTCCAAATCAGAAGCCGGAAGCGCGGCAGCGTCGCTTGCTATGATGGATTTTAAAACAAATCTGGAGGGTATGTCGACCGATGCCGATGTTGTGGGAGAAGCCTATGATAAGGTCACAAATACCTTTGAACATCAATCCGAGGTGCTCAAAACCACATTTCAGAATTTCAAGATATCTGCGGGTGAGGAGCTGTTACCATTCCTGAATGATATAGCTTCAACCGCATTGCCGGCGATTCAGGAGGGGCTTGGTAATCTCCTTCCTGTGATAAGCGAATCGTTTAATGAAGTAGGCCCGGCAATTCAAAGCGCAGTAGACGAATTGATGCCGGTTATTACGAATTTTATCGAAACAGTGGGGCCTGCCCTGGCGGATCTGATGCCGGTCATCACGGAGGTAGTAACCTTTGTTATTGAGGAGCTGGCAAAGATCATCACTTTTTTGGCGCAGGTATTTACAGGAGACTGGAAAGGAGCATGGGAAACCGTAAAAAGTATCTTTTCGGATATCTGGGAAGCGATCAAAGCGATCCTCGCGCCTGTCGCTGAATATTTTGAAGGTGTCGGCGAAGACCTTGGCAATTTCTTTATTGATGCCTGGGATAGTATCGAAACAACCTTCGAGACAGCCTGTGAAGCAATCGGGACGTATTTTACCGATACCTGGGAGAGTATCAAATCGGCGTTTACGTCAGTCAAAGAATTCTTTGAATCGGCCGGACAAGCGATCGGAGATTATTTTGTCAGTGCATGGGATACGATATCGACAAACTGGAATAATGGCGTAAACGCGATTCAGGAAACGACAAGCAGTATTTTTTCTTCTGTTCAGGAAACAATCAGTACTGTAATGGATGGGATCGTAGAAAAATCACAGACAGCCTTTAACAGCGTCAGAGAAGCGATTATGAATTCTGCGCTGGGACCGTTTATTGAAGAGATATGCACTTATATCCAGGAACAATTTCAGAATATCATCTCATTTGTTACCGATGTATTCAGCGGAAACTGGCAAGCAGCCTGGGCGGATATCCAGGCTTATTTCCAGACCGCATGGGATGGTATGTTAGGAATTATGCAGGCGGCAATCGAGGCGTTGATGAGCATCGGACAGAGCATTATCAGTTTCTTTTCTACGATGTGGAACAATGTAGTACAGGCGTGGTCAAATGGTATCGCTTCTCTGGATGCTTTGACAGGAGGGGCGTTATCGGCGGCGGTCCAGAATGTTCTCGCTGTATTCGAGCAATTAAAGCAGAATATCGTGATCGCATTTGAAAATATTAAGACGGCTATCATCAATTCACAGTTAGGCCAGACAGTGCAGGAGATCATTACAGAGGTACAGGAGATCTTTAATAGTATTCTGACATTCCTGAATGATACCTTTATCGGTACGTGGACGCAGATATGGGAGACTGTTAAGAACGTGTTTACAACGGCTTTCAGTTCGCTTGCCGGAGTAATAAAAACCGCGTTTAACGCTGTTATTTCACTGATCAATAAGGTTATTGAGGCAATCAACTCCATACATCTTGATGTACCAAAGTTTGCACAAGGTATTTTAGGTACAGCGTCATGGGGTCCACATATTGATCCTTTGCCAATGCTTGCGTCCGGTGGTTTCACAAATGGAATGTCAATCGCAGGAGAAGCAGGCCAGGAGGCTGTGATCAGCTTCGATCAGTCGGTGCGGAGGCAGAATCTTTCCTATTGGGCGAAAGCAGGAAAACTTCTCGGAGTGAACGCTACCGCCGTAGATACACTGGCAGCAAACGCAAGCAGCGGAAATAAGACGGGCGGAAACAGCATTGTCTTTTCTCCCAACGTCACGATCCAGGGAAACGCGGATTATGATATGGTGATGCAGGCACTTAGGGATAATGAGGCGGAGTTTATGGATATCCTGGATGAATTTTATCGGAACAAAGGACAGGTAGCCTATGGATGATTACTTGATCTACATAACGAAGCAAGGCGATACTTTTGACGGTATCGCCTTTGAATTTTATACGGAAGAGAAGCTTGCTTCTCTTATCATTCAGGCAAACCCGAGATATTCCGATGTTCTGATTTTTGACGCGAATGTGGAGCTTATCATTCCGATCATACCGGAAAATGACGATACGCCGGGATCTCTGCCGCCATGGAGCAGATAATATGGAATTTATTTATAACGAGGTAGACATCACTGGACAGACTTCAATACTTAGGGTCGAGTTAGAGCAGTATCTAAGCGGCCATATTGATACCATAACAGCGGTTTTTGACGATAGCGCCGGAGATTGGAGCAAATGGCGGCCTGCTGTCGGCGATCGAATCCAGGCAAATGAAGGGTACGCGAAAAGCGGAACGATGTACATCCATTCACTGGAACCAAGGTCAAACGCCATGTCGTTAAAGGGAACGAGTCTTAAATATCTGAAAACCGGGCATACGAAGAGATGGAACAACGTGAGTTTTCTACAGCTTCTTAAAATACGGGCGCAGGAATTAGGACTTACACCGGAGTATTACGGGATCACGGATCAGACGTATGACTATGTGGAGCAGGATGGGGGAGATCTGGCTTTCCTGGATGAATTGTGCAGGCTTGAGGGCTGCGGCTTTATGATCAACAATGGGGTGATCCGGTTTATCTCCCTTGATTATTTGGAGAGTATGGACGTTTCGGATTATACATTGGACGCGTATAACAACAGGAACATTGACCTTCCGTATTATACCGGGGCGGTAGTAACGGACGGAACGATCGAGGGAAAAGCAGGAAACGATAGGGGAGAACGGGTAAGGCTCACCACAAAACAGAAGCTGCAGAGCATTTCAGAGGCCAACCGTTTCGCGGAGAATGTTTTAAAGTACGCGAATACTTCGAGGAAAACCGGGGTTGTCTATATGGATCAGCTTCTGTCTGAGTTCGTGCCGGGGAGCAAGGTGTATCTGAATTGTGATTACTGGCAGAAGAAACCCGTAATCATTACAAGGATCCGGCATGATCTGTATCGGATGAAATCGAAGGTATTTTTTCGATTGGCAAAGGAGAATTGACTATGGCTGAAGTACAACCGATGGCCTATTGGCATAATCTGTCCTGGGCAGTCAGACAAAGGACACTTAATCTGGACGGAAGCATCACACCGGGACGGATCGAGCGGATGGATGATCTGGCGTTTAATTATGAGCTGGATAAGGCAGTCGTAAAGACGAAAGCTGTTCAGGAGATCCAGTACGATTTATTCGGGAACCTTGTTACAAAAGGGAAGAAACCGGCCGTAACGACGGTGAAGAAGAAATACGTCGAAGCGACTTTTAAAAATCAGAGCATTACCTTTCAAACGGAGTATCAGGTTGCTTTAGGGACTCTTGATATCCTGGCAAAGATCGAAGAGATCCGGGATATGATCGGATATTCCGCGCCGCTCATTCTGGGACGTGAATATTATGCCAAAGACCCTGCAACGGGGCTGGAATATCTTGCTGCCTGGCCTCGCATCTGGGGATTGTATGAAATGCAGCTTACCAAGGTTCAGGTTAGCTCTACGGAGCTTGACGAGCTGGGGAGGTTACTTAAAGCAACGGTAAAGTTCACACTGACGCAGACGAAGCAGAAAGCGGCTATCACGGCCTCTTTTACCTCACCGAGCGACGGCGTTCTTCTGCTTTTGCAGAACTGGGTCAAAAACGGATATGTCTACGAGGAAGTGACTCCGACAGCGAAGCAGAACCCAAAACAGCTTAAATGGTATGAGATTGATTCAAACGGCGAATATGTTTTAACCACGGACACCAAGGTCAATCCGAATAAAACATATTATCAGAGGTCGGCAAATCTGGCGGAGATACCGGAGAAATTTTGGAGCGCGCTTGCCTGCTCTCCGGACCCTCAGGTAAAAGCTCTGATCAAACAGAAGAAAGAGGATGAGAAGAGAGCGCTTAAGGAAGCGAAGACAGCGATTACGAACGAGATCAAACAGCTTAATACGGAGCTTAAAAACGGTACGTATTCCGGACCGACGTATAGTATGTAAAAAAGGAGCAACCATGGTAGCAACAGGGAACGGAACGGCGCAGCAGTGCGTCCATAACCTATTATCGATCATTCGGGGAGAGAATCCTTATGAACGATGCAAAGGAATCGACTCCGGGTTGACAGACAAGCCATTTACCGGATCCTTCGGGCTTCTGGTCGAGGAAGCAAACTGGGTAATTAAAAACTATGAACCACGCGCGACCTCAGAAGACGCGACTGTAATGATTGAAGATGTTTTACAAGGGAGATTCAGGATCGCTGCGTCGGTTTTATCGGGAGGTTGAGATGGCTTTAAAACTTTTAGAGGTTGATTCAGATGTTTTATATAATACGATTCTTCAGTCTATGGAGATCATGACAGGAGAACCGCTGTATCCGGGGGATGAACGGAGGATCTTCACAGAAGCTATGGTTCAGATCGTTGTAGCCATAGCCAATGCCTGCAATACGGCCTGCAACAATAAAATGCTCAGGTACGCAGAAGGAGATACGTTAGACGCATTGGGGGAGCGAATGGGCGTTGAGAGACTTCCGGCAGTAGCGGCAAAGGCTGATTTTCAGTTTACGCTTACCGGGGAGCAGAGCTTTGATGTTACGGTCCCTGCGGGGACAATGATCACGACAGACGGAGACATTTATTTCGCGACGGACGAGGAGCTGACCATACCCGCGGGAGATACGGAGGGAACGATATCCGCTTCCTGTACGGAGGCGGGCGCGGCAGGAAATGATTACACGATCGGTTCCATCGCTCAGTTAGTGGATTCTGTGGCGTATGTTCTGAAAGCGCAGAATACAACGGTATCCTCCGGTGGATCCGATGAGGAGGAAGACGATGATTTCAGAGAACGGATCAAGCTCGCAAACAGCACCTTTTCCACAGCCGGACCGGCAAAGGCTTATCAGTATTTCGCTAAGTCCGCGGATACATCCATCATTGATGTAGCGGTGGATTCCCCGAGCGCCTGTGTCGTGAACCTGTATATTCTCTGCACGGGCGGAACACTCCCGAGCGCTGAGATTCTTCAGAAGGTGACGGATATATGCAGCGCGGACGATGTCAGGCCTCTTACGGATCGGGTCACGGCGTTAGCTCCGACAGCGGTTCCGTATAATATCACGCTGAAATACTATACAACAGCAGAGGATGAGGCGGATTGCATAGAAACGATCGAGGGAGAGGGAGGAGCAATCGACCAGTTTAAGGAGTGGCAATCGGAATCCTTAGGAAGAGATATCAATCCGGATAAACTTCTTATGTACTGCATCAGCCCGATTTCCGGAACGGGCTGCATCCGGGCTGAAATCACGAGCCCTGTCGTGACATCGGTGGGCGCGTTTGAGGTTGCGCAGGCCGGGACGGTAACGGTAACGCATGAGGTGGTGAGTGAATGAGATTAACGGATGTACAGTTTGAAAAGCTCCTACCGCTTTTTATGCGGCAGGAAAAGGATAATCTGGCACTCGCAAGAGGTCTTGATCCGATTATTCGGGAAATCGGAGAGAGGATAAAGCTGTGCTCTGACTGGGGCGTGATCGACGAGCTTTCCGAGGCGTTTGTGGATGAGCTTGCATGGGAGCTGGATATTGACTGGTATAACCCCAAGGCAGACAGGAGCTTTGACGTAAAAAAAGCTCTCGTAAAATCGGCGGATGAAGTCCATAAGCATTTAGGCACGAAAGCGGCGGTTGAACGGGTAGCTTCGGAGATTTTCGGGAACGGAACCGTAGAGGAATGGTTTGAGACGGGAGACGCGCCAGGATATTTCAGAGTATGGGTAGAAACAGTCTTAAACGAGGACAATGTTGGCCGGTTTATGAAGACGATCAGCCAGGTCAAAAACGCAAGATCCCATTTAAAGGCTGTGACCTGTCGTTTCGAAGGGGATATGGATGATCCTGAGATCGATCCCGGATCTGTTATCACGGAATATGGAGAAACGGATATCTACGGTCAAATCCGGTATCTCGCGGAGCTGATCTGTTCGGAGCTTGAAAGCGTATCGGGGGCGCTGTTAAAAGTTCGGGGAGAGCTTGAAGCCAGGGAGGAATATGACACAAGGTTATCCTGCTATTTCGGACTGGAAAACAGTGAAGGGATCAACGGGGCTTTGATGGAGCGGACGGATCCCTGTTACTTCTATAACGGGCTTATCCGGTATGACGGAAACGCAAGGTACAATTCATACTATAACGAGGAGGATTTATGAGCACATTAAACACAGTTATTACTGTAAAGGGACGGGTAAATATGGTCAAGGCAAGGGCAGGCGATATTACGCTTCCCGCGATTACCGGAATGGCTTTCGGAGACGGCGGCGTTTCTGGCGGGGCAGTGGTGCCGCCGACAGCGAATCAGACGGCGCTGAATCACGAGCTGTACCGAAAGGCTATCACTTCACACGAATACCCGAGCGCCACTACATGCAGGTACGTCTGTACACTTACTACTTCGGAGCTTGCGGGTGAGTCGATCAGCGAGATCGGACTATATGATTCCGAAGGGGATCTGATCTGTATCAAGAGCTTTCTTCCGAAGGGGAAAGACTCGGATACAGAATTGACTTTTGTTATGGATGATATTTTTTAAGGAGGGTGGTTCATGACAACTTATACCTCAGAAAATCCGCAATACAGCGATTCCGTTCCAATCGTGGAATCCACGGATCCGGTTAACGCGAATAATAACAATGCGCCGATCAAGGTTTTGCAGGATAGTATTGCCTGGCTTAAAGAAAACGCGGGACTCAAGGGATTTGTAACGGTTCCGACTGTTTCCGGCGCTACTTCTTTTACGTATGATGGAACAGAGAAGGGGATCACTCTCGTCGGAGTCGATCCTGATCTTGTTACGGTTACGGGGGATAAAGCTACCGATGTGGGGGATTACATCTGTACGGTCTCGTTAAAGAATTCCGCGCAGTACGTATGGAAGGACCTGACGACGGAGCCGAAGACGTTTGCCTGGTCGATTAACAAAGTCACTCTTACGGTGCCTTCTGTGTCGAGCAATCTAACTTATACAGGCTCTGCGCTTCATCCGACGATTGGGCCCTATGATAATACTCTGATTTCTGTAAGTGGGGATTCAGAGATAAACGCGGGTGATTACAACGTGACTTTTTCACTGATCGACTCAGCGAATTATCAGTGGAGCGGTGGATCGACGGCGGACCAGACAAGGCCATGGTCCATAGCGAAGGCGACTGCTTCCATTACACCACAGTCAAACAGTGTAACTCTTGATTCCAGTCATACTTCCGTACAACTTGGGCTTACGGTAACAGGAGACGGGACCGTGACGGCTTTGAGCGACGATACTTCTGTTGCGACAGCTACAATGAACGGTAATCTGATCGTAACTATCGCAAGCGTAAACGATGCCACCGGGGCAGCAACGGTTACTCTATCAATGCCGGCTACGACCAATTATCTCGCAGCGAGCGCTACGATAGCGGTAACGGCTACATTTACGACGATCTACGGCGCTTCATGGGATGGGACAAGTACGACTGCATGGACGAGAACGGACGCGGCAGCAGACTTTACAGATCCGGTGCCCTATGTTTCCGGAGCGTCAAACTACGGATCGCCGTTTGATTCGCTTCAACCATGGGCCGGAATGGTAAAGGAAGAGCGTACAGGCGGAACGATGGTCAAGATACCGAAGTTCTGGTATAAGATCACGCAGAACGGCGCGGGGATGAAGGTCCAGATCGCGGACGGACCTGCGGATGGCTTTTCCGTATCTCCGGCGCATATGGACAGAGGAGATGGAAAAGGTGAGAGGGATGCTGTCTATGTAGGGCGTTATCACAGCGGATCATCGACCAAGAAATCAAAAACCGGGGAAACACCGTACAATAACGCGACCAGATCGACGATGCGCACACAGCTCCACAATCTGGGATCTAATCTTTGGCAGATGGACTTTGCCACCCGATTTACGTTAT